>CADABQ010000015.1 GCA_902786205.1 uncultured Lachnospiraceae bacterium | reverse complement strand
CGTATTCACCCGAACCTTCCCACCAGCAAGCATCGTCAAAACATCCTCTTTTAACCCTGCATAATTCATAGTAATAAACGTGTTAATGGATGCAAACGAAGAGGTATTCTTCCAGTAAGAAGAAAACCCCCGTTTCTTCATCGCCATAGATACGGAATTTGGATTATACATATGCATACCATCTATCAAATACCCGTTGTACCATGCCTTTGTAGTGTCAAAATCTACATCATATTTTCGGCAAAGTTCTTTCACTTCTTCTTCTGTAAATCCATAATACTGCGTAATCGGACTTGAATATTATTTAACGCCGATTCATCCACGATTTTCTTAATCGGCAAAATCCCGGTAATATATGCTAATGCCAAAAATGACTTCGATTCCTCTGATTTAAACAGGGAATGCAGGAATTGTAAATACTTATGAACTAAATTCTTGTCATGACTGTTTCGAATGACACAGTCCCATTCATCAATGATAATAACAAATGGAATCCCCGTTTTTTGATAAACCGACATCAACACGTAGCTAAAACGTTCCCCATAATCCAATTCCTCTCCAAACTCTTTTCTAAAATCTTTATAGACATACTCTGTAATCTTCTCCACAATGTTCTCTTTGTACGAATCCCAAAAAGACGAAATATCCAGATGAATCACATTGTATTGGTTCATATACTTCTTAAAATCCGCACATTTCGCAATCTCTGTATTCTCAAATAGTTTGGTGGAATCGCAGCCAAGACTATAATAGGCATCTATCATTCCCGCAGCATGAGATTTTCCAAAACGTCTTGCATGGCTTACTGCAATACATTTATCTTCTGTAGATAATCTCATATTTAATTCTTGGATCAACCCTGTTTTATCAATATAAATCCTGCTATTCTTTGCCTGCGTAAAACTCTCATTACGCGGATTAAAATATACTCCCATGCAAATGCACTCCTTCCGAATAGAACAAAGTGGAAAACTCCACATTCAACGGAGCAGATCACGCAATCGGACCCACTCCATTATAATATCACCCCAAAAAAATCAATTTCATCCACCAACACTCCCTTGCAAAATTTAAAAGTGCCAAACCTTCGAAAAAAAATTTTTGGGAAACATATTGTTTTTCTTTTAGTATAGCAAAAAAACGTCTTTTCTTCTAGTTTTAGTTACTTCTATTTCTGAAAGACTTGGTCGAATGACCGAGATGTTTTTTCTAAGAATCAAAGATATTCGCAATCCGCATTGCTGCTTGCTCCTAACACGATTTGCTGCTAGTACAACATATCAGAAGAGGCTTGTACCCCTCCTGATACAAGCGAGTCCCCACCCACCACTTATTGCTCTGCGCAATAGAAGTGGGAGACTTTCTTAATCGTGTTAAATGAAACATGATGTAATCCCTTTATCAAACTCATAGTAGTATTCCTTCTTCCATTTTAAAGGATATGTAGTATGTTTGAAGTTTCCTTTATATTCCAACCATCCATTTTCTCCAGAATGGTGAATAAGTTATAAAGATTTACTATAGAAATTTGGCGAATTAGCATTTAAATTAAGCACCATTGTGTTAAAAAGGATTGCAATTCTTGCTTTGTTGTTTGCTGATAAACCTTAACATTGTTTGACTGTAACATAAGCTCATCATATAACTTATGTGGATTAACCCTGCTTATGTCTACGAATCTGTCCTCACATCCAATACTTCTTCCAAACATTCTTTGTTTCTCATTCCAAACAATTCCCATAAATGGAATCCCAAAACTCTCTGCAATTATACTTGAATGCAATCTAGTAACAATACACCTATCCAATCCAGCTATGGTCTCTGCCAATTCAACAATATTTTCAGCCCTTTTCACTAAGATAGATTTCCAATTATTTTTATCTATTTTTTTTGCAACCCTTTTTGCAAATATATAATCCGCTCTTAATCCATTGCAAAAAATAACACACTCCTTTCTGTTATCTTTGCACACTTTATACATTTCAACCCAAAACTGGATTACATCTTCCTCCGAAATTTGGATGCCATAATCCCGAAAAATATTTCCTCTTGCAATACCTAATCCAATTACTTCATCAATTCCATTTTTGAAAAATTTGGCACTACTAATTTCTAGATAATCTTTACAAAATAATGCCGGATCATACACCTGTGATATCTGTATATTAGAATTATTTATATACTTTTTAGATAACAATTCATAATCATCTCTTGTTGATATTTTTTTAACACAATCAAAATTAATGGCCTGTTTTAGTTTCATGCACTCCAAATTTTTCTCGTCATATCCCTCTACTCCGACACCAGATAACATCACTGGTATGTTTTTCTTATCCGCTAATTCTAATATATATATTACATATGGGGATATTACTTGATAGCAATACTTAATTATACCTCCACCCACAAAAACTATGCCACAGGTTTCTTTATCAATTAGTTCTTCGCACCTGCTCTTAAAATTCTTATCCGTATATGCATCATATTGGGCGGTAAGATTAACCAACTTTTTAATTACACGTTCATACTGTAACTCTACAAAATTGTTACTTTTCTTTTTCCTGCCATACAAATCTAATTTCCTCAATTCACAAGAGCAATCTTGTTCCCTCATCACTTCTTTGATCATAGATTTTGTACAGTGATAAATCATAGGGTCCCCCAAGTTTTCATCAAACGCTAACCCTACTAATACAATATTTTTTCCCATAACATACTCCTACCAATCTCTAATTCAACTCCTACTTACATTGTATCTATACTAGATATGCAGCATATTCTGAATTTTATTTTTAATCTCACTATATTCTTTTGTTTTCCTATATTTCAAATAGTACACCAAATTTACGCTCATAAAACAAATTGTAGCTTTTACTGCCCATCCCAAATATGTATCTCCAGAAATCACATTACAACACAAAAATCCAAATACCAAAGCAACTCCCAGTAACCCAATATTTTTCAAATACGATATATAATAATTAATTGAACTTGTTTTGAAAAAATTATGAAAAAGGATATTAGGCTCGTACCAAAAATATGTTAATATTTTAGAAAGCGATGTGGCAAAAATAACACCACTAAGCCCTAAAAATTTCCCCATGATAATCGACAATGTCAAATTGAGTATAGCCGTGACAAACATAATATACCGTATTTGTTTGTACATCCCGGTACCCTCTCTAAATGTCCAAACAGGACGCATGCATATGGAGAAAAAAACATTACATACTATTGCAATTAATGTTAATTGATCAAGCTGCAAGTCCTTTCCTACCCAAAGTCCAATAAAATCCTGTGTTAGACAAAACAAGCATACACAAACCACTCCACACATCCAAAAACTAACCATCTGCATTACTTTAAATGTCGCAAATCTTTTTTCTGCACTAGCTGTAGCAACTAAATTTCCAATACTCGCTGTGATCGAGCCAAAAAGTAATCCTATCAACAACTCCACACTACTAGTAATAGTATAATAATTCGTGTACAAACCAACATACACAGTCCCTAATAGAATCGAAATAATTATATTATCTGTACCATTCAACAAACTCCATGATATTTTATATAAAAATACTGATGATATATCTGAAAACAGCACCTTCTTTTCGTCTTTTTTTAATTCGATAGTTTCATTTATAAATGGATACTGGTTATCCGCTTTCTTAGAAACCACGACATTTGTTGCTATTACACCGACAACATCTAACAATATATACAAAAGATAATCCTTCCAAAAACATATAACCACTATCTGCCCTAGAATTTTCGATAAATTGACATAAATTTCTACTCTATTTACTATATACATCTTCTGATCAGCTTTAACTAAAGAAGTTTTATATGCATAAAGATAAGAAGCTGCAGTTTTTATGACAAATATAATATAATACAAATATAGATGTTCTATATTTGTATCTAAATTCACAATATATTTCAAAAACGGCACTAAAGAAACTCCAATACCGAATACAGCTGCTGCTATGATACGATATACACATCTAAAATAATTTAATAATGCAGCTATTTTCTTTGTATCCTCCTCCGCAATTGGCTTGTATAAACTTACATTCATTGCAGTCCCAATTCCCATATCTGCCATTGATAATAACGTCAGTACATTAGAAAAAAGACTATTAATCCCCAGATACTCCACTCCTATATAATGTATAAACAATCTCCGTGAAATAAACGTTAATAGTAGCAAAACTATCTTATTACCGATGGAAGATACTATATTTTTTTTTGTATTTTCTGTTCTAGAAGCTTTATTAAATCCCATATTATCTCCTCTGTCACATTGAATATAATGCATTATGTAACCATTCTTTTGATTTGACAATCTCTTTTTCCAATAAAATATTTACTTTTTCATAGTCTATTTTTTCTTCTTTCCTAATTGTCTGACCCTCCTTAATAAAACGATTTTCTAAATTAAGGACCCTGCAAATATCCCTGACTTTTCCACTAGAATTTCTTGTAAATGCATAAAATTGTTTTTGAAATATCACTGCGAAACATATTGCATGAAATGAATTTGTAAATACTATACTTGACGAACTAATATATCCTAAAAATTCCTCAATTCCAGCATCCCCAATACACTTATCTGTGTATGCACTTTTATTTTTTAGTTTTGTGCTGATTTCAATTACACGCAATCCTTTTCTTTTTGCATATTCTGAAGCTTGATATCTTAACTGTCTATTGTCATCAACAGGTAAATATAATAAAACAAAATCCTGTTTTTCATCTACCTTTTCCGCAATATTAACATACTCGTTAGCATTTAATAAAAATACAGGGTCTAATACATGTTCCACAGGTTTTGTAGTAAACTTTTTAATTATTTCTACAGCATACCTTTCTCTTGTCGAAATAAAATCCAATTTTTTTAATAGTCTATGAAATTCTTCCTTCTGATCAGTTGTTAAATTTCCATCTGCCATACTCGGTGCATAAGCTATCTTGCGCATTTCATCCATACTACTGAACGCACAAAAAAACTCTTATCAAACTCTCCCCCAAAAAAACCAGGTGCCCAAATAACATCACTTTCGCATATAATAACATCATACTCTAATATATTTTTCTGTAAAAGTTTCTGAGTAAATTGCTGTTTTGAAATTATCATGTTTTTTTCTTCAAATTTATTGAATTTTTCTAATCTACGATTATAATTTTTCAAGTGAGCCGTATTTCTAAAAAAGCTCTTTATATGTCCTGTTTTTAATCTATTAAATATAGGAGAAGCCAAATCTTGACCTTCTAGTCGAGGTGTAACATAATCAATGATTTCCACTCCATCTATATTCTCATCTTTCAACAAATACTGCTGAAAAGCATAGCTATGTAGTATAGCTCCATAATTAAAATCCGGAGCATTAATATTTAAACTTAAGGTCCCTACTTTCATTACTAACCAAACCTCCATTTTTCTTTTACTGTTAATCTTGCAAGCTATACTGGAGCTCCATATTGCGAATACTAACGGCAGACAGAATGCTCACACATCCTCTTTACCTCCGAATAAATATTTCTTATGTTCATAGTATCCATGCCCAACCAAACCACCAGCAACTCCAATATTCATTTCTCTACTCCTCATTTTTATAGTAAGCAACCATACTATGCTGAACTCTCTTATCTTCTGGAGGTAACTCCATATAATCTCCATACAAACTACTTAAATAATACTCCCATTCTTTGCTAGTCGGAAACATATGCCCCTCAAATTCCACCTCAACGGTTTCCAAAAAACTACTCGGCATTTGCTCTTTTTCGCCATAACAGCCTAAAAAAGAAGCTACACATGGACTATTATTTACATCATAGGATTGTGAAATCTTGCTGATATGTTCTGCTACTTTACGTGTATTGATAAATCGAGTAAGCACTACCACTGGTGCTTTTAAAATTGCTTTCCACTTTGTTGTCCCTGTCCCTAATCTACAGTTACTAATATTTATCAACCATTTATAAAAAGCAATTTTCTTTAACATTCGACTAGCCTTTTTTTTCTCTTTCGGACACCCATCTAATGGAAAAATATCAATCCAAAGTCCTAAATTTTCTCCTGTACGAAGTGCATTTTCACTTGCAACCGTAAAATCATCTACAAGCTTAAAAAAAGGATAAATAGCAGAATTGTCTCTATAAGAAATTAATCGGAAACGATCTTTCATTTTTTTGTTTTTTAAGATTTCATATAATCTTTCATAATCATCTCTTGGCATACAAACATCGATATCATCATCCCAAGGAATAAATCCCTTATGACGTATAGCACCGAGCAAAGTGCCTCCTGCTAACATATATCTCAAATCATTTTGCTTGCAGAATATATCAAATTCTAATAGAATATTTAATTCTATTCGCTTGATTGTTGCTAAATCTATTTGTTTCATAATGTTACTTAACCTCATTTCTGACAAAAGAAACTATACTGTCACCAATACCACGATATTCTGTTAACATCAAAAATACTCTGATATGTTAGAGTTCCTTGATAATACAACTTAACATATAAGTAATGGACTAACATAAACACTAAATATGTTCCCATTGTCATTACAAATTTTCTTCTTGATCCTTTTAAATTTTTCATCACCTCTGGTATTAAAAAAATAAAGAACGCATAAAAATATGTTGATACTCTTGCAATGACATTATTTTGAAGAACAAGAGTTTGAATCACCATACAAATAGCCGCTAAATGGTAAAGTTTACCATTATTTACGTCTCCTTCTATCGTTGTCTTTCTAAAGAAAATAACAACTATGAAAATCAATAAACGGTAAATCCAATTTAATATAGATGACAATTCGAAGCTTTTATGATCATACCCTGTAATATATGTACCATATGGAAGATTTGATAAAATTTGAAGAATTATTCCATAACCAATATATAAGCTAATCGTCACAATAATGTAATTACGTAAAACCTTATCTGTAAATTTAATTTTACATATAAAATAGCATGGTAACATAATAATAGCCGAATTATGAAACATTGCTGCAATCAATATCCATATACAATATCTTTTAAAATCGTTTCTCTTCATAAAATAGAAACTGTATAAAACAATGGAAATAGCCAACATTTGCCTTACTTGATTCATGCAAACATAGAATAAGCAAAAAGATATGTATAAATATATACTCATAAAAATATTTTTACTATTTTTCCAAATTGCTAGTAATAAGAAATACATGGTTAGCATTCCTATTACAAAATGAAATGCCAAATAATTTTTTCCCAAAAAGGCTTGTACTATTTTAGCTAATGCCACAAACAAAGGTTCCTTAATGTAAAAATAATGCAGTATCTCCGTTCCTTTTAAGTGATAAATATCCATATTAATTATCTCATAATCTGGACAATATTTTTTCCAAGATGCAATACATTTTTGATCTTTTTCAGGAATTGGCTTTCCGCCAAACCAACAATAGTGTATTTTTTTTGGTATCATAATTTCAATCTTTCTCCCTCTATTTTGTACTTTCAAAACTAATTAAACTCTTTACCTCGATAAATATACATAAATACTAAGGTAAAAATAATTGCTGTCCCTGGATAATATGAAATCGCACATGTTTTTACATTAAATACAACTAAAGAAATTAGCAAAAACAGTAACACCAATTTACCATTCTTATCCTTTATCTTGTTAAATGCTTTGTAAAAAATCAGTAAAATACTGCTATATAGTAGAATACTGCCCACAATGCCAACAAACCATATATCATTTACATATCCCACATCCGTATGTAAATATCCTTCTGCTCCATATCTGGTATGTCCTGTTCCAATAAAAAATCTTATGCCATCTGGCAATTTCCACCAACTATCTTTCATTAAAACAGCCATTGAACCACCATTAGCTTTTTCACCTTGAACAACAGAAAAGAAACCATCTAATCCACTATTCACCCAAGCAACCAATTCTGGTTTATATGTTGATAGGAATTGATAAAACTGAAGTGCGATAACAACACAGCTTCCTACAATAACCGCTATTTTTATAATTTCAAATACCTTGTGGTCCCATAACAATCCCAATATATATATTCCAATTGCAATCATATAAATGATAAGTCCTGTTCTCGAATTCAACAATGGAACTAAAAGCAAAAATACTGAAAGAATAATATAACGTTTATCCCTTCTTCCTAAAATACAGGAAAGCCCCGCTATAATTCCAGTTCCTAATCCAAAGCCATCCACCATATTTTTTGAAAAGCCATATGCCCTCAATGAATAAAAATAGGAATCCGCTTCATTACCTGTGGACATCATTTTAACAAATAAATCTTTGACTTCTGGTATCAATAATGCACAAATTGCACAAATCCCCTGCAAAATTCCTGCATATAAAATCACTCTTATCAAATCTTCTATCGTATATTTCTTTCGGTCACACTCTAAAATAATATATGTACTACAACACAAAATCGAAATTATTAATATAAAATATCGTCCATATGTATGTATGTAATGTCCAAACTGTACCACATCGTTAAAGCACACTATACTAATATACACAGGAACTATTGAATATAAGAAAAAGAAGGACAATGAAAATATCCATGTTGTCATTCCACTCATCTTCCACACACTTTTATATGTTTTTTTATACCTGCACATTATCATAATGCAGCTATAAAGGCTCAAATAAATCAAACCTCTCATTTTGGGAATAAACGGGGGTTCAAACAAAAAAATAAATATATATATTACAATTCCAATATCCATTTTTTTATTTGGATTAATAATGGTTCTTTTCATTTTTTATTCCTTTCTACAACAACTTGGTATTTAACCTCTTATTTCTCCTTTTAAATACAACTCTATTTCGAATATACAACACTGCTGCCAATGCTCGTAATCCAAATAGACGCATAAAACAATACATTTTTCGATAGATTCCATATTTAGAATATTTACATATTCCTTTTGCCTTTTTCTTTAATACTGCGTACATTTCTTTTCTGTCTGACAGTCTTAACACTACTATTTTCTTTCGCATATCTACAACAAATTTCTTCACTTCCATCATCTGAGCCATCATCAATCAATATCAATTCGAAGTCTTGATATCGTTGTTTCAAAACACTATTTATACAAGTTTCAAGATAATCCTTGATATTGTATACAGGTACAATGATACTAAATTTCATTTTATCCTTTACTATATTCCTTTCTCCATTTTTTCTCACCTTTACACATAAGCTGCAACACTGCAAAAGGAGTTAATGTATTTTTGTATAATGGATATTTCCTTATGACATTTAACAAAATAAGCATCAACGAGAATATTCCCATACTTCTTGCATTAATAGCACCATAATCCTCAAAGAATTTTTGATCATAACCTCTAAACCAGGAACTTTCAATTGCCATAACCTCTAAAATACATTTTGGATAAGAATATATTTTCAATCCCTTTCGGATACAATCTCGCAAAAAAATATTTTCTTCTCCATGTAGCACCCTTCCTGATCCGGTTCCAAAGTTAATATCAAACAAAATTCCTGATGCTAAAACTTTTTTTCTTATAAAAGCAATTTCATACGAAGTAACCTTTCCAACTGTAAATAAATTTCTCTTTACCACATTTTTCTTTCTAAAAGTTTCTTGCGTCATTCCATCTTTCAAAATTCTTTTTGCTGAAAAAGAAATAATATCTGCATCCTTGCATTCATTAAATGCATCTTGTATGTTCTTTTCCAAATCATCATAATAACAAACATCATCATCTGCAATCACGCAAATATCTCCTGTTGCATTCTTTAATGCCATATTTCTACTTCTACTCAATCCTCTTTCCTTTGTATATATCATTTTTACATGATGACCTCTAAATTGTATTTCCTCTATTTTTTCCTCATCACATTGATTGATTACAAGTACATCCGTCTGTATATTCATTTTTTCCAAAAAAGAAAAGTCTTTTTGATGCATCGTTGCCAATAACACCTCAATTTTCACACGCTTTCACTCCACTCTCTTCCTCTTCCTCACCACACAAAACAAATATTTCACATACAACATACTTGCTTTTCCCAGTGGTAACTGTTCCGAGTCTCTATAAATTTTCCATCTTCTTATTAACTTTGTCACAATTCCTTTGGACAGGGATTGTTTTCGTTTTCTATAAGATACCAGACATTCTTGTATTCCATATGCATATGGTACTTTCTTTAACATCTTCAACCACGTTGCCACATCCTCACCATTTGCAAGCAGTGGCATCCTTATATGTTCCAATTGTCTTTTATCAAACATGACTGTACTGGTAAAAATTGGTGTATGATACAACAAGGTATTGTAATCAATTTTTTTAGGTACCATCACACCTTTATGCAAAGCATTTCCTTCTTCGTCAATCAAGTCATAACTGGTAAAGGTAAAAGCATATTGCCGTTCTTTCATAAATGAAACTTGTTTCTTCAATTTGTCTTTTCTCCACAAGTCATCACTATCTAAAAATGCAATATAATTTCCTCTTGCCGCCACAATACCTCTATTTCTAGCAATTGCCACTCCACTGTTTTTCTCCAGTTCTAGCAACCGAATACGTTTATCTTTTGTCGCAAACGCTTTCACAATCTTTTTTGTATCATCTGTAGATTGATCGTCTACAACGACTACTTCCCAATTTTCATAAGTTTGCATTAACACAGATTGCAGTGTTTCTTCAATATAATCTGCACAATTGTACGCAGGCATTACAATTGATACCAATTCCTCTCCCATTTCTCCACCTATCTAGCAGCCTTCTTCGCCTGCACTCTTTCCTCTAAAAACACTCTGTTATTCTTTACTTTTTCTCGCATTTCTACGCTTTTCTCCGCACCAAATCCTTCTGTACTTTCTGGTATAAACATGATTTTTAACGTAAGCATAATCATTTTTAAATCTAGGATAAAGGATTGATTTTCTATGTAGGTCAGGTCCAAACGCAACTTGTCGTAAGCTGACGTATTGTATTTTCCATAAATCTGTGCGTAACCAGTTAAGCCACCTTTTACACGCATACGATATGCAAATTCTGGAAGTTCTTTTGTGTATTTTTCAACATGCTCCACACGTTCTGGTCTTGGACCTACAAAACTCATATCTCCCTTTAGGATATTAATCAGCTGTGGCAATTCATCTAATCTGGTTTTTCGAATTATGTTTCCAACTTTCGTGATACGACTATCATTTTCGGTACAGGGTGTAACACCATTCTTCTCCGCATCTACCACCATACTTCGAAATTTAATAATTTCAAATTCCCTTTCGTTTTTGGTACAGCGTTTTTGTTTGAAAAAGATTGGTCCACCGTCTTCCAGTTTTACAGCGATTGCCGTTAGCAACATAAATGGTGAAGTCAGAATCAGCAATACCAGCGAAAGTACAATGTCAAACAATCGTTTTCCCGTATATTCGGAAGGGGTGACATAGACATAGTCGTATTTCAATAATGGGGTATCAAGTAAATGCTTTTCGGTGCAACCTTGCAAAGTAATGTCCTCAATGGATGGGGTGAAATACATGTTTTTCTTTTGTGCAATGGTATATTTCATCAGCTTTTTTCTCGCACGGTGGGATACTTCATAAAGTAATACGGTAGAAACTTTGGAAATGGTTTCTTCCATACCAAAAGAAATCTCTCGCTCCGAAATCATTTTTTGAACATCGAATAAGTGGGCATATTTATTCAACAGACGATTTTTGAATTCCTGAATTTCTTGTTTGGAAACTTCTTTTCCGTAGATGATTATGGTGCTTTGACGTGGCAGATGACCTAACATATAGCGTTTGGTTGCCACTACCAAACCTATGCTTCCTGCAATCTGTAACAATACGGTTAACACTCCAGGCACCAAATTTACGAAATGGTTATGAATCAAACAACATTCCACATATAAAACCAAGTCTGCCATTCCGAAACACAACACCTGTGAAAAAACCGTTTCGCCAATTTGCATAGAAGCAATACGAAAAGATTTATACAAATGACATAAAAATAAATAGATTATTCCATAGATCAGACAAGAAACTATTCCGCCTAATTTTCGATAACTCTCAAATGTATAACCGTTATAGTATAACGACCATACGGTTGCAAAAAGTCCAATGTTCCATAGAACCAATAAGGTTCTTGCAGCATTTGTAATATTTTTCTTCTCCATAATCCCACATCCTATCCTACGTCTTTTTAACCTTCCACTTTTGCTTCCTTGGAGCCATAATTTCCATAGTCTCCATAGTATTTTCCATATCCATAGTAATTGCCATAATAGTTTCCGTAACCCTTTTTCTCCATTGGAACTTTATTGAGTACGGCTCCCAAGATTTTGACATTACTTTTTTCTAATTGTTTTTTTACATTTTGTGCAAATTTGTAACTGATGGTATTATTGGCAATAACCATAATGACTCCATCTACAAACTGTGCAACCACTGCACTATCAATAACGGAACCTAGCGGCGGTGTATCAATAATGATATATTCATATTGTTCTCTTGCACTTTGTAGCAACGCTTCAAACCGATGGTTTCCTAATAATTCACTAGGATTTGGTGCAATGGCTCCTGAAAACAGCATATACATTCCGTCAATCTCTGTCTGATAGATTACTTGCTCTGTTTCCCTTTGTCCTGCCAGATATTCGGTCAGACCACCATTAATCTTTCCGACACCGTAACGTCCTACTAAAACGGATTTTCTCAAATCTGCATCTATAAATAATACTTTCTTTCCGCTTTCTGCCAATGACTCTGCCAAGTAGAAGGATACACTTGTCTTTCCTTCGTTTGGTGTGCAACTGGTAAGGGCAATGACCTTAATCTCGCTTCCACAAAACTGTAGGTTTGTTCGCAATGACTTGTATGCCTCACTGGCACGAAAATCCAGTTTTTCCTTTTTTTCTAATGTTATTTTTTCCAACGTCTTATCCCCTTTTTCTTCTTTCCGTCATATTCTTCCTCGCCTAATGGTATCATTGCCAATGTATTTAACTGCAAATACTTTTCAATGTCCTCCTGACTCTTAATCTTATCATCGAGTATATAACGTATGATTAGGATAAATATGGTCAATGCAACACCGCAAATTCCACCCAATACTACATTTTTCATTAGGTTTGGACTACTTGGGATATCTTCTGCATATCCTTTTTCCACAATCTTTGGTTCTCCTGCTTCCATAATTTCACTAATTCTTTTTTTCGTTACCTCTGCAATCTTGTCTACAATCTTCTTTGCCATCTTAGGATCTGGATAGGTGACGCTGATTACCAAAATTCTGGTATCCGTTGTATTGCTTACGGTTGTGATACCGAGCAAATCCTGATATTCCATATCTAAATCTAATTTTTTGATTACGTCTTCCATTACCACACGACTTTGTACCAATTCGGCATAATCTTTTGTCAACTGTGTTCCCACTTGTAAATCTGCCAGTGAAGATATTACGGAACCTTTTCCTGAAATATACAATTTACTGGTCGAGGTATATTGGGGTGTAATCAGACATTTTGTGCCAACTCCTGCTAATAGTGCCGCAAGAATGCCAACAAATATAATCTGTATAATATGTGCCTTTAGCAGATAAAAAATATCTCTAATATCAATTTCTACTTCTTCCTGTTCTATCTGATTTTCTATCATGTCTCCAACGCTTTCTCCCTTTTTTCTTCTATTCAGCGGGTGCGCTTTTTCTGGCTTTTGAACTACTCCTTCTACATCCAAATAGTTTCCTGCTGCATTGTTTCTATCCGTTACTACTCCACAGGCATTGTTCCAAGCAGTTCTGACCGATACGCTACCTTGTCCCCAATGTATAATACGATTGGGCTTCCGTAATCTTTTTTCAAATGGTCCCCCTGAACAGTTAAATTTTTATCAAAGATATTTATCTTCTCTTACTTTCTTTGGATGCTCTAATACAATTTTTTCCAATTGTTCTCTGTCTACGGATCTGCCAAGTTCTTTGATGCCATCTTGCATATTGGGTTTTCGGTTACCCATATTGTGACAGTCACTTCCAAAGAAATGAATATATCCCTCTTTTACTAATTTTCTATTCGCATACCTTTTTAAGCTATCTGTATTCATCTGCATATAAACGCCAAGACGAATCAATTCTTTTATTTTTTCTTTTTTCCTATCTTTATGCAGGCAGGCATATCGTTCTATATGTGCCAGAATTGGAATATAGCCATTTTGGATTAATTTTCGCAATCCATGATACATTTCTCCATATTCACAACTTACAGAAAATTCTACTAATACATAGCGACTGCCTGCTAAGGTCAGTGCCTCACCTTTGTCCAAACGTTCACAGATTTCACTATTGTAGTACAACTCGTTTCCCAAAAGAATTTCCATTGTAATTCCTTCCTGTTTGGCAGTTTGCTGCACCATGTTTTGAATCTGTTGTAATTCCTTGGCTGTCTTTTTCTGCTGTCCCACTTTATAATGTGGCGTTGCTATTATGGTTCGAATCCCCTGTTCTTTTGCTTTTCGAAGCATCGCCAAGGTCTCTTCCATATTTTTCGAGCCATCGTCTACTCCCGGAAGTATATGGGTATGCAGATCGGTATAGCAATCTTCCTGCAATCTAGGATGTCTTCTCCAAATGCGAAAAGCCATAAAAAAAACGCCTGCCATTGCGAGCAATCCCAATGCAACCGTTATTCTGGTTTGACTATTTTCCGCCTTCTGTGATTTATCTGCATGGTTACTTTTTGTATCTTCTATTGTTTTTTCTGTTGCTGCAATTTGACTTGGTTCTGCGGTTGGTTTCGCAGTTCCCTCTCGAATCTGTTTTGCATCTTCTTCAATGGCAGCAATTTGGTCTTTCCATTTTTCTTCTAACCGAGCTTTTTCTTTTTTGGATAACGGCTTCGGTGATTCCGTATTTTTTTTATCCGTATTTTTTTTTGTTTTCTTTTTTGTGTCTTTTGTTTTTTTTCTTTGTTTTTTGGAAGAAGTTTTTTTCTTTTCTTCCTTTTGATTTTTCTTTGTCTCAGACGCAGTTCCTACTTTTACCAAGTAGCCTTCTGCTGCTGCCTGTCCTACATTTCCTGCAATTTCATTGATACAGCGGGATTTTTGGCTTGCACTTAAATCCACACCATCTTTTGAAAAATAGGCTCGCAATGCTTCTTTATAAGAAGGATCTACCACATATTCATTTCCATCATAGGTAAATTTACCATCCAATGCTGCTAATACTGCGGCTTCATTGCTATTTATGCTGCCCTCCGCATAAATATTTTTTCCAGGAAGCAATCCAAGCATGCCACATAGCATCCATACGGATACCATTACCTTTCTCTTTTTGTGCATCCCTTTCGCTCCTTTGATTTCATTTTCCCCTTCCCTAAAAGGGGAAGGGGGTGGTTATTTAAATGTAATGTACAACCTGGTTGAGTGAAAATTATTCTAATGATAATGCTGTAATACCTTCTGCATTTGAGCTAACTACTACATACGCAGCTGTAACGTCTTCGTTTACATACACTTCACACTTAATACCATCTATTACACAAGTTCCTTTTGTGTCAGAATCCTTTTTCGCTTCTCCATTCTCTACTGTTTTATCATTTTTGGTATATTTAAGATTATTAAGTGTTGTTCCGTTTTGCTGATCATATAATCTAGCTAACTCAGAATAATCAATCTTGTATGTGTCTGTGCTAGTACCCTTTGTAACCTGCAATTCTACTTTTGTTTTGCTCTGCTTGTTATAAGACTGTGTAGCATAAGTATTAACAAATTCTACTGTTTCTACCTTAGAAGCATCAGCTCCAACTTTAACAGAACATGTTTTTTCTGAAGAATTCAAATTAATCTGACACTTAAACTCATCAATTGTAACTACTTTTTCTGTTACACTGGCTCCTTTTCTTGGTAATGCTTCTCCTGAATATATTGTTCCTGTCTCATCTTTTGTCATCTCTACTACAGTATACTGAATTCTTGCATTTGCATCATCACCATAGAAATAATCCTTTAAACTTTCTTCATTAATAGAATAAATTTTTACTTTTCCATCTTTATAAGTTGCCTTAAAACTTGGTGCTTTTTCCATTGTTTTTATTTGATCGTTTGTATATGTTTTTGCCTCTGTCCATCTATAGCTTGGTGTAGGCGTTGGTGTCACTGAACTTCCGCCACCACTTGAACTTCCGCCACTACTACTTCCGCCACTACTGCTTCCGCCACTTGAACTTCCACCGCCATTGTTTCCAGAATTACCACCTGTTGTTTCCTGTGTAGTACCTCCTGCAACGCTGTTATCTCCTACGGTTGTTCCTGTAATGCCTTCTCCAACTTTTACAGTTGTTTTTACATCTTTGCTTACGCTTGTATTATTTCCTTTTACTTCTGTGTCTTGGATAGAACCTGTTCCACCGATCTTTACGCTATCTGCTGAAGTATCTACCTTTGTAACGGTACCATCTACTTTGATTGCTGTACTTGCGGCAGTATCTGATACTGTAATAGCATCTACACTTGCAGTTTTTTCTACATCCAAAGCTGTGTTTGGTGCTGCTACCTGTACACTCTCAACCTTTGCTGCAATTGTAATTGCCGCTGCGGCTGCATCCTTAGAAACTACAACTGCTTTGGTTGGTGCTTCTACTGCTACGTTTGCCTTTTTCGCAATGGTAATCGTCTGTACCATCTTAACTGGTGTTCCCTTAATCACAATATCTGCTTCTACTTTAATGGATACCATCTCAGCATTTGCTTCCAAAGTAAATACAGGCATCTTTGCTAAAAGCTCTGCAGCCAAGCCCATTGTAGCTACCTTCGCAGGTTCTACTACTTCTGTATTTGTAATCACTGCCTGTTTTACATCTACTGCATAAGCAGCTCCAGATTCTACGATTAATGTGTTGATCTTTGTACCGTCTGCAATTGTGATTTTTGCATTATCTCCAACATTAGAAGAAATCACAACCTTGTCATACGTACCCGTCAATGTATATGCTTTATTTGCATCTAAATCACTTGCTGTAATCTTTTTCACATTCTGTGCAGGTGTTTCTGTTGGCGCTGCTGTAGGTGCCTGTGTTGGTGCTTGCGTTGGTGCTGTGGTTGCAGCTGGTGTTGTTGCTGTAGGTGCCTGACTTGGCACCTGTGTTGGTGCCTGTGTTGGTGCCTGTGTTGGTGCCTGACTTGGTGTCTGTGTTGGTGCCTGACTTGGTGTCTGTGTTGGTGTTGTAGTTTCTGCTGGTTTCTGGGTTGGTACTGTTTTCTTTGTTACTGTTACGGTTAATACCGCTTTCTTTCCAGAACCATCCTGTGCCTTTACCGTAATCTTTGCTGTTCCTGCCTTCTTTGCTGTTACTTTACCTTTTGCAGTTACGGTTGCAACAGACTTCTTAGAGGAAGTATAAGATACAGTCTTAAATGCGCTGGCAGGTGCAACGGTTACTTTATTCTTCTTTGTGATATCGTAAGTGCTTCCTACCTTTAAAGAAACGGTATTTTTCTTTAAGGTAACTTTCTTAACAGCCTTTTTTACTGTTACCTTACATTTCTTTACAACACTCTTTTTGTTGTAAGTAAATTTTACACGTATCTCCGTCTTACCTGTTTTCTTTGCTGTTACAACACCTTTCTTACTTACGGTTGCAACTTTTTTGTTCTTTGTTGTGTATGCAATCTTTGCTTTTGCAGGTGCATTCTTGACTGCGATTGTTTTCTTGTAACCCTGTCCTAAAGAAATAGTCTTTGTGATTGTCACCTTCTTTAAGTTCTTAGCAGTTGCTGCTTTTGCTTCTACAGCATTTGGTGCTCCATTGGCTGCGACTGCCATAATAGCAGCCATACTCATAGCCATAGCTCTCCTCTTCATGTTCTTTGTCATAAAATTTCCTCCTTTTTTTATGCTATGCATAAAATGCGTTGAGCTTTCGTTCTTTCTGTCGGTCCCACCCTCCCCATTTACAACATAATGATAATTATGTTGTAAATAGGAAAGATATATTGCAAACAGAAACAATTTTATTAGATGCAAAATCATAAAGAAGTAATAAAATGTAAAATTTAAAACTGCATATTCATGATATGGCATAACACACAAAAATAAACACACAAAAACAAAAAGGGTTGAAAAAGATTGTAAAATGTGATAATATTTGATTTATAAAGTTTTGTTATGTAGCAACATAATTATCATTATGTTGTATTTCCCCAGATTCGGTTTCATATCCAAAAACTAACTGTAATAACTCTAATTGTTTTCTATGTTCACAACCAGAGGTTCGCATATAAATTCTCGTTGTATTGATACTGCTATGTCCCAATATATCTGCAAGTTTTGCTATATCTCTGTTCAATTCATAAAAAGTTTTTGCAAACAAATGACGCAAGTTATGTGGAAATACCTTTTCCTCCTCTACTTCTGCCACTTTGCACAATTGTTTCATTTCCCGCCATATACTTGTACGATCCACAGGTTTTCCCATAGACGTACAAAAAACAGGTCCACTTTTTATTGCCTTTTCGTTGATATATCGCAATAATATCCTCTGCAACTCTTTTGACAATAATATCTGCCGCTCTTTTCCCTTGTTATAAATATCTATTACACCTCTTTTTACCCCGCGAACCGTAAATGCGGACAATTCACTAACCCGTATTCCAGTAGCACACAAGGTTTGCAAAATCAAACATATCCTTGTTTTTTTCAAATGCTTCGCAGCATTTACCAGTTTTTCATATTCTTCTTTTGTCAATTCTCTATTTTCTGGTGTAAATATTTTTTGCTGAATCTTATACGTTTTCACTTTACATTCATACCAACCTAAATATTCAAACAAACGATTGGCTGCCACCAAATAGGAATTTATACTACTGGTCTTATACTCTTTTTCCTTTCTCAAATAATCTTTATACGCAATCATCAATCGCTTAGTAATTTTCCTTCCATTTGCAAAATCTACTAATTTTCTAATATCGCTAATATATTTGTTAATTGTTGCAACACTTTTCTCTTCCTCCGCCAAATATTCTTTATACTCCCTCAAAACTTTTACTGTGATATGTTTCATTTTCTTCCTCCTGCAATATTTTTTATAATAATATATAATTTTTCCAAAACATTTCATTATATACTATATAATATCATTGCTTTTTTATACAATTACAGAATTTCAAAAAAACTAAGTACACTAAACTTTTTCGCAACTCATGCACTTTGATGATTTATTCTATAAGATACACTTTCCTATAAATCAAAAAGAGTCTGTGTTATTGAGGATAACTCCCTCACATGACAGGGAGCATATCCGATAAAAACCAGACTCTTTTCTTATCTATTTTCTATTTTTTCATTTTGTACTATATATTCTTGCAATCCAATATACTGACATATTGCTATCAAACCAAAACGCCACAGTGTAATTTTTCAATACGATATCCTGCAAACTCTTATTATCTTTAGAAATCTACAAAAGCAAGATTTGTAATTTCTGAACTTGTCGTTGTTACAGTAACATTGCATTTTAAAGTAGAAAAACTTGCATTTGCTATACATACAAACTCATCCACTTTAAGTTCAACCCCAAACAAACCATATTCCTCTGCAATAACTGTTTTTTTCTCTGTGTTTTGCTCTCCAGAATGGGGATCTATTTCTGTAACTGTGTATGCTATACTATCTGTTTTACCTTTATAATACTCTTTCAAACTAACCGGATCCACTTCATAAATCTTTTCTTTTCCAGATTGATAGGTTGCTTTAAACTTAGGTCCCCTCTTAAGCTCTTCTACTCCAAAATCTTTTGAAATCTGCCTGTTACTCGTTGGTCCGATTGATGGAGTTGGTTCTATTGTTTCGCCTGGAATTGCGGTTGTTTCCGGTGTTATAATTGCAGTTAAGGTTGGAACTGGAGATGGTGTTGTTCCAAGCTCCATTGTTACGTTTGGTGTTGGGGAGGTACTTGGCTTTTTTGTTGCTTCTGCAGTTGGCACGTTCTGCACTGTTTTCTTTGTTATCGTTACAATTAATACTGCTTTTTTTTCGGAACCATCCTGTGCCTTTACAGTAATCTTTGCTGTCCCAGCTTTTTTGGCCGTTACTTTTCCTTTTTGGGTTACGATTGCAACAGATTTTTTGGAAGAAGTATAAGATACCGTCTTACCTGCATTAGCAGGTAAAATCGTCACTTTGTTCTTTTTTGTAATATCGTATGAACTTCCTTCTCTTAAGAAAATGACTTTTTCCTGTAATTGAACTTTTTTAACCGCCTTCTTGACAGTTACGTTACAACGCTTCACAACATTCTTCTTATTGTATGTAAATTTCACATAAATAACCGTTCTACCTGTTTTTTTTGCTGTCACAATCCCCTTTTTGCTTATGGTAGCAATATTCTTATTTTTTGAAGTATAAGTGATTCTTACTTTTGCAGGTACATTTACCAATGCAATCTTTTTCTTATATCCCTGACCTAAAGAAATCGTCTTTGTAATAGTTATATTCTTTAAATCCTTTACACCTTCGGACCTCGCCTCTATGGCACTTGGCATACCCTTGGCTGCAAATGCCATTACCACTACCATTCCCATTGCCATAATTCTTTTTTTTCTAGTTTTTTCCATCTAAACCTTCCTCTCTATATTCCTCTATCACACAAGCATGGTGTTTCATATCTCTTCCTTCTGTTTCACAATTGATACCAACCAAAAGTATCTTATCACTGTATCCGGATAACGTCCCTGATATTTTTTCTCCCTTATTACTTTTAGTATAACACAATAGAATTATGCATGGAAACTACAACAATATATTTTTTTACTTTCCCATGATAGATACTTTGCTTCCTTACTTGCGTAAAAAAGAAAGAAGGTGTTCCGTTCTGCTACATCTTCTTTCTAAAAGTAAAACTATCATTTGTATTCTATCTTTTCATGGTAAAATATACACTTTATTGTCTATAATAGCTAAGAAAATCTCCCATTTTTTCGATTGCATCTTTTAACACTTCAATACGTGGTAAATACACAACTCGGAAATGATCCGGCTGCTCCCAGTTAAACCCACCACCATGTACAATCAAAATCTTTTTCTCTCTTAATAAATCAAGTGCAAACTTTTCGTCATTTACTATATTGAACTTTTTCGTATCAATCTTAGGGAATATATAAAATGCAGCCTTTGGTTTTACAGCACTTACCCCTGGCAAATCATTCAATGCTTGGTAAATATACTCTCTTTGCTCGTAGATTCTTCCTCCCGGAACAATGTAGTTATTTACACTTTGATGTCCTCCTAATGCAGTCTGTACAATAGACTGTGCAGGCACATTGGAACATAACCGCATATTGGACAACATATTCAATCCTTCTATATAATCTTTTGCCACATTTTTATTGCCACTTAGTACCATCCAGCCAATTCGATAACCAGCAATCATATGAGATTTTGATAAACCACTAAAGGTAACACAGAATACATCTGGTGCCATAGAAGCGATGGATACATGTTCCTCTCCATCCATTACCAAACGGTCATAAATTTCATCTGAGAAAATAATAAGCTGATGTTCTCTGGCAAGTTGCACAATATCCTGTAACACTTCTTTGGGATACAAGGCTCCTGTTGGATTGTTTGGGTTAATAATAACAATTGCCTTTGTCTTATCTGTAATCTTCTTTCTCATATCCTCTATATCCGGATACCACTCTGACTCCTCATCACAAATATAGTGAACGGCTTTTCCTCCCGCTAAGGTAACACATGCCGTCCAAAGAGGATAATCTGGTGCAGGAACCAACACTTCATCTCCATTGTCAAGTAATGCAGACATACTTAGATTAATCAATTCGCTGACACCATTTCCAGTAAAAATATCCTCTACCGAAATATTTGGTAATCCTTTAATCTGTGCATATTGCATAATCGCCTTTCTAGCAGAAAAAAGACCCTTTGAAGCCGAATAACCTTCGCAATCTACTAACTGTCGCTGCATGTCATATACAACCTCATCCGGTGTACGAAAACCAAATGGTGCAGGATTTCCAATATTTAACTTTAAGACATGTGTTCCTGCCTCTTCCATTCTGTTTGCTTCATCTACAACAGGACCTCTTACATCATATAAAACATGATCTAATTTTGCTGATTTTTTAAATGTACGCATTGTACTTCCCCTTTCTACTGAACCATATTGTTTTGACACATTTATTTGTTTATCCTCTTTTTGCTTTTTCCCATATAACCATTCCATATCCACATCCAATACATTCGCTAAAAATGTACCAATATTTTCTCTTGGTACAGCTTTTCCACTTACATATTGGCTGACCTGACTCTTACCAAGCTTTATCTCTTTCGCCTCTGCCAATCGAAGCAAATCAACTTGCTTCATATCCTTGTTACTCATTGCTTCTTTTAATCGTTCTGCAAAAGTGACACTCTCCATAAGATACCTCCTTTCAATTATTATGTACTCTCGGAGTCTCCCTTGCACCCACTTTTGCGACTGTTTTTCCGCCAGCTATACACAAATTTAATTCAACGTACGCTCCACGTACGCCTCATAAATTTGTGCATATCTGACAAAAAAACATTTTGCAAAATCAGGCACAAAGAGACTCCGAGAGTACATTATTTTCTCCTAACAAAAATAAGTCTGGTTTCTAAAGTTCATTTTTCTTGTTTTTTATTATACACGCTCCCCAAAAAAGTTCAAGTGTTTTTGTCAAAAAGTTTATTTTTTGTTTAAGGTTCACTTTTGTATTGAAAAGTTCATTTTCAGAACCATTTAGGACAATTTGACCTATCCTATAAAACAAAAAGGAGACCATGGTACATCGTATCTGTACTTTGGTCTCCTCATTATTCTCTTACAGGTTTATTCGCATTCCGCTCCACTCCATGCTCATGTCGCGCTGTCGCGCTATACAGCCGAAGCACAACTGTGCTTTGCAAGCCAGCTTGCTCGCACACTTATACTTCGTCTGCGCACCGCCTTTTCTTTCTTCTTTTCCTTCTCGCGGTTTTCATTCGCATTCCGCTTCACTCCATGCTCATGACGCGCTGTCGCGCTATGCAGCCGAAGCACAAGTGTGCTTTGCAAGCCAGCTTGCACGCACACTTATACTTCGTCTGCGCACCGCTCGTAGGAATCGGCAAATTGTGAGTTATAGAGGTTTGCGTAAAAGCCATTTTGTGCAAGTAAGGTTTCGTGGTTTCCTTGTTCTATTATGTCTCCTTCCTTCATTACCAGTATTACATCGGCATCTTTAATCGTAGATAAACGGTGAGCGATTACAAAACTAGTTCTTCCTTTCATCAGGTTATTCATGGCCCTCTGAATTCGTTCCTCTGTTCGTGTATCTACTGAACTGGTAGCCTCATCCAATATCATAATTGGATTGTCTGCCAAAATAGCACGCGCAATCGTCAATAACTGTTTTTGTCCCTGTGATACGTTACTAGCATCCTCGTTTAATTCCATATCATATCCATCTGGCAATGTCTGGATAAAATGATGTGCATGCGCTGCTTTGGCTGCTGCAATTACTTCTTCATCGGTTGCATCCAATCGACCATAACGAATATTTTCCATAATCGTTCCTTTGAACAACCAAGTATCCTGCAACACCATTCCAAATGCATCACGTAAATCCAGTCGATTAAAGGTTCGGATATCATGTCCATCTACCTTGATACAACCTTCATTTACATCATAGAAACGCATCAGCAATTTTACCATTGTTGTCTTTCCTGCACCAGTTGGTCCTACAATTGCAACCGTTTGTCCAGGTTCCACTTCACAGTTAAAATCATTTATGATAATCTTTTCAGGATCATAGCCAAAATGAACATGTTCAAAAGATACTTTACCTTCTATTTGTTCTAACTTTGTTGGATTGGAAACAATTTGTTCTTCCTCTTCTTCCTCTAACAAATCAAATACACGCTCTGCGGCGGCGGCCATAGACTGTACCTGATTTGTCACCTGTGCCAACTGCTGAATTGGCTGTGTAAAGTTCTTTACATACTGGATAAATGCCTGAATATCACCAACGGTAATTACCTTTTTGATTGCCAGATATCCACCAGATACTGCTACCGCCACATATCCAAGATTACCTACAAACATCATAATTGGTTGCATCATACCAGATAAAAACTGTGACTTCCACGCAGAATCATATAAAACTGCGTTTGTATTTTTAAATTCTTCTACAGACTCCTTTTCTTTGTTGAAAACTTTTATAACTAAATGTCCACCAAATACTTCTTCTACCTGTCCATTAATACGTCCAAGATATTCCTGCTGTGTCTTAAAATATTTTTGTGATTTCTTAACTACTAAAGAAATCAATCCCAAAGAAATTGGTAATACTACAACGGTAATCAAAGTCATAACCGGAGAAATGCTAAGCATCATAACCAATACACCTATCATAGTGGAGACAGAAGTAATGATCTGTGTAACACTCTGATTCAATCCCATTCCTAATGTATCAATATCGTTTGTAATTCTAGATAACACTTCACCATACGTACGACTTTCAAAATATTTCATTGGCATTCGATTTATCTTTTCAGAAATCTCTTTTCTCAGTCGATAGCATATTTTCTGTGTAATTCCCGTCATGATCCAGCCTTGTAAGAAATTGAACGCTGCACCCAATAAGTAAAGGCATAATACAAATAGAAGAACTTTTCCAATGTAGTCAAAATCCATGCCACCAGTTCCTGCTATTTTTCTACCAAGACCTTCTGCCAATGCAGTCGTTGCTTTACCTAATATTTTTGGTCCAGCAACATTAAACACAGTCGAACAAATTGCGAAAATCATAACTCCAATCACACCGAATTTATAATTTCCTATATACGAAACAATCTTTTTAAATGTTCCTTTAAAATCTTTTGCCTTCTCTCCTGGTGCCATTCCTCTTCCTGGTCCACCCATTCTTCCTGGTCCACCCATTCTTCCTGGTTGCTTTGCACTACTCATGCTTTTCATGCTTTTCATCCTCCTTTCCTTCTAATCCTAATTCTTTTTCTGATAACTGTGATTTTGCAATTTGTAAATAAACGTCGCAATCTTTTAACAACTGTTCATGCGTACCTTTTCCAACAATCTTTCCATCATCTACTACTAGGATTTGATCTGCATGCAAAATAGTACTAATACGCTGTGCAACAATAAGAACGGTAGAGTCTTTCACTTTTTCTCCCAATGCTTTTCGAACTTCCGCATCTGTTTTTACATCTAATGCTGAAAAACTGTCATCAAAAATATAAATATCTGCCTTTTTCACAATAGCTCTTGCAATGGCCAAACGTTGCTTTTGTCCACCAGATACATTGCTTCCGCCTTGTGCGATTGCACTTTCAAACTTTTCCTCTTTTTTCGTAATAAACTCTGTAGCCTGTGCAATTTCCGCTGCCTGTTCAATTTCTTCTTGTGTTGCATTTTTATTACCAAAGCGAAGATTCGATGTAATCGTTCCAGAAAATAGAACTCCTTTTTGTGGTACAAAACCAATTCGATCACGTAAGTCACTCATAGATACCTCACGAATGTCCACTCCATCTAAACGGATACTTCCTGCTGTCACATCATATAATCTTGGTATCAAATATACCATAGTCGATTTTCCACAACCAGTACTACCGATAATAGCTGTTGTTTTTCCAGGCTCTGCCTTAAAACTAATTCCACTGAGTACATCTTCCTTTGCTCCAGGATAACGGAAGCAAACATCTGCAAACTCTAACACACCATGTTTGGATACCTCTGGCAATTTTTTACATATCTCTGCATCCTTTATACTAATTTCTGTTTTCTCTACTTCCTCAATACGATTTGCTGCAACTGCTGCTCTTGGTAACATAATTGACATCATAGTAAGCATTAAAAATGACATTACAATCATCATTGCATATGTTATAAATGCAGTCATAGAACCAACTTCCATAACACCATCATCAATCTTGTGTGTTGCAACCCATACAATCAAAATCGTCAATCCATACATTACAAGCATCATACCAGGCATCATAAATGTCATCACACGGTTTGTAAATAATGTGGTCTTCGTTAACTGCTTATTGGCTTCATCAAAGCGTTCTTCTTCTTTTTTCTCTCGACCAAAAGCACGTATAACTGATAATCCGGTTAAAATTTCACGAGCAACCAAGTTCACTTTATCTACTAATGTCTGCATTAATTGAAACTTTGGCATAGCTAAAGACATCAATAAGCCTACAAAAGCAAGAATTACAACGATTGCCAATGCAATCACCCAACCCATACCAGCGCCAGTCTGACATACCTTGATAATACCACCAATACCAAGAATTGGCGCATATGCCACCAATCGAAGCATCATCGTACTAACTAACTGAATTTGTTGTACATCGTTTGTAGTACGTGTAATCAAAGATGCCGTCGAAAACTTATCCATCTCTGTATTCGAAAAATGAACTACTTTCTGGAACATGGTTTCACGAAGATTTCTACCAATTCCTGCACCAATCTTAGCTGCTAAATATCCTACTACGATTGTTGCAATCGCCATCAAAAATGCTAATCCAAGCATTTTTCCTCCGCAAATCCATAAATACGATGTCTGTTTTTTGTCCATATCAATCCCTGCATTTTTTTCAATGGCAATCGTTTGTGCAATTGCAGAAGAATGAATCATGGTTTTTCCCATTGTTTTCATTTTTTTCTCAACAGAATCTCGTATCTCTATGATCATATCCTCTGTAATCTGTCCGTTTTGTTCCATCATCTGATAAAGAGGACGAACATCTACAAATTTAACAGTTGTTTTCTTTCCATTTTCTTCTACCTTTTTTTCTGTTATTGGCAAATCCACTCCCAGTTGTTTTATCAACTGCTCCACAGGTAAATCTTCTATATTTTGTGTAGCTGCCGATTGCTGCTGTCCTGCATTCTGTGCAGTCTTTTCTTGTGCAGTCTTAGTATCTTCTTGTGCTGATTTTTGCATTGCAGCTAGTTCCTTTTTCTGCTCTTTGGTCATGCTTTTTGCATTTTCCTGCGCTTGCTTCTGTTGCTGCTCTGCCATTTCCTTGGCTTTTTCCTGCGCCTGTTTCTGTTGCTGTGCAACCATCTTTTTAAAATCTTTTTCTGACATGGCAGACATCTGATTATCTAATAACATTGCAATCGCAAACTGTTCATCATAATGCGCCAGCTTAGACTTCTTCTTTTCTTGTAAGGTATAAATTTGCTGTTTCTTATCTAAATGATAAATCTTTTTTAATGTTTTCTTTTCTTTATTGGTCAAGAAAATTCCCAAATTATCATATTCTTCTTCTGTTATTTTTTCAGGCAAAACATGCTCTACACCTTTATTTTGAATTCCTGTATCAATAATATTAGATGTATAAGAAGGTAATGACAGATCACACACCGCTTGTACACATAAGAATACAAGAACAAGAAGTATCATTTTCCAAAATGGTACCAGATTTTTAAATATCTTACGCATTATTTCCTTTTCCTTTCTTTTTTAATATCCGTTTACAAATTCCATTTGCTTTTTCTATTTTATGCAAACTTCTGAAGAACTATATCAATTCTTGCATAGATGGCACATTCGCCAGTTCTTCATTCATACATATCAATAGCTGTTCCCATAGATGAAATAATTCTATCACTTTTTCTTCTCCCATCTTTTGGAACACGCCATCCATGTATTTTTCCATCCTCTGTCGTATCTGCGTGCACTTTTGTTTTCCTTGTTCTGACACACAAACCAAAGTATTTCTCCGGTTCTTTTTATCGGTTTCTCTTTGTATATATCCCTTCTCCTCCAGACCTTTTAATAATCTGGACATAGCGGAGGGGTGTGTATCCATTCGTTTTATTAAATCTGCTACGTAGATGCCTTCTTCCCTTTCACTCTTTCCTTGTAAAGAAAATATTTGTTGCAAGGTAATAAATTCCATTTTGGAAACTTCAGGAACCATACGTTCTAAATGGATTTTTTGAAACTCTTGCATAAATCTTAAAAACTGATTTTGCAATTCTTTTTTACACAACTTCATCCTTCCTTTCTTTTCTAAACTACAAGAAACACGCTTTGCGTGTTACCATCGTTTTGCGATAATCACCAAGGTCCCACGCAAGTGTGGAATTTAATCCGTTACTCATATAAATCACGGAGAGTCACTTGCTAACGCAATTGACTTATTCGCACTCTGACAAAACAAAAGTCTTCCTGCCTTATTCTTAATTATTTTGCATGCATATTTAACAGATGTTAATTATTAACTATACTCAATTTTTTACGATTGTCAATATATTTTATATTTTTTTTATAAAGTTTAGAAACCGTTCATTCGCTGTTTGCGAATAGGTATTTTCGGTACAAAAATACCGCAAAAATTCTGCCCTATGCAGTTTAGGGCATTTTTTTATCTTTCTTTGTCTATCTGATAAAGCAACGCATTGCATATAGCTGCGGCTACATTGCTGCCACCTTTTCTTCCTCTTGCAACAATATAAGGGATTCCGGCTGTCATAATTAGTTCTTTTGCCTGTACTACATTTACAAAACCAACTGGCACACCTATGATAAGTTTCGGTGTTATTTTTCCCTCCTGTATTAATTCGTATAATTTTACTAACGCTGTTGGAGCATTTCCAACGGCAAATATAAGATCGTCTTTTAATGTAGCTGCTTTTTCCATACTTACCGCAGCCCTGGTTATTTTCCTTGTCTTTGCTTCCTGTGCTACATCCTCATCACTCATAAAGCAATACACCTGTCCACCATATTTTTCTAATACTTTTTTATTGATGCCCGACTTTCCCATCTGTGTATCCGTTACAATGCATGCACCATTTTTAATTGCTTCCTTTGCTAGTTTTACAACTCCATCTGAAAAACAAAGAGTATCTGCGTAATCAAAATCCGCTGCTGTATGAATACAACGTTTAATAATAGGCTCCTGATCCTCAGGAAATTTTCTATTTCCAAGTTCTTCTGTAATAATTTCAAAACTTCTCTTTTCAATTTCCTGTGGCAATACTTGTTCTAATATTATATTTCCAACCTTTATACTCATTCTTTTCTCGCCCTTTCTACATTCCTTTTTCTATGATTTCATATACCTTTTCCATATCCAACGCCTGACGTATCGTATCCGCTAAAAGGTCATACTGTTGTTCTTTGTATTCTTTCATTTGAAATGCCTGCACGTTATCCGTTGCAATTCCTTTTTCCCTCATCAGAATCGTAACGATTTGTTTTGCTACATCCGGTGCGTCAAAAATCCCATGTACATAACTTCCATATACATTTTCCCGCTGCGCTCCATCTATTTTTTTCTGCCCACCTTGCTCTGTTTCTAACTCATTTTTTAATTGCGTCAATGTTTTTCCCATACCAATTATCTCTGAACTTCCCATATGTATCTCGTAACCTTCCATCGAAACACCCGTCAAGGCTTTCAGTTTTCCCTCCAGTGTCTCAAATTTCCCAGATACTCTGGTTCTAGTCTTTTCTGTTTGAAAACAGGTCTTGATTGGCAGTAATCCCATTCCACGCACACATCCTCCTTGTTCCATTTCATTCCAATCACATATACTTTCTCCAAGCATCTGGTACCCACCACAAATTCCAAATATTATTTTTCCCGCTGCTGCCTGTTGTAAAATTTTCGCCTCTAATCCATTTTGTCGCAGCCAAAGTAAATCTTCTATCGTATTTTTTGTACCAGGCAATAAAATCATATCCGGATTTCCTAGCTGAGCTGGTGTCGAAACATAACGGACAGAAACCTCCTCAAAACATTCAAACACATTAAAATCTGTAAAATTAGAAATGCGTGGCAAACGTATCACTGCTATATCCACACATCCCACTGTTTTTTTCTTTTCAAAACGTTGAGAAAGACTATCCTCATCATCAATATCTACATATACATATGGAACAATTCCAAGAACCGGTTTTCCTCCTTTTTCCTCCAACATCCGAATTCCCGGCATTAAAATATCTTTGTCACCTCGAAATTTGTTGATTACCAAACCTTTTAAATACCCCAGTTCCTCTTTTTCCAATAATGCGATTGTCCCGATCAATTGCGCAAAAACACCACCACGATCAATATCCCCCACCAAAAGTACGGGGGCCTTTGCCATCTTTGCCATTCCCATATTTACAATATCATTTTCTTTCAAATTGATTTCTGCCGGACTTCCCGCCCCCTCCAATACAATAATATCTCTTTCCTTCTCCAACTGATGATACGCTTCTAAAATAGCTGGTATAAACCGCTTCTTATTTTTATAATATTCCTTAGCCGACATCGTTTCTATGACTTCTCCATTCACAATAACCTGAGACCCCGTATCATTGGTTGGTTTTAATAAGATTGGATTCATATTCACCGTTGGTGCGATTCCTGCCGCTTCTGCCTGCATAACCTGTGCACGTCCCATTTCCGCACCCTCGCTTGTTATAAACGAATTCAATGCCATATTTTGAGATTTAAACGGTGCAACATTATACCCATCTTGTTTTAAGACTCTACATAATCCGCCCACAAGCAAGCTCTTTCCTGCATTTGACATGGTTCCTTGTATCATAATCGACTTTGCCATATAAATCCTCCCTTTGTAACAGATGTACTCTATTTACTGTTCTACACTCCTAATCTACTTTTTCAAAAATGTAATATCAGCGTATTAGGATGTTCTTTAATTGCTCCAAAAGTATTTGATTTTCCTTATGTGTCCGCACTGCAATTCGATAGTATCCCTTTTCTAAATTGATATAGTTACTACAATCTCGAATCAAAATGCCTTTGTCCAAAAGGCGTTTCTGTAAATCTTCTGGTCCTTTCATAAAAATGTAATTGGCTGCACCATACCAAAACAGAAGCGGTAATTTTTCTAACTCTTTGTATAAATAGGCTTTCTCTTCATTCAAATATGCAATGGTTTTTTTTACATAGGATTGTTCGAAAAGTGCAGCTTCACCTGCCTCCTGTGCCAATGTTGAAACATTCCATGGTGGTCCTGCATTTTGCATTCGTTCCAAAACAGAGGCATTGCTACATACTCCATATCCCAATCGTAATCCCGGCACAGCATACATCTTAGTAAACGCCCGCAACACAAATATATTGTCATGTACTTTTGTATCGTTTAAAAAAGAATACCTTTTTTCCTCTTCCAAAAATGGCAAAAAACATTCATCAATCAACAGAAAAACATGCATTTTTTCACATTTTTCCACAATATGTTTCATTTGCTCGGGTGGAATTAATTGTCCTGTTGGATTATTCGGATTACACAACACAATAAAATCCAATGATTCTGTTATTCTCTCCAGAAAGGTATCTGGTAAAAGAAAATTCTCTTTCGGTAACCAAAAATGTTCCACTTTTGTATGCAACATATTTAATGCTTTTTCATATTCCGAAAAACAGGGGGACAGTACCATTGCATGTTTTGGTCGGATTGCCCATGCCAAACGATAGATTAAATCCGCCGCTCCATTTCCACAAATAAGACTATCGGGAGAAACTCCTAAAAATTGACCTAATTTTTCACGCAATCTTGCACAAGTGTCATCTGGATACTGTTCAATCTTTTGCATCGTATGATGCATTCTTTTCAGAACACCTTCCGGCGGTCCAAACGGATTGATGTTTGCTGAAAAATCTAGCACGTTAGGATATTTATATATGTTGCCACCATGTATCTCTTCCACCTTTTTCATTCCTTTCACATAATCCCATACTTTAGATATACCACAATATGATTCCCTTTATCATACAAGAAAGAAGCATTCCAATCCATACGGTTCCATATAGTAATCGATTCACTTCTCTTATACTATCCACAGACACTTTCTTTTCTGCATCTCCGATGGTATCTTTTTTATGTAAAACACCAAAGTAATAAGCATCTCCTAAAATCTGTATTTCCATTGCTCCCGCACATACCGATTCTGTTTGTGCTGCGTTAGGACTGGCACTTTTTTTATGATCTCGTTTATATATTTCCCAAGCTTTTCTTCCATTGAATCCAGGCAACAAATAAGCAGCGAATAACATAAAACAAGCACTCAATCGTGCAGGAATATAATTAACCAAATCATCCAATCGTGCAGCAACTCTGCCAAAGTATAAATACGTATCATTTTTATAACCAATCATGGAATCCATGGTATTGATCGCTTTGTAAAAATACCCAAGAGGAACGCCTCCAAGCATCATATAAAACATTGGTGCAATAATTCCATCGGAGGTATTTTCGGCTACTGTTTCTACTGCTGCCTTTGCTACTCCTTCTTCCGTCAAAGAAGACACATCTCTTCCAACAATCATCGCAACAGCCTTTCTTCCTTCTTCCAGTGTTCCATACTGCAAAGCCTCCCACACTTTCATACTCTCCACTTTTAAAGACTTTGTAGCAAAAAGAAAATAACATAATACACTTTCCACCAAAAATCCAACAATGGGATTGATTTTTCTACAAATGTAGATGATAGCAGTTACCATACACACTGGAATTGTAATCACTACAAACACCAATACCATTCCCCCAAAAAACTCTCCTTTTTTTCCTTTGGGAAATAACTTTCGGCATACTTTTTCTGTCCCTGTAATCAAATGTCCAATCAATCTTGCAGGATGAAAAAACATCCAATAGGGATCTCCAAAAATAAGGTCCAAGATAAAACCTACCATACAGGCAAAAAATGAAACTTTCATACTTTATTTTCCCCTTTCAGCTGTAATGGTATCCCGCAAAAAATTCGATACACTTCATCTGCATCTTTCGCCAGTTCACACAACATTCTTCCTGTCTCCTCTCTCCATTTCCTTTCAAAAGGATCCATTGGAACTACTCCATTTCCGATTTCATTTGCCACAATCACCCAAGACAAGTTTTTGCGTAAATATTCTAAGTTTTTCTTATGATCTTCCCCAGCCTTTATCCATTCTCTTGTTGTAGAATGAAAAGAATCCAAATAAATAGCAGAAAGTACCTTTCCTTGCAGATTTTCTCTCAAAACTTCTGAAAAAGAAACCTGTCGATATTCTTTGAAATTATCCTGCACCCATTTCGTTTTTCCCTGACAGGCACCACCTATTACCAATATTTTTCTCATAACAAACTCCTTTTTTGTGAAACCAAACAAAGTGGATGTAACCGTTCAGTCGGGCAGAACGGTTACCTTATTTTATGTTTACTTGGATTATCCGACCAGCATACTCGCTACAATAACTAACTCACAAACTTGTAAAAAGAAGCCTGCCAAATCACCAGTAATTCCGCCAAATTTATACTTACAAATATAGTAATGTAAAAAAAAGCACACCAAACAACTCATGATTACAAGACTTCCCCTCTTCCACTCCAGTAATAAAAGCAAGACACTTTCTATTAGAAATAAAGAAATCATCACAAGTTTTACATTTCTCTTATGCGCTTGATCCTGAAAAGTTGCTGCCAGCCCAGTCTTTTTCGCTAACGGAAAAGTTGCAACACTAAATCCACTTAACGTCCTAGAACATAGATAACCAATACAAATAAAAGGTAATGCCTCCTTTTTTATTTCACTCCAGATTCCAATACTTGTCACAAAATAGACAATTCCATATAGAATGGCAAATGCACCTGCATGGGAATCTTTTAAAATTTCCAATTTTTTTTCTCTATCTCCATAAGAACTCAAGGCATCCACCGTGTCTAAATATCCATCCAAATGAATACCCCCAGTTATAAAAACAGGTAACAATGTTTGACAGCAGGCTATAAACAATGTCCCCATATGCATTTTCTGGCAAAATAAAAATCCACCATATTCCACCATTCCAATTACCACTCCTACAAGAGGGAAAAAACATAATGCATACCGCATATTCTTTTTGTTCCATTCTATCCTTGGCATTGGTATCTTTGAATACATAGAAAATGCTACAATGATTGACTGTATCATTTTATAAGCTCCTTTCCTTTATAACAAATAGGTATCCCACATACCACTTCCACAACAACATCTGCAATCTTGGCTAACATCTGATTCAAGGTACCTAGATTTTTCACATATTGCTGTGTTTGTTGTTCATATATACATCCGTCTCCATAAATTTCATTTGTTACAAGGACAAAATGCACACATTGCTCCTTTATATTTTCCATTCCATTTAAAATTTCCTGTACCGCCTCTTCCTTGGCTCCATTCTCTGCATACATTTCATTTGCCAACAAATTGGACAAACAATCCAGCAATACAATCGTGTTGTTTGGTAAAATAAGTTTACTGCTTTTCATAAAACACTCAACGGTTTTAAATTGCTTTTTTTTGCGCATGCAACGATGACGTGCAATTTTTTTTTCTGCTTCCTCGTCAAATGCCATCATGGTTGCTATATACACTTTTTCCCTTTTCTCTTCTTGGGCTAATCGAACAGCAATTGTTTCCGCATATTCGGATTTTCCACTTCCACTTCCGCCACTAATTAAATAAAACATCTCCGCTGCTCCCTTTGTTTACGGTTTTCATTTGATAATTAGAAAACACTTCTCGTCAAACCGTTCTTTACAATCCACTTGGCTACCTACTCTTAACACGATTTGCCACTATCACAACAAAACATAGAAAAACAGTTCTCAGCCTGATACCGACAAGTTTTTCTCCATTCCTTATGGCTCTATACAATAGAAATGCGTGATCTTCCTAACCGTATTAATCCTCAAAAACGTTACTTGCATTTTTTTAAAAACCGTACTATAAACGAAAGATTCGAATAATAATAAAAATGAGGAAAACCAGCTATCATATTTTTCTGTGCATGCACACACAACCAATTTCGTTTTCCTGACGGCTTAACTGCACGAAAAGAATCTCCATTATTTTCACTATCCCAATAATGGAATTCATGCGCCTTTATTTCCTCCCCTTCTGCTAAATACGGATTTTCTCGTTCTGCATGAAGTTTTGCATAACCAAATCGCACCAGATTGTCTTTTCGAATCGTTTTTCCCGCAATCACTCCAACCATTGGATAAAGGTCTCCTTTTGCATCTTCCATCTGTTCATGCAGATACATAAAACCTCCGCACTCTGCCAAAGTAGGTAATCCATTTTGAAGGGCTTTTTTTATACTTTGACGCATCGTTTTGTTTTCTGACAATTGCTTTGCATAAAGTTCCGGATAACCGCCTCCGATCAAAACAGCATCGATTTTCTTTGGCAACTGAGTATCCTGTAGCGGACTAAAATACACCAATTCGCATCCAAGTTTTTCCAATATTTGCAAATTTTCTTTATAGTAAAAACAGAATGCTAAATCCCATGCCACACCAACCCGTAAATTTTTTTCCTTTGTCTTGGCAAGGTATCTCTCCCATTCTTTTGGCATCTGCTGCGAAACGTCAGGTGCGGTTTCTGCCAGTTCTAATAAACCTTTTATATCCAGCCATTCCAAGCATTGTTGACCAAGCTTTGTTATCTCCTGTTCCAAATTTTTCCTTTCATACGGCGTTACAAGCCCCAGATGTCTACTGGCCAATGTAAAAGAAGTCATTTTAGGAACAATGCCATATACCTTAACAGGAAAACGTTCCTCTATCATTCTCTTTAATTTTTCTCCCACTGCCCTAGATACGCCATTTAGAATAATCCCCTTGATAGGTGTTGCCTTTTGAAACGTTAAAAATCCCTGTATCAAAGCCAATACAGACATAACCATCCCCTTTGCATTGACAACTAAGACAACCGGGGTATTGGTTTTTTTTGCCAAATCATAAGCACTTGCTTTTGTACTCTCCATTTCCATGCCATCATAAAATCCCATAACCCCCTCCATTACTGTTATGGAACTTTTTTTGCTATTTTGGCTCAGTAGATAATTTACCTGTTCTGTTGTACAAAAAAATAAATCCAGATTTTGAGACGGAATTCCAAATACCTGACTGTGAAACATAGGATCAATATAATCCGGTCCACACTTAGCAGATGCAGCCTTCACTCCCATTTCTTTTAAAGCGGACAAAATTCCACATACAATCGTCGTTTTTCCACAACCGCTACTGGTTCCAGCAATCATAACTCTAGGTATTTTTTTCATTTTTTCTCTCCAACTCTCTTTCCTCACTATTTTTCCATATGGTAATAATATAGATAGGATTTTGTCCCATCATCAACTGATAGGCACCTACATTTTTTGAAACGGAACACTGTAATTGAACAATCTCTGACTGATATTCCGGATTTTTTTCTAAAAATTGCAAAATCTTAGAAAGCGAATTTAAAGCAATGATATTCATTACAACACGACATGCATGATTTTTTTGAAATAGTGCTGCAAGGATTTGTTCTATTTTTCCACTGCTTCCGCCAATAAAGGCATGAGTGGGAATCGGTAAATTTTCTAATGCCTTCGGTGCCATTCCAGAAATAATTTCCACATTATCTGCTTTGAATTTTCTTTTATTTTGCTTTATAATCTCTAGCGCTTCTTCTTTATACTCCACTGCATACACCTTAATATCCGGTGATTGCAATGCCATCTCTACTGCCACAGATCCGCTTCCTGCCCCAATATCATATACAACAGAATCTTCCAGCAATTGCAATTTCCCGATACTCACATTACGCACTTCCCCTTTTGTCATGGGAACCTTTCCACGAACAAATGCGCTATCTGAAATTGTTCTTGCTACCCAGTTAACAGCCTGTGGATTTTCTACCAATATTACTAATAATTTATCTACTGCAACCGTTCTTATTTGTTCCGGCATACCAGAAATAATTCTTTCATCTGGATAAGAAAGACGCTCTCCTATATATAACTTTACTTGCGACATATTATAATATAACAATTTGCTACACAACATCTCCAGACTTTCTTTTCCATCTAACAAAAAGAAACAATAGCGGTTTCTGCTAATTCTTTGAATCATATTCAACCGTTTTCCATGCGCACTTCCAAAACAGATCTGTTCCCACGGAATTTGTACTTTGCTACAAAAATAAATCATAGAAGAAATTCCAGGAAGTAATTCCACTTGAACCCCTTCCAGTTCCTGCAACAATTTTTTTGCACCACTGTAAAACCCCACATCTCCAGAAAGTGCCACTACTATCGTAGAATAATTATTTTCTCGAATATACTTTCCAATTTCTTTTGCCTGATAAGAAATATAAATTTGTGGCTTTTTTTCTCCTGTATAGGATAATGCGGTTTCAACCAGTCGGTTTGCACCAATCAATGCTTCACAGGCTTTTATCTTTTCAATCGCCTGCTCTGTTATTGTTCCTGCACTTCCCATTCCCACACCTACTAAATAAATTTGAGATTGCATCTTTTCACCTGCCTACCCTTAATTAATCCGATAACCTCTTGGCGTTACCATAGCTCCATTGATTTTTTTCGTTTCACGATTTCCAACAAATACCGTTGTAAACATATCTACCTTACTATTTCTTAACTCCTCCAAGGTAAGAAGCTGTTGTTGTTGCCCCTCTCGTCCAATATTTTGCACAATACCACAGATTGTATCCTTGTCCTTATATTCTAAAAAGATATCACAAGCCTTTTGTAAATAATCTGCACGCTTTTTACTGGAAGGATTGTAAAGACAAATACAAAAGTCGCCTTTTGCTGCATCCATTAATCGCTCTTCTATGGTCTCCCACGGCGTAAGTAAATCACTAAGGCTGATTACTGCAAAATCATGTGTCAATGGTGCTCCAAGGACAGCTGCCCCACCTAAAGCAGCGGTAATTCCAGGAATTACCTCTATTTCTACACCAGAAAATTCTACACTTAATTCATATAATAATCCTGCCATTCCATACACTCCGGCATCTCCGCTACAAACCATTGCAACCTTTTTTCCCTTATCTGCCTCTTCTAATGCCATTCGACAACGCTCTACTTCCCTCTTCATTGGTGTGGTCAAAAATGATTTATCTGGGTAATATTTTTTTACCAATTCTACATACACTGTATAACCTACCACCAGCTCTGCCTCTCTAAGTGCACGATCTGCACGAATGGTTAAATCCTCATAGGCTCCTGGTCCCAATCCGATTACATATACTTTTTTCACGATTTGTCTTCCTCCTATACTCCTTCATGTACTCTAGGATAATCCCTTTCTATATTCTGTTGAAAAGAACGGATCATACAACTTGGAACGATCATACACTCCATTTAAAACTTTTCCAACTACAATTAAGGCAGTTTTCGTAATCTTATTTTTCTTTGCCGTCTCTGCAATTGTATCTACCGTACAATGAAATACTTTTTCCTCTGGCCAAGTTGCTTTATACACAATTGCCACCGGTGTGTCAGCAGCATATCCACCTTTTTGTAACGCTTTCTCCAACTCTGGCAACAACCCCATGCTAAGAAAAATAACCATAGTAGCTTGGTGTTTTGCCCATTGCTCTATTTTTTCCATTTCCGGCACCGGTGTTCTTCCTTCCATTCTGGTGATTACCACTGACTGAGATACATTGGGTAATGTATATTCTGTCTTCAATGCAGCAGCAGCTCCACAAAAGGAACTGACACCAGGGCACACATCATATGCAATCTCTCGCTGATCCAATGCATCCATTTGCTCCCGAATCGCTCCATATAAACAAGGATCTCCCGTATGCAATCGCACCGTATCTTTTCCTGCCTTCTCACTCTGTTCTATAACTACAAGTACCTCTTCTAATGTCATCATAGCACTATTATAGATTTCACATTCTTTTTTGCAGGATTGCAATAATTCCGGATTCACCAAGGATCCAGCATAAATTACTACATCTGCTTCATCCAATCGTTTTTTTCCTCTAATTGTAATCAAATCAACCGCTCCAGAACCTGCACCAACAAAATGTACCATTTATTTTTCCTCCTTTAAAATCATCAGGGAATAATAGCTTGCTTGTTCTGGCACATCTTTTATATTTGTGTATATTTTTTCCGTTTGCATTCCACAATTTTCTACCATATAAAATTTCTGGTCATCCTGCAATACGTTTTGTTTTACCTGTGCCATTTTCTTCCCTGCTTTCATAAGTACCTTAGTACCGGATAACTGTATTTCCTCTTCTACGCCATAGGACGATGGAATGATATGTAAGGATTCTTTATTCTCCACAAGTCCTATCCCCAATCTTGCAGCAGAAGCACAGAAAGAAGGAATCCCATTAATAATAGTTACTTTATATCCCATAGCTCGTATTCTTTTATCCAAATACAGATACGTAGAATAAACCGTAGGATCTCCTAACGTAAGATAACTTACCTTTTGTCCTTTCTCTAACAATTTTGCCACCGCTTTTGCGCAGCTATCATGCAAAAACTTTAACTTACTTTTCTCTTTGCACATAGGCATTGGACAAAGCAAAATGGCCTTTTCATTTATTTCCGGTACATTTTGTACTGCAATCTGATATGCCATACAGTTTTGCAACATATCCTTTTCCCACTTTCCCTTTTCATACAGAACGGGAGTCTCCACTTTTGTGATATCCGATACCGGTAATGCAATCACATCACTTTCTCTTATTGTTCTGATCGCTTTTATTGTCATTAGTTCCGGATCTCCAGGACCAGTCCCAATACCATAAAAAATTCCTGCCATTTTCTACATTCCTTTCCCTTTTATTTTAGTGCACTAGCTTGCAATTGTTGTACGATTTCTTTGGCTTGTGGAGTCATTCCTAGTATGCCATATGGATTAGAAAATAAAATAGCACCTATCTTTCGTACCTCTAAACACCTTTGTTCTAAATGAAACTGCACCTTTTTCATTATACTATCCATTGTACATTCTAAATAGTTCGTTTCTAATAAAATACGGATCACTTCATCTGTCGTTACACAATCCATAATCTGGATTAGTCTTTCCTTTGGAACCCCACATAATGCCGCATGTGCTACAAATATTTCCATTCTGCCGTCTGCTACATGAGAATGGGTGTTCATGATGCCTGCTGCCAGCTTTACTAGTTTTCCAATATGTCCCACCAACAATATATTTTGAAAACCTTTTTCCACAGCCATATCTATGGTTTCTCCAATAAAATTGCTACATTTCACTGCATTGGACAAAGCAATCTGTAACGTATCTCGAATAAAATCTTCCCCATAATTTCCAGGTGTCAACACAATGGTATCCCCTATATTTGCCTTGGCAACATTTAAGGAAACTGCAATGGATTCTAGCAAAGCTTTCTCACTCATAGGTTCTACAATACCTGTTGTTCCTAAAATAGAAATTCCTCCTACAATTCCAAGGCGTGGATTAAAGGTTTTCTTTGCAATTTCTACTCCTTCCGGCACAAAAATTGTAACTTTACATCCGGAAAAATTTCCCCTTTTGTCTAAAACCTCTTTTACCTCCTTTGTTATCATTTGCAGAGGCACAGGATTGATAGCAGACTCACCAATTTTTTGAGACAACCCGGCTTTTGTAACGACTCCAACACCTTCTCCCCCTTGCACCGTTATTTTTTTATCCTGTGTAAGAACAACCGATGCATAAATCAAAATGCCATCTGTAACATCCGGATCATCCCCTGCATCCTTTCTGACGGCACAAGTCACTGTTTTTCCCTTTTTTTCAATCGCAAGTACATCCGTCTCTATTCGTACTCCCTTTGGTGTCATCACCCATTCTTTCTCGATGGTCTCTCCAAGCAAAATTCGAATGGCCGCTTTTGCAGCAATAGCTGCACACGTTCCTGTCGTAAAACCTTGTCTTAACTTTTTTTTCATACTGCCCTACTTTCCCGGATATGGCGAACAAACATATTTTGAATTTTTTCCAGTTCTCCTAGCCCCTTCCTATAATAACGTACCGCATATCCTTCTCTCTCCAACTGCGCTTTCCAAGAATTATCTTTTTCAATCATATCTTGATTTGCATGTTCACCTGCCACAATCATCATTGGAACAAGACATACTTTTCTAACATGCTTCCTCTCTAATTGACGTTTTACCTCCTCCAACGTAGGATACCCTTCTACCGTTCCTATATAAATATTATCATATCCTGCATCCTTCAAAACATACTCAAATGCCGGATACGCCGAATTTGCATGATGCAGGGACCCATGTCCCATCAATACCATTGCTTCGTCTTTTTCAATGGCATAAGATTCCTTTAAAATTGTTGCCAATTCTCTATAATCTTCTATGGTAGATAACAATGGATTTCCAAAAAATATTTTTTCGAATTTTTCTTTATAAGGGGCAACCTGCTCACGCATGAAATCATATTCTATTCCATTAATAATGTGTGTGGGCTGCACAATCAACTCCTTTGTTCTTCCATCTGCTATGATCTGTTCTAAAGCTTCCTGTACATTACAAACAAAAATATTTTCTTCCTCCAATTTTGTCTTAATCATTCTACTTGTAAATGCACGATATACTTTTCTATCTGGAAAAACACGTTGTATGCTTATTTCAATTGCGCCAATTGTTTTTTCCAACGTTTCTTTATAACTAGTTCCAAAACTAACCACTAAAATTGCCTGCTCCTGCATATATTCTATCCTTTCTATTCGCCTTGCCAATCTAAAACAATATCGTTATAATAACCTTAACCTATATATTTATTATACAAAACTTACTCTTTAATGGAAAGGAGCTCCTATGAATTTTTATATTTTTTCCTTTACCAAAGCAGGTGCAACGTTATCTGTATCTTTAAAAGAAAAATTAGACACACTTTATGGAAAGGCTACTTGCTATACCATTTCTAAATACGCTACCACTACACAACTTCTTCCCATCACTCCCTCTTTAGAAAAAACAGTGGAAACGCATTTTAAAACTGGTAATATCCTTATTTTTATCGGTGCCTGTGGTATTGCAGTCCGCTCCATTGCCCCTTTTTTGAAAAGTAAAACAACGGATCCTTGTGTCCTCTCTCTGGATGAAAAGGGAAACTTTGTCATTTCCCTTTTATCTGGTCATATTGGTGGCGGTAATCACTGGGCATTGCAAGTAGCTTCACTACTACATGCCATACCTGTTATCACCACCGCTACCGATTTAAATGATTGTTTTGCAATTGATGTATTTGCAAAAAAAAATGACCTTGTTCTCTCTGACTTAACCCTGGCCAAACAAATCTCCGCAAAACTTTTAAACCAGGAAAGCGTTGGAATTTATGGTAGTCTACCAGAAGGGACTCTCCCAAACGGACTCCTTTATAATGACACCTCTTTAGACACTGGCTTTTGTATTACTCCCTTTTTTCATAATAGACCATTTTTGCACACTCTACATCTAATACCCAAACAGATTATACTTGGAATCGGATGCAAAAAAGGAATTTCCCCAACCATTCTTTCTACTTTTGTAGAAGAAACACTTTTCTCCTTGCATATTTATAAACAAAGTGTTTGTGCCATTACTAGCATTGACTTAAAAAAAGACGAGCCTGCACTTCTCGCCTTGGCAAATGCTCTTTCCGTTCCCTTTTTTACATACACCAAGCAGGAATTAGCAGCCATTTCAGGAGATTTTAGTGCCTCTTCTTTTGTAAAGAGTATAACCGGTGTAGATAATGTATGCGAACGAGCTTCCTTGGCATATAATCATGCCGCCTCACTTTTTCAAAGCAAAATTGCAAAAAACGGATGCACACTTGCCATATCCCTACTCCCAAAAACATACCATTTTTAGCCCGATCTAATCACCCAAACAGAAAGGAGTTTTTATGAAACAGTATTTAATCTTTGCCGGAACAACAGAAGGAAGAGAACTTATATCCTTTCTCTTAAAAAGAAACGATTGTAAGATAACCGCCTGTACCGCAACAGAATATGGTAAAATTTTGCTTCCACATTCTTCAAAATTAACCGTTTATGCAAAACGTCTTAACTTAGAAGAAATGACCGCATTTCTATCTGCGCAACATTTTGATGCTGTTTATGACACAACACATCCCTATGCCGTAATTGTTTCGGAAAATATTCAAGCAGCATGCAATAAAACGAATACGACTTACTATCGCATTGTACGTCCAGAGGAACCTTTATTGCACGATTCTTCTATTATTTCTGTAGATTCTGTGGAAGAAGCCGTCCGCTATCTTGCAAATACAACTGGCAATATTTTAAGTACCATTGGCAGCAAAGAACTTTCTGCCCTTTGTAAACTTCCAGATTATTCTAATCGTATCTATGCAAGAATCCTTTCAAACCCGCAAATGGTTCAAAAAAGCTTTGACCTTGGATTTCAGGGTAGGCACTTAATTTGTATGCAAGGTCCCTTTTCACAAGCATTAAATACTGCCCTGATTCGAGAATTTTCCATCTCCTATCTACTAACCAAAAGTTCCGGAAAACTGGGTGGTTTTTTAGAAAAAGTAAGCAGCGCAAAAGAAACCAATACTACCCTTGTCGTAATTGGTCGTCCGGTAAAGGAACATGGTATCACATTAAAAGAACTCTTATCCACTTTCATGTAGCCGTACCGGCTATACCAGCATATAACGCCTTGACTCCGTCCGCAAGCGCTCTCGCATCGGCTTTATATGCTGGTGCACCCGCTGAACAGTGTTCCTTTTACGTATCATTTACTAAAAACTTACAGCAATGTGATAGTTCATATGTGATTGTAAAAGTTACAATAAAATCAACAACAAATTCTTCCTATATCACTTTCTTCGATATAGGAATCTAAGCGGAAGGAATCGAATGAAAAAAACATATGTACTAGATACAAACGTATTAATTCAAGCGCCATATGCGGTATCTTGTTTTGAAGATAATGATGTGATTATTCCATTAAAGGTTTTAGAAGAACTAGATGGATTAAAAAAAGCAGAGGGTGAAAAAGGTGTTTGTGCAAGACAGGCTATCCGTATATTGGAACAACTACGCCAAAAAGGTGATTTACTTCTTGGTATTTCATAAAAAAACGGTGGAATTTTACGCATTGAAACAAATTATACACAAGTAGAACTTCCAAACGACTTATTAACTGAAAAAGCAGATAATCGTATTTTGCAAGTGTGTAAAGGATTAAAAGAAGAACAAAATATTGATACACTAATTTTAGTCACAAAAGATATTGTTATGCGCTTAAAAGCTCAACTTCTTGCTATTACCGCAGAAGATTTTTCCACTGAGCAGATTTCCGAACTAGATCAAGAATATACCGGTCGAACAGAAGCCTATATTCAGGATAAGTATATTAAAGATTTCAAAAAGCAGGGAATCAGCATAAAAAAATTGTATTGCTGTGATGCCGATGGCAATCGAACGGAGTTACATACCTTTGAAAATGAATTTGTTCTTCTCAAATCAGATATCGGAACCAAAAAAACCTTGTTGGGAAAAGTCCGACATGGTAAGGTACTTCCTTTAGAATATAAAAAGAAAAAGCCTTACGATATTTCTCCTAAAAATATGGGACAATACTTTTTACAAGAAGCGTTAATGGCTCCAGCCAGTGAAATCCCGCTGGTAATTGTACAAGGTATGGCTGGAACTGCAAAAACATTTTATTCACTGGCTGTAGGACTGGAAAAAGTTTACAACAATCCAACGGGAGAATACAGAAGAATCATTGTATGCAGACCAAATGCTCAGTTTGACGATGATATTGGTTTCCTTCCTGGTACGGAACAGGAAAAAATCGCTCCACTTATGCGCCCTATCATAGATAATTTAGAACAAATTCTAGATTCTGATGACGAAAAACGCTATGAAGATGATGCACAATTATCCGACAAAATTCAGGAAATCTTTGAGAGAGAAATCATTCAAACGGAAGCTCTCACCTATATTCGCGGACGATCTATTGCTAAAACCTATCTAATCATTGATGAGGCGCAGAATATGACACCAAACCAAGTAAAAAGTATCATCACCCGAGCGGGAAAAGATACAAAAATCATTTTACTTGGAGATCCACATCAAATTGACCGACCTTTTTTAGATGAAAAAACGAATGGTTTAAGTTATGCTGCAAAATACATGAAAGATAGTCCCTACTGTTGCCAGATCATGTTATCTGCTGATGAATGCGAACGTTCTGTACTAGCTATGGATGCCATCAATCGATTATAAAATAGGGGGGACTTGTTATGACATATGAAGAAATCAAAAAAAATGTAGAGGTAAAAGAACTTTTACGAAAGGGAAACGAAAATCTTGGAATGCTTGGATATACAGACCATTCTTCTGCTCATTGCTGCTTAGTAGCTGAAACTGCTGGATGGATTTTAGAAAAGTTTCATTTTCCAGAACACGATATAGAATTAGCTAAAATTGCTGGCCATATGCATGATATTGGAAATGCAATCAACCGGAAAAACCACGCAGAGTATGGCGCAATTTTAGCCAATGACATTTTAAGGCAAACGGATCTATCACTGGAAGACCGTATTGAAATCGTGTCTTGTATCGGAAATCATGATGAAGCTACCGGTTCTGCTTTTGATGCCATTTCAGCCGCAGTTATCCTTGCAGATAAAACAGATGTACGAAAAAACAGAGTAAGAGAAAAAGAACGGGTAGCTTTCGATATTCATGACAGGGTAAATTATGCTGTAACTGGGGGAAAATTAAAAATCCATCGGGAAAAGAAAATCATTTCCCTTAATCTGCAAATTGACGAAAACATCTGCACTATGTATGATTATTTTGAAATTTTCCTTGGTAGAATGATGATGTGTCGAAAAGCTGCGGAATTATTAGACACCAAATTCAAACTAACAGTAAACGGCAGTAAAGTATTATAACAATTCATATGGTTTTACATCTGCTTGTTCAAAATCCGCAACCTCTTGGTAGGCAGCCAGTGCAAAGTCAAACAATGCAGCACCGATTACACCTCCAGTGCCTTCCCCCAAGCACATTCCCGCCTGAATACACGCTTCTTTCTGAATGGCATCCAAGGCAAACTTTCCTGCCGGTTCTGCGGAGCAATGGGAAGCAAATATATAATCTGCCACATCCGGTGCCAGACGAATGGCACAATTAGCAGCTACTGCAGAAATAAATCCGTCCACAATAATTGGTACATGATAAATCGCACCGCCCAAAAATGCACCTGTGATTCCGCAAATATCCAAACCACCAAGTTTTGTCATTACATCTAAAACATCTTGGCGGTTTGGACGATTGATTCGAATCGCTCTCTCTAATACTTCTATTTTATGTTTCACGCCCTGCTTGGACAGACCGGCACCTCTTCCTGTCACCTGTGACACTGGCACATCCTCCAAAACTGAAAGTACTGCACTGGAGGTAGAGGTATTTCCAATTCCCATTTCACCAGTAACAAATAACTCATACCCTTGTTTTTTCAATGCACCAACCATATCAATCCCAACCAAAATAGCCTGTTCACATTCCTTACGTGTCATGGCTGGCCCATTAGCAATATTATGTGTCCCCCATGCAACCTTACGATGCACCATTCCTTTTACGTTTGTCATATCCTGATTGATTCCAATATCAATAGGAAATGTTGCAGCTTTTGCAACTCCCGCAAAAGAATTAATTGTAGCTATTCCTTTAGTAAAATTTTCAGCTACGATTGCTGTCACTTCACTGCCTGTTTGGGTTACACCTTCTTCCACAATACCATTGTCTGCACAAAAGATTAGGACTGCTTTTCGATCCACTTTAGGTATCAATTTTCCTGTAATACCAGCCAGTTGAATTACCATTTCTTCTAATTTACCAAGACTTCTAAGTGGCTTTCCTATTGCGTCCCACTTTTTCTGTGCCTCCTTACATATTTCTTTATCCATCGATTGTATTTCTTCTAATAATGCATGCAATCTATTCATCTAAACACCTCTTCGTTTTTTAACAATGTCGCTTTGTTACGCTTAAATTCTTCCTCTGTGATTTGTCTGCGTAAGTATGCAATGTTAAACGAAATAACATTACTTTTACATTTCAATCATCCGCCTTGCCGGTATTCCTTTATCAAAAGGATGCCGTATCTTTTGAATATTTGAAATATAGTCTGCTAAGTCCAGTATCCTGTTCGAAGGATCCCTGCCGGTCAAAACCACTTCCAATCCGTTTGGACGATTTTCCAAAAATGTACACAACTCATTTTCCTCTAGCATTCCAGCATTGACAGCCCCTATGGCTTCATCTAATATAAGCAGATCATACTCCTCTTCTTCTACTTTCTGTTGTATTTCCTGCATTTTTCTCTTATAAAAGGTAATGGCATCCTGCTTTTCTGTTTCTGTCATTTTAAATGTAAACTTCATTTTCTCATACCCTAGCATCAATACAATGGAGTTCATTTTCTCTAAACTTTTTCTTTCACTAGAAGTATCCCGCTTTAAAAACTGAAATAATAGCACTTTTCCGCCTGCGCCTGCACATCTTACTGCAAGTCCAATCGCACAGGTTGTTTTCCCTTTTCCATCTCCACAATACACATGTAGCAATCCTTTTTTCATATCCCTCTCCTATCCAACCATGTTAATGGTTCTATAGTATCTAATAATTTGATTTTATGCTTTTTTCTTTCTACAGAAAAGGCATATCCTTCCCCATTTTTACACTGATAAGAAAAATAGGCTCCTTCCATAAGCTTATCTGCAATTGCCATCATCGTCCCTCCATGAGCAATAATCCCGATGGTTGGACAAAAACAATTCTTATTCTCTGTCTTTATTTTCTCTTCTACTTCATATAATACTTGCTGAAAACCTTTATAGGTCCTCTCTATAAAATTTTGTCGACTTTCTCCATTTGAAAATGCTATTGTTCCATTACTATCCAACCACTTCTGATATTGTGGATTTCCATTCAATTCCGCATAATTTTTCATTTCAAAGTTGCCAAAATCAATCTCTCGAAACCTTTCAACTATACAATAGATATGTTTTGGATAAAGTATCTCACAACTTTGTATACAACGAATCAATGGACTCGTATAAAGATAATCCAGCTCCGGAACCAGTGTCTCTATTTCTTCCAGTTCTTTTCTTCCTTGCATACATAATGTTTGCTCTGTACTGCCTAAATAGCGATGTTCTAAATTTGCTTTCGTTTTTCCATGCCGAATAAAAATCACTTTACACTGCATTGCACATTCACCTACTTATTTTTCTTCTACCAACTGATTTTGCAATGCAAAATCATATAGTTCTCTTAGTGTACTTCCATAATCTTGTAAAATGGATAGATCCAATGTTGTTACAACCCTTCCACATCGTTTCATACACTGCTTTGCCTGTTCTATCTTTTTCTCTGATATCCTACAAAAAGCTGGTACTGTTATTATTTCACTTGCCAATGCTTTTGCTACCGGATAGTCCAAATCATTTTCCCATAGCACTCCTACTGCAAAAGGAATGCGCTTTCTTTGCATTTTTCGAAACAACGCACTCCCGGTTCCATTTCCCGCCAAAATAAAAATTTCTGGTTTTCCTTTTTTGGCCTCCAACTCAAGATCTCCGGATTTTTCATCATAGTTTCCTACTTTTATTCCATATAAGGTAGAAATAAATCCCTCGGAAAAAATTTCTTCTGGTGTTCCAAACCCTTTTACCCCCTCCTGATTGACACAAATAATATGATCTGAAACTCTTGCTGCTAACTCTAATTCATGTAATGACAAAATAACTGTTACCTGTTTTTGTCTGGATAACTCTTGCAAAACAGATAAAAATTCCATTTTATAACGAATATCTAAATATGATGTTGGTTCGTCCAAAATCAGCAAATCTGGTTCCTGGCAAAGTGCCCTGGCTAACAAAACCCTTTGTCTTTGTCCATCACTGATTTCTGAAAATTGTTTTTGCGCAATATCCACGATATGCACCAGTTCCATACTTTCTTTTAATACCCTTTTATCCTCTTTTTCTAAAATACCAAACTTTCCTGTATACGGATAACGCCCGGTTCCTACCACATCCTCTACGGTCATAAATTCTGTATCAATTGGATTAGTAAGAACAGCAGACATTCTTTTCGCTAAAGTTTTTCGATTCATAGCAAACATATCTTCCCCATCCAGATACATAACGCCTCCCAATGGTTCTAATTGCTGTATGATACTCTTAATAATAGTGGTCTTTCCTGCACCATTTGGTCCAAGTAAAGTTAAAATTTCTCCTTTTTTTAGCGGTATTTCTATATTTTCAATCAATGGCTTTTTTTTATATCCAACTTTTAATCCTTTTGCATGAAAATAATATTCCTTTTTTTCCATTTGCACTTCATACTCCTTCTTGTTACATTATTTTTTTCGTCCCTGTATCATGATGATAATTACAATCGGTGCTCCAAATACTGCAGTTATCGTACTAACACTTAACTCTGTTGGCGCAAATAAAGTTCTTGCTAATAAATCACAAAAAAGGCAAAAAACCCCACCACCAAGAAAACAGGCTGGTATCATAACAATAGGTTTCGCTGTCTGAAATAATTGCTTTATTAGATGTGGTACTGCGATTCCCACAAAGGAAATAGGTCCCGCAAATGCAGTTACACAGGCAGAAAGCAAACTAGATAGTAAAACCAAAAGGACCCGAAAACGTTTTATGTTTACACCAGCATTTTTTGCATACACCTCTCCCATTTGAAATGCTCCCAATGGTTTTGCCAAAGTAAAAACATAAAAGAATGTAATTCCAACTACCACGCCAATACATACTACATTGCTCCAGGTTGTTCCAGAAAAACTTCCCTGAGACCAATGGTGCAGATTGACAATATTAGAATCATCTGCAAATGTAACAACAAACTCTGTCACAGCAGAACAAATGTAACTGATCATAACTCCACTGACAATAAGCATCGACATTCCTGTTACAACTTTGGAAAGCAATAATACAAATCCCATACAAAGCATGGAACCAATGAATGCCGCTACAATCAATCCAATAGATCCAAGTTTTACTCCTCTCTCTAAAAAAGCTACCATAGTCAAAGCTACCAACAATTTTGCCCCTGATGATATACCAAGTACAAATGGACCTGCAATGGGATTATGAAAAAAGGTCTGTAATAAATATCCAGCCAATGCCAATGCCCCACCTAACAAACATGCTGCTACTGCTCTTGGTAAACGAATCTGAAAAATAATATCCGCATATGTTCTTTCTTTTTCAATCCCCCATACACAGTTTAGAATCTCTTTCCAAGAAATGGTAACACTTCCGATGCATATACTTAAAAGCACAAACACGCAAATTAAAATAAGTAATATGCTATAAGATACAATATATCGACTTTTTTTTCTTTGCATTCTTTTTTCACCTCATTATTGCAACGGATATATATACGTCATCTCTTTTTCTTCGCCATGTAGCATTCTATGAATATCATGAATGATCGTTCCTAATTCCATAGAAGATTGATACATATTCTTTGTCGTACAATATACATGCCCCTCTTTTACAGCCTTAAATTTTTTTAATAATGGATTTATTTGCAAAAATTCTTCCATATTACGCAATTCACCCTGAATCGTACTATTATAAATAATATAATCCGCATCTTTTGCCTGTGCGTATAATTCCTCTAATTGCATATTAACGCTTGAGGAAGCGTTCTTTTCTTCCTCTCCTAATGAAGAAAATATATATTTTCCTCCTGCCATTTCAATCATCTTTGGCAAATAATCGGTACTCTTCCTCACATTAACCACTTGGTTTGAGGTAATATAAAAAAAGGCTACTGTTGCACCTGTATTTTTCTTATCACGAATTTTATCATATTCCTGTTTTTGCTGATTGAACAATTTTTCTGCTGTTTCCTCTTTATTTAATAATGCACCATATAATTTTATCCATTCGGTACGCCCTAACGGATGCGACTCATAACTAGAATAATCTACAAATACAGGGATAGAAAACTTCTCTAATTTTTCTTTTACCTTTGGCGAATGATAAATCATTGTATTTTCAATGGCAAAATCACACCCCTCAGATAAAATCAATTCATAATCTGGCGCAGAATATTTTCCCGCAAATACTAGTTTGCCGCTTTTCATTCTTTTCTTTACTTTATCATTATACCATCCATCCTCGTCGATTGCAGAAAAACGTAAGGTATCTAATGCGTCCATTTTCACAAACATATCCATAACGGCTGAAGCTACCAAATAAATATTTTGCGTAGGTTGCTTTATTACAACAATGTCATTGGACAAATCTTTTGGGACTTTTCCATTTTGGGGAACAATCAAATATTGTTCATCCTGATATACTGTAACTAATTTATAACCATTTTTATAGTAATCTACCCGAAACTCTTTTGCATAATCCAAATTCATTGTAGAAGTATGCTCAAGTTCAGTACTAATGTTTGTCTTTACCTGTATCCGTTTTGTCTCTTGCTTTTTTTCTACTGTTTTTGTTCCCCCACATGCTGTCACAAAAAAAAGGATACTACAGACAAGTAACAAATATACTTTACGTAGTTTCATTTTTTTTACCTCGCTTTTTCTTCCTTAGAAATACTATCCCTACTATTGCCACTAAAATAAGTGAAATAATCCCCACTTTTATGAATATAACATTTTTGTTTCCGGTTCCACTTATGGAAGACTTTTCAAATGTTAACGTATATTCAATTTCATGTGGTACACTCATGGCTGTTGTATCTGCATTCACTTTAATCGGTTTATCAAATGCCAGAACAGGAAGTAAAAACTCCGAATTTCCTTCTTTATTTTCTGGGTAATATGTTTTTTTCTCTAAAATCATATAGTCGTAATTGGGACTACTCCAAATAATTTTTGCATATGCCTTTCCTTTTTTTACAACAAGCGTTGTAGGGCTTTCAATTGTAGCCCTTCCACTGCCGCCTTCCATCGTAACTTTTACAGTATATTCTCCATCTTTTTGTTTTACTTGTACCGCTTCTGTTGTCTGTTGTTGTGTGTCTGCATTCACTTTTATAAAATTATTAGCAACTAATAAACAAACAAATGCTATCAGCATTCCGAGGCGGAATGTAACTTTTTTATTACTCTTTATTATTTTCACCACATTCTTTCTAAAATTTAAACTTTGCATACTAATTTTTCACTCAAAGAAGGACTGTCTCACAAAATGTCAAACAGTCCTAACAATTTTATCCTTTTATTTTTGCATTGGAAACCTTTACTTTATGGTCATACCACGTACCCTTTGTTCCAAGCAACGCTAAATCAAATTCTTGATCTAATGCTGAAACCGGAACATCAAAGCCATATACCTCTTCCTTGGTTCCATCGCTGTATGTTACCTTATCGGTAGTAGGTTTTAATACTTTTGCACCACTTTTTTGTGCATCCTCTGCTGTACCAGCAAATAACTGCACAATACGTTTTGATGCTAATGTAATATGAATACTCATTTTCCCATCTTTTACCGTTAATGTACCTTTATTGTCATATGCCTCATTTACATGAAACATTGCACTGTCCGTTGTAAAATCAGCTGTATATACACCATCTTTTAAACTCTCTGAAGCTTTCTTGCTTGTTGTTTTTACATCTGCTGTTGCTGCTCCTGTATGTGCTACATAAATCTGCTGAATTGCTTCTATTTCTCCTAAACCTGCAATTTGTGTATCTACAGAATCAAAAGCATTTGCTGCCTTAAACTGACTTAACCAAGAATCTTTATCCTCACCAGCCATATCATTGTTAGCATGATCACCAGCAACAACCATCAAAGGTCTTAAAATAACTTTTTTATAACCAGCTTTTTTTATCTTTTCAATCACATCTTCACAAGCAGTTCCTTCTGGTTCACCCTCTACTGTTCCAATAAATACGTTCGAATATTTGAGTGCTTTCATTTGAGCCTGCATTTGATCATATGTAATCTTTGCAGTATGAGATGTTCCATGTCCCATAAATACAAATGCTACACTTTCTTTTTCTGCCGCTGCAATATCTGTATATCCTGCAGTTTTTACTGCTTCTGCTGTAATTGCTTCTGCTACTGCCTTCTTGTCAGCATTAACTGTTGTTGCATCTTTTCCAACTTCACCTAATAAAGGTTCTGCTACTTTTACTGTATCAAACTTATCTTTATATTCTTCCACAGCAGCCTTTAATTCATCATATTCCGCTCCATGCATCAAATGTGTAGGTTGCACAATCAAGTTCTTCACACCATTGTCTACCGCTCTTTGTAAAGCCTGTTCCATATTATCAATCTTTTCTCCATCTCTTGCCTGCACATGATTGATAATAATCTGAGCTGTAAACGCACGACGTACTGACCAATCCGGATATGCCTTTTGTATTGCTTTTTCTACTCCTCCAATATCTGCTACACGACTGTCATTAAAAGAAGTTCCAAAACTTACTACCAAAATTTCATTTTCACCGATGGAATCCTCATTAAGAGGATCATCTTTTGAAGCATCTCCTGTATCTCTTCCAAAATAATCTGGATCTGCATTTTCACCTTCTACTAACTGTTTCTGTGCATCTGTAAGTGCATCCCACGCTGCTTTAGCATCTTCACATTGCTGATCCGTATTTTCTGTTCTTTGCTGCACATAAATAGCATCAATCAAATCTGCTACTTTATCCGCTGCCTTCTTATCATCAGCCTCTGTATTACTTGTTGTCTCTGTGGTTGCCTTAGGCGCATTGCTCTTGTTTCCACAACCTGTTACTACTGCGCATGACAAAGCTGTCATACATAATGCGGTTACGATTTTTCTTTTCATCGTTTTACCCTCCTTAAGAAATAGTACCTCATGTTTCATCAGGGTAAAAGGACATAAAAAAGTTGCAAAACATCTTCCTTACGACCAATTACTCGTGTGTCGGAGAAAGTCTCCACAGCATCTACAGGCAGGTCTCCTGACTTACATTTCTACATAAATACACGCCTTCCCAATTTCTCAGTGGCATAGTGGTATTTACTCCCTGCTTACAGTGACGAGTTCGTACAGGATTTGCACCTGTTTCCCTTTTCACCAAAATTTTTGCATTACCTCTGCATCAATGTCATTTAATACTCACAAAAATTCTGACACCTGTAAATGTGTTTGCATATTTACTACTATATACAATTATTAGTATTCTAGCAAATACGATCATTCCTGTCAATTTATAAATACTTTTTCACATACTGTCCTGTATAAGATTCTTTCTTTTTGGCTACCTGTTCCGGTGTTCCCTTGGCAATCACAGTGCCGCCTTTATCGCCACCTTCTGGTCCAATATCAATAATATAATCTGCGGTCTTAATCACATCTAAATTGTGTTCAATAACTACCACTGTATTTCCACCATCGGAAAGTTTTCTTAAAATCTCCACTAACTTATGCACATCTGCAAAATGCAATCCTGTGGTTGGTTCATCCAAAATATAAATGGTCTTTCCTGTACTTCTTCGACTAAGTTCTGTAGCCAATTTGATACGTTGTGCTTCCCCACCTGATAATGTAGTAGACGGTTGTCCCAGTTTTACATAAGAAAGCCCTACATCATACAAGGTTTGCAACTTATTACGGATACGTGGGATATTCTCAAAAAACGGAAGTGCTTCCTCTACTGTCATATCCAACACATCGAAAATACTCTTTCCTTTGTATTTTACTTCCAAGGTCTCTCGATTGTATCGCTTTCCACCACATACTTCGCAAGTTACATATACATCTGGTAAAAAGTTCATTTCTATTTTGTTGATACCATCTCCACTACATGCCTCGCATCGACCGCCCTTGACATTAAAACTGAAACGTCCTTTGCTATATCCTCTTGCCTTTGCATCTGCCGTTGTGGCAAATAATTCACGTATCATATCAAATACCCCCGTATAGGTGGCAGGATTGGAACGTGGAGTTCTTCCGATTGGAGACTGGTCAATAGCAATCACTTTGTCTAACTGCTCTACTCCCTCAATCGTCTTATGCAAACCAGGAATACATCTGGCACGATTTAATTTTTTCGCTAATGTTTTATATAAGATTTCATTCACTAAAGAACTTTTTCCAGAACCAGAAACACCTGTTACACAGGTCATGATTCCTAAAGGAATATCTACATTGATATTTTTCAAGTTATTCTGTCTGGCACCTTTTATCTTTAAAAATCCAGTTGGCTTTCTTCGCTCTTTCGGTACTGGTATTTCAATACGGTGACTCAAATACGCTCCCGTAATTGAATTTGGATTCTCCATAATTTCCTGTGCTGTTCCCTGTGCGATCACTTCTCCACCAAGTTTTCCTGCTCCCGGTCCAATATCCACAATATGATCCGCTGCAAACATGGTATCTTCATCATGTTCTACTACGATCAATGTATTTCCCAAATCTCTTAAATGCTTTAAGGTTAATAACAACTTGTCATTGTCTCTCTGATGCAAACCGATACTTGGTTCGTCCAAAATATAAAGCACACCTACCAATCCGGAACCAATCTGTGTTGCCAGACGAATACGCTGTGCCTCACCACCCGATAATGTTCCTGTGGCTCTGGATAATGTAAGATAGTCCAATCCAACGTCCATCAAAAAGCCAACTCTTGCGTTGATTTCTCGCAACACTAACTTTCCAATTTTTTCCTGTTGTTCTGTTAAAGTAAGCCCCTGAAGAAACTTTTGTAATTCAGAAATGGATAATTCTGTTACATCTGCAATATTTTTATCACCTACCGTAACCGCCAAGGATTCCTTCTTTAATCTTTTTCCACCACATTCCTGACAATTGTTGATTTCCATAAATGACTCATATTCTTGTTTTGTGTATTCTGAGCCAGTCTCTCGATAACGTCTGCGAACATTGGCAAGAATTCCTTCAAATACTACATCATATACGCCCTCTCCTCGTTGTCCCTTATAATATACTTTTACAAGTCGGTCTGTTCCATATAGCAACATATGTCTGACTTCTTCTGAAAGTTCCTCATATGGTGTATTTAAGTCAAATTGAAACTCTTTTGCAAGGGCTGTTAAGATCGAACCTGTATAACTGCTTGGGTCTGTTGCCGACTGCCATCCAAGCACTGCAATGGCTCCCTCTGCAATGCTAAGGCTTTTATCCGGAATAATCAGTTCTTCTGAAAACTCCATTCGAATACCAATACCACGACAAACAGGACAAGCACCAAAAGGATTATTAAACGAAAAACTTCTTGGTTCAATTTCATCCACACTGATTCCACAATCCGGGCAAGCAAAACTCTGGCTAAAGTTCATAGGCTTTTGCCCGATTACATCGACTATCATAAGTCCTTCTGCCAATTTCATAACGTTTTCCACCGAATCTGTCAAACGCTGTTCCAAACCTTCTTTTATTACCAGACGGTCTACTACAATCTCAATGTTATGCTTGATATTTTTATCTAAAGAAATCTCTTCTGACAAATCATATTGGTTGCCATCTACAATGACACGAACATAACCACTCTTTTTTGCCTTTTCAAAAACTTTTACATGGGTTCCTTTTCTTCCCCGTACAACAGGAGCAAGAAGCTGAATTTTAGTGCGTTCTGGAAGCTGCAAAATTTCATCCACCATCTGATCGACTGTCTGGTGTTTAATCACCTTTCCACATTTTGGACAATGTGGAATACCGATTCGAGCATACAGTAATCGAAAATAATCATAGATTTCTGTCACAGTTCCTACTGTTGAACGTGGATTTCGATTGGTAGATTTCTGGTCAATAGAAATAGCTGGAGAAAGCCCTTCTATACTTTCCACCTGTGGCTTTTCCATCTGTCCCAAAAACATACGAGCATAGGATGATAAAGACTCCATGTATCTTCTTTGCCCTTCCGCATAAATGGTATCAAATGCTAAAGAGGATTTACCCGAACCACTTAACCCAGTAAATACAACAAATTCGTTTCTTGGAATCTGTAAATTAACATTTTTCAAATTATGTTCTTTTGCTCCCCGAATGGTGATATATTTTTTTCGTTCCATGTTATTTTCCTCTCTTATTACTCCATTTCTAACAATTGTTGTTTTAACTCTATCATCTGGTCACGAAGCTGGGCTGCTACTTCAAAATCCAATTCTGCTGCTGCTGTATGCATCTTTTTCGTAATCATTTTTATCGCAGCCTCTAACTCTTTCTTGCTCATAGATTCTGGGTCTTTCTCCATATCCAGACTCTGCACTTCTACTTTCTTTGAAATGCGAATCAACTCTCTGACCGCCTTTTTAATTGTGGTTGGGGTAATACCATGTGCTTCATTGTATGCCTGCTGAATCTTTCTTCTTCGTTCCGTCTCTTCAATGGCCTTTCGCATAGAATCCGTCCAAGTATCCGCATACATGATAACATGTCCCTCTGCATTTCTGGCGGCTCGTCCAACAGTCTGAATCAAGGATGTTTCCGAACGTAAAAATCCCTCTTTGTCTGCATCTAAAATAGCAACCAATGTAATCTCAGGAATATCCAAACCTTCTCGCAACAAGTTGATACCTACTAATACGTCAAATACATCCATTCGCATATCTCTGATAATCTCAGACCTTTCCAGTGTATCAATGTCCGAATGCAGGTATTTCACTCGTACACCAATTTCACGCAAATAGTCAGTCAAATCTTCTGCCATTTTCTTCGTCAGTGTTGTTACCAGAACTTTATTATGATTCTTCGTTTCTTTTCGTATCTCTCCCACTAAATCGTCTACCTGTCCTGCAACTGGACGCACCTCAATTGGTGGGTCTAATAATCCCGTAGGACGGATAATCTGCTCTGTACGGAACAATTCGTGTTCTTCCTCATATACGGAAGGTGTGGCAGATACGAATAACATCTGGTCGATTTTGCTTTCAAATTCCTGAAAGTTTAAAGGTCGGTTATCTTTTGCAGAAGGCAGACGGAAACCATAGTCAACTAATGTTGATTTACGCGACTGGTCTCCTGCATACATTCCTCGTATCTGTGGAATCGTAATATGCGATTCATCCACCAAAATCAAAAAGTCATCCGGGAAGAAATCAATTAATGTAAATGGAGGTTGTCCCGGCTCCAGCCCCGTCAAATGTCTGGAATAGTTCTCAATGCCAGAGCAAAAACCTGTCTCACGCAACATTTCTATATCAAACTGTGTTCGTTCGGTAATACGTTGCGCCTCTAGCAATTTTCCCTCATGCCGAAACGTTTCCACCTGTTCCCGCATCTCCGCTTCAATGGCTGCCAATGCTGGCTCCATACGGTCTGGTTCTACTACATAATGGGAAGCCGGATAAATATGTGCATGGGAAAGTTCGTATTTTACATTTCCCGTCAATACATCAATCTCTGTCAATCGGTCAATTTCATCTCCAAAAAATTCCACTCGAATGGCTGTATCTGTCTGGTTTGCCATAAAAATCTCTACTACATCACCACGCACTCGAAAAGTACCACGTTTAAAATCCATCTCGCTTCGACTATACTGCATATCCACTAATTTTCGCAGCATCTCATCTCTGTCCTTCTCCATACCAGGTCGAAGCGACATTGTCATATTTTGATAAAATTCCGGACTACCTAATCCATAAATACAAGATACACTGGCTATGATAATGACATCTTTTCGCTCCATCAATGCCGAGGTAGCAGAATGGCGAAGTTTATCAATCTCATCATTCACCGCAGAATCTTTTTCTATATAAGTATCTGTAGACGGCACATACGCCTCTGGTTGATAATAATCATAATAGGAAACAAAATACTCCACTGCATTCTCTGGAAAAAATTCTTTAAACTCTCCATATAACTGTGCCGCAAGTGTCTTATTATGTGCAATCACAAGCGTAGGTTTATTCAATTTTTCAATAATATTTGCCATCGTAAATGTCTTACCAGAACCCGTTACACCTAATAGTGTCTGAAACTGGTTGCCATCCTTAAATCCATTGACAAGTGCTTCAATCGCCTCGGGCTGATCCCCCGTAGGTTTATATTCGGAATGTAAAACAAAATGATCCATGTCTTTAATCCCTCCACGTAAAATAGCTGACTCTTTTCTATCCTTTTAGAATTATATCATAGAATAAAAGAACAATGCAAGAAAAAACCAAACATTTGTTTGTTTTATTATTCTAGTTGTTTCAGTTCACAAATACCATATAACATAGCGTTCCCAATATAATACTCAAAAATGTATTATGTTTCCACTTGTAACTTCCTGCGACCACAAGTATCGCAATACATTTAAAGATTCCATCTCCTGTAAAATCATTTCCCACATCTTTCATACAATATACGATTAACACTGCCATAATTGCCGCTGGTAATACTTTTCCCAGTTCCATCACTCGTCTTGGCATCTTTCTTTCTCCACGAAAGATTAGAAATGGCAAACTACGAAGTAGAAATGTGATAACTGCATAAAATTGGTATGGATTTTATAAATGCTTTCTTAACAACGCTCTTTTTCGGCATGTTTTTTATTCTCATGCATAGTACCTCAACTTTCCATTGTTTCTTCTCTTCTGCACGTTCCTCTTGCCTGCTGTCCATATTGATTTAGCCAGGTTTTATTTACACTGTCCCATTTTCGTTCTTCCTCATTCCATGGACCATTTCCACAAACAAATGGACAATCACTATACGTACAATAACAACCATCTGCCTCTAAAATACAAGAAGGTCCATTCACCCAGTCTGAGTTAATATGAATCTTCATCAGATGTTTTCGCCCACATAATGGACAAGTCGAAATATTTTCTATATCTTGTTCCCATCTGTTTTCCATCTTATTGTTCCCCTTCCTTTGCTTTATCCTGCCACTTCCTCTGCCCGTTCAATTCCCTTGGACTTTCTTCTGGCTTCCCGCACTTCTTCTGGAATCTGTTCTTCTCGAATCCTATCATGTATTTTGCAGGTTCCCGCTTTTTCTGCCATTTCATAATACCATTTTTTGTACTCCAACATAGCAAGCGTTTCTTTCATCTTTTCTATTTGATTCAATACAGACTGTCTTTGCTTTTCAATTAATTGTTTTCTCTCTGTAATGGTACTGTCTCCCTGCAAACACCAATCTATAAAAACTTTTATTTCCTTAATTGGCATTCCTGTCTTTTTCAAACATTCAATAATTAGTAACCACTCAATATCTTCATCTTTAAACATTCGTATTCCACTCTCTGAACGTTCCACAAAAGGTAGCAACCCCTCTTTATCATAATATCGTAAGGTAGATGGTGCTACCTGCATTTTTGTTGCCATTTGACCTATTGTATATACCATGAACCATTCCTTCTTTCTCAACCGTAACTCCATTTTCTATTTTGTATTATAAGGGAAGGAAGAAAGTTGTGCAAGGTTGCACGCTTTTTGCATCCGTCTTCTTTTCACATTTATGCACATTCTTCAAGCGTTTTTGCTTTATAGAACGCCAATTTCCCTATAAAGTAAAAATGCCTCTGGCTGTGCCATAATAGACACAACCAGAGGCATTTTATGTTTGATTATCCTTCAATCGCAATATATTTTTCCTGTTCTACTTCGTGTTTTTCTTCTTTCTTTGGAATTACAACCTTCAAAGTACCATCTTCAAACTTCGCTTTAATATCATCTTCTTTTACATCTTCACCTACATAAAAGCTTCGACTGCAAGTGCCGCTGTAACGTTCACGACGAATGTATTTTCCATCCTCGTCTTTATCTTCGTTTTCTGTATTTGTACTAGCTGTAATTACAAGATATCCGTCTTTTATTTCACCTTTTATATCTTCTTTCTTAAATCCAGGAAGATTCATAGTTACGCAATACTCATTTGCTTTCTCTTTAATATCTGTCTGCATCAATCCATTTGTATTGCTCGTTGCTTTTCTTCCCTCTAACGTAGGAAATCCAAAAAAGTCATCCAATAAAGTTTCTCCAAAAATACTAGGCATCAACATAAGTCATCCTTCCTTTCTATCTGTGCTTCTATCTTATGTGTTCCTAGAACGGGTTCAGGAGTTTCATTTATTTATTATCTCTTGTCCTTTGTTCTATATGTAATATAGCACATATATTAGCACTCGTCAATAGAGAGTGCTAATAATTTTTGTGAACTTTTTGTGAATTCCTTTTTTGTTATCTTTTAGTTGTTCTTTTCTGCTGCCTGATTGACTACTGCAATTGCATTTAAGGATCTTGGGTAGCCAATAAACGGAACCATGCAAGATACCACTTTCAACATAAACTCCCTGTCGTTTCCGTTGGCAAAATTGGCAACCGTATGACTCATCAATTGTGGCTCACAGCCTCCCTGTGCCGCAATATAACAAAATGTAATCATTTCTCTTTGTCCATTATCCAATCCTTTTCTGGTATAATAATCTCCAAAACAATTTCCTGCCAACCAGCGATTGATATTTCCTTTCTTCCAGAAATCTTCCATCTGTGGACCAAACAATTCCACTTGTTTTGCAGTCCCCTTTTCTCTTCTATTTTCTGGTGTAGTTGTACCTTGTGGTGCTAAAGGCAATGCAATTCCTTTTTCCTTATATATTTGATTTGTCACCGCAAAAAATGGTCTTGTTCTACCAATTCCAAGATATGCAGTAGCCTGATACACAATCTCTTTTACCTCTACAGGTTCTACTCCATGCTCTAAGGCAATTGGAAGTATGTATTTATATTCTTCTATCCCCTGACATCCTAACAAAGTAGCAAGCACTGCCATATATTTTGTCTTATCTTCTAATTCAACCGAATCTAACACTTCATGAAAAGCAAATGCATCAAAAAATTTGCAAAATTCACTGTCATATTGTTGCATCTCATCATCAAAATGTGACATAACCTTATCCCCTTTCTTTTTTATTTATCCACAATAATTGTGAAACTCTCAATAAACTACATTTCATTTGTGCAAATTTGCATATCATAAGCAAGGTGCTTCCGACACCGTCGGTACTCACATTGAACACTTAGTGAGGTATTTTCGAACTTAGTGTGAAAGCGTGCCTTGGGCGTGGCACCGTATTTTGGTGCCTTATGTACCGCTACGAGTGTCGGGCAGCGAGAGCGTGCCTTGTGTTGATATGTAAGTTCTGCACAAAAGTTCTCAGAGTAAATTGAGTTTCGCAATCACTTATTTACTTATTCACCCAATTTATTATACTGCTCATCTGACACAGGTTCACACCATTCATTGCTTGTCTCTTCTCCAGGAACTTCCACTGCAATATGACTGAACCAACTATCTTTCTTTGCTCCATGCCAATGCTTTACTTCCGCTGGAATCGTAATAACCGTACCCGGAACTAAACTCACGGCATCTTTTCCTTCCTCCTGATACCAGCCCTCACCTGCTGTACAGATCAATAACTGTCCACCACCACTTTTCGCATGATGAATATGCCAGTTATTTCGGCAACCTGGTTCAAAGGTTACATTTGCCAGGAAAACAGGACATTCTCCTGGCTGGGTAAGTGGTTTTAAAAAAGAGTCTCCAATAAAATACTGTGCAAATCCATCGTTTGGCTGTCCAACACCAAACACATCTGCTTTTTCAAAATCTTCTTTATTACTATACTTCATATCAATCTACCTCTCTTTTCTTATGTCAATACTATTCACAATCCACTTCGCTACTTGCTGTTACTATTCACAGCCTTTCTTCTCTACATTCAGAAAAATCTGCGCAAAACCTGCGCAGAACGCTACAAAATCAGCAGCTTCCTTTTTCTTCCTGTACAGAAGAACTGCCTACACGGCAGCTTTGTATCAAGCAACCAGCCCCTTACGTGCGAGCACGACATGTCTAGTTGCTTGATACAAATCGGCTGTGAATAGTAACTACTTGCTACATGATTTCCTCTATATCCTTTACAATCTGCTCAGCAGTCAAATGATTTTCCTTCAATACTTCTGCCACATCATAACGATCTAAAAATTCTTTTTTCAAGCCAAAGTTTAATATCTTTACATCAGAAGCACCATAGAAACGAGCAATTTTTTCACCGAAGCCACCATCTAAGATACCATCTTCCAATGTGATTACTACAGAATGGTCTTTTTTCAACTTTTCCAAAAGTTCAGTATCCAGACCCGTAATATAATATGGATTGATAACCGTTGCCTCTACACCTGTTTTTTCTGCAAGTTTTTCCGCTACTTCCTGTCCTAATCCATAAAAAGTACCAAGTCCAAGAATAGCAACTTTACTTCCCTGTTTTGTCACTTCATAAGTGTTTAACTTACTAAAGTCTTTGTGAATTTCTTTTCCATCGGATAACATAGGTCCACCTGGTAACTTAATTGCTACTGGATAGCTATCTTGCTCCAAACTCCAATCCAACATAGCCAGATATTCTTCTTTTGTAGTTGGTGCCAAATAAACCAGATTAGGAATATTCGCCATCATTGGTATATCTTGCAAACCAAGATGTGTTACATCATTCATTCCATACACAGAACCCCAAAATGTAACAATGGTGGCAGGACTATTATTAATACATACATCCTGTGAAATCTGGTCAAAGGTACGTTGTACGAAGGTACTATATACACCAAAAACAGGCTTACCTCCATTTGCGGCAATTCCTGAAGCCAACGCAACTGCGGTCTCCTCCGCAATTCCTACATCCACAAACTGTCTTCCTGCTTCTTTACGCTTTTCTGCGGTAAATCCCATAACCGTTGGCGTTCCTGCTGTAATTCCTACTACACGAGAATCCTTTTTCATTTTCTTTAAAAGATACTCTGCTGTCACGCTGGAATAATCTTCCTCTTCAACCGTTACAAGTGGTTCTCCTGTTTCAATATGAAAAGGTCCATTATAATGCCATTGTTCCTTATTCTTCTCGGCTGGTGCATATCCCTTTCCTTTTAAAGTATTGATATGCACAACTACTGTTTTTTCACTATCCTTCACCTGTTCAAATGCGGCAATCAAGTCTGCAATGTTATTTCCTTCTTTTACATAAACATAGTCCAAGCCCATAGCTTTAAAGAAATTGCATTCCGCCTGTCCATTTGTATCGCGAAGTAACTTTAGATTGCGGTACATTCCACCATGGTTTTCTGCGATAGACATATCATTATCATTTGCTACGATAATCATATTTCCACCCAACTCTGCTGCATAGTCCAAGCCTTCTAAAGCTTCTCCTCCACTTAAAGAACCGTCTCCAATTACTGCAATCACATTTCCCTTTTCTCCCTTTAAGTCTCTTGCTTTTGCAAGACCACATGCAAGGCTAATGGAAGTAGAGGTATGTCCCACGGTAAAAAAGTCATGTTCACTCTCGTTTGGATTGCTGTATCCAGATACATCATCATAATGTTCTTCATAAAGATATGCGTCTTTTCTTCCTGTCAGCATTTTATGTGGATAACTTTGATGTGAAACATCATACACAATCTTATCTTTTGGAGATTCAAATACATAATGCATCGCAATCGTAGCCTCTACAATACCAAAGTTTGGTCCAAAATGGCCACCATGCTTACTTGCTCTTATCAACAATGCATGACGCATTTCTTCCGCAAGTATCGTTAATTGCTCCAAATTTAATTTCTTCACATCTGAAGGTTGCTCAATCTTTTCAATATACATCTCTACCTACACTCCTTTTCTCCACTTTGTACTCTCGAAATCTCATTCTAGTTCTGCGAAATACTTCTTACGACTATGCAAAAATTTATGAAACATACCTGAAACCTACGTTAAGTCCATCTATAAGCAGTTGACAAAAATCGGTCGAAAATAGTGGCACGAGAATTCTAAGAATACATCTATATGATTTTCTTTTTATAGTCAAGGATATTCGCAATCCGCTTCGCTACTTGCTCATATAAAAGCGGCACTGCGTGCCTTACGAGGTATGGGGCTTGAAACCCACACCTCGTGCAAGATACCCAACGCCTAAAGGCAGTGGCTTTTCTTGTCCTTTTATAAAGTTATTTTACAACTTAAAGTTAACTTTAAGTCAAGATATTTTAATAAAAGAGTTGCTGTTCGCACCTAGGTGTAACCAGCAACTCTTTTACGACGAAAACTTCATTTGCAATTTATACAAGCCCCTACCACCAAAGACAGTAGAGGCTTGTTCTTTTATATTTTTTAACGTAAACCTATTATAAATCCTACACAATGAACCAAAAATGCCATAATCCATGCAAGAATGCACTGTCCAACAATAACAAACAAGGCCCATTTTCCACCTAACTCTCTTTTTATAGAGGCAACGGCTGCTATACACGGTGTATATAACAAGCAGAATACAAGCAAACAAACAGCTCCTAATGTGGAAATACTGCTTGCAATGATAGCAGAAGAACCCATCAATATAGAAAGGGTAGACACAATACTTTCTTTGGCTAAAAATCCAGAAATCAATGCTGTACATATTTTCCAGTTTCCAAAACCTAATGGCTTAAATACTGGTGCTATCCAACCAGCAATGGTAGCCAAGATACTACTTTGCGTATGGTCACCTACTGCATTAAACTGAATGTCAAAGGTCTGTAAAAACCATATTACAATTGTAGCTAGAAAGATTACCGTGAATGCTTTTTTCAAAAAATCCTTTGCCTTTTCCCATAAAAGTTGCAATACGTTTTTCGCCTGTGGCATACGATAATTTGGCAATTCCATAACAAACGGAACCGGCTCTCCCTTAAACATACTTTTTCGCATAAGTAATGCAACTACGATTCCAGCTACTATTCCAAATGCATACAAACCAATCATAACCAACGCACCTTGTTTAGGAAAAAACGCTGCTGCAAAAAATGCATAGATCGGCACTTTTGCAGAACAACTCATAAAAGGTGTTAATAAAATCGTCATTTTTCTATCCCGTTCAGAAGGAAGCGTTCTACTTGCCATAACACCAGGCACTGTACATCCAAATGCAACCAACAACGGTACAATGCTTCGTCCTGATAATCCAAGTTTTCGTAACATACTATCCATAACAAAAGCAACCCTAGCCATATATCCACTATCCTCCAACAAAGATAAGAAAAAGAATAACGTCACTATAATTGGTAGAAAACTCACTACACTACCGACACCATTAAATATACCATCAATAATAAGCGAATGTAACACCTTATTGATACGAAGATACGTCAAAAACAGATCCGTCTGTGTTGTAACCCAGCCAATTCCCATACTTAACAAATTTGACAATCCACTACCAATCACATTAAATGTCAGCAAAAACACTGCAAACATAATTAAAATAAACGTTGGTACGGCTGTATATTTACCAGTTAATACTTTATCTATTTTCTCGCTACGTTTATGTTCTTTGCTTTCCTGTGGTTTTACAACTGTTTTCTCACATATCTTTTGAATATACTGAAAACGCATATCTGCAATGGCAGCTGCATGATCCAGACCACGTTCCTCTTCCATTTGCAAAATAATGTGTTCAATCATTTCCTTTTCATTTTGACTAAGATTTAATTGTTGTGCAATCAACGGATCCCCTTCTGCAAGTTTAGTAGCGATAAAACGAACCGATACATTTTTTCCTTTTGCATGATCCTCAATTAAATGCATAATTCCATGGATACACCTATGTACAGCACTACCATCTGCATCATTTTCACAAAAATCCTTCTTTTTAGGCTTTTCCTGATATTTTGCCACATGAAGCGCATGATCTACCAATTCCTCAATTCCTTCATTTTTAGCTGCTGAAATTGGGATTACCGGCACTCCTAGCATTTCTTCCATTTCATTTACCAATATGGAACCACCATTTTCCCTTACCTCATCCATCATGTTCAAAGCTACCACCATTGGAATATCTAATTCCATCAGTTGCATAGTCAGATAAAGATTTCTTTCAATATTAGAGGCATCAATAATATTTATAATACCTTTTGGTTTTTCCTTTAATAAAAATTCACGCGTAACAATTTCTTCGCTTGTATATGGAGACATTGAATAAATACCAGGTAAATCTGTAATTCTTGTATTCTCGCGTCCCTTTATCATTCCATCTTTTCGATCTACTGTGACGCCCGGAAAATTTCCTACATGTTGATTAGAACCTGTCAAACGATTAAAAAGAGTCGTCTTTCCACAGTTTTGATTTCCAACTAACGCATACGTTAACTTTTCTGTTTTTGGTAAAGGATTTTCTCCAACTTTTTCATGATACTTTCCACCCTCTCCTAATCCTGGATGGTTTATTACTTTGTTTTTTCCTTTTGCTGTCGTTTTCTTTTTTTTCATGGCATCATGTACTTTTGCAATCTCAATCTTTTCTGCATCTGCCAAACGCAGAGTCAACTCATATTCATGAATACGAATTTCCATAGGGTCCCCCATTGGAGCATATTTTACCATAGTAACCTCAACACCTGGAATAATCCCCATATCTAAAAAATGCTGTCGAAGTACACCTTCTCCCCCTACTCGTATCACCGCTGCTGCTTTTCCAATTTCTAGCTCTTTTAGTGTCATATACCTTTTTTCCTCTTTTCCTGAAAACGTACTTTTCCCCCTCACATCCACTTTTGTGGGTGATTTTCCGCCAGTTACACACAAATTGAATCAACGTATGGTTCCTAAATTTGTGCATATCTGAAAAAAATCATTTCGCAAAATCAAGCACAAAGAGACTCTGAAAGTACATAAACTACAATATTTTCTTCTGTAACATTTTTTTCTTCTCTATCATACTAGAATATTTATAACTTTGTAAAGCGTTTCAAATACATTTTTGCCATATTTTTTCCTTGTTCCATCAAGAATTTTTTTTCCCCCTCCAAACAACTTACAGGCATAATTCCCATCAGAGAATTCGTCAAAAACATTTCATCATACTGTGTAACCTCATCCAATGCTATTTCCTTCTCAAGCACATCGTATGTCTTTATTATATAATCACGCAGGATACCTGGTAATATTCCACTGGAAACGGTAGGCGTATAAATTTTTTTATCCTTTATAAAAAACACGTTAGACACAGCCCCTTCTGCCAATTTTCCCTTCGTGTTTAAAAATATTGCCTCTGAAAATCCAGCTTTTCCAGCCTTGCGTTTTTCCAAAATAGTATCTCCGGAATTTAAAGATTTCACATAAGTAAACGGCGATGTTTCATTTCTACGAACAGACGTTACTTTTGTAGTAAATCCTTTTTCGTACTGTTTAGCATAATAAGTATTTTCCCTTGTTTGAAAAAAAACATTTTTATCCGATACACAAATTTTTAAAACGCCTCTCTTATATGGGATTTGGCTACACTCTTTTTTTATTCTTGCTTCCGTTAATGTTTCAAATTCCGAGCAAGAAATTTGTAACGTTTCCAAACCTTTTCGCATTCTTTGCAAATGCTCTTTCAAAAACAAAGGTGTTCCCGCTTCCACTGCAATCGTTTCAAATACTCCCATTCCAAAAAAATAACCCTCATCTATCTCAATCTTCTTCATAAATAGCCTCCAATAATGCCTTCGCCTTCTGCAACGTCTCCTCATATTCAAATGCAACATCTGATTCGTAGGTAATTCCACCACCTGCACCAATATGATAGTTTTCCTCCTCATAAATAGCTGTTCGAATCACAATATTAAAATCGCAACTGCCATCCCCAGCAAAGTATCCAATATTTCCCGTATACAGTCCACGACTCTCCTTCTCCAATTCGTCAATGATTTCCATCGCACGAATTTTAGGTGCTCCCGTAATAGACCCCCCTGGAAAAAGACTTCTCACAAACTCTTTTAGTTTTAGATCAGGTCTGACTTCTCCCTGTATTTCAGATACCAAATGAAATACCGTTGCATATTCTTCTATTACAAATGGCTCTGTTACTTTTACAGTACCAGGTACACAAATGCGATTTAGATCATTTCTTTCTAAATCCATAATCATCAAAAGTTCACTTCGATCCTTTTCCGACTTCTCTAATTCTGCACGTAGAATCTGATCTTGTTCTATGGTTTCCCCGCGCTTTCTCGTTCCCTTAATAGGACGAGTGGTAATTATAGTTTTCTCCTTACGCAAAAAACGTTCCGGTGAAGCACATGCAACCTGAAACGTTCCGTAATTCAAATAGGCACTAAAGGGTGCTGGATTGTACGTGCGTAAATAACGATATACCTCAAAAGGTGCTAACTTTCCCTTTACGTGAAATTGCTGCGTCATATTTGCCACATAAATATGTCCATCTTTCATATACGTTATCATATCCTGCAATGCCTGTCCGTAGGTTTCCCTTGTAAATATATGTTGTGCTTCTGCCAGTTGTGTATGTTTTTTTATAGGCGGACAGGATGCGATCTGTTCCAGTTTCTTTATCCAAGCTTGCAATCCACCTGACTTTTCCTTTTCCCCTTCTTCTACACTCAAATATAATTGTTTTTCCTTTACATCCGCAATTATATATACATCATAAAAGCAAAACAGGGCATCGGGCATATTGTCTTTTTTGACATGTCTGCTCTTTACCCCCAATACTTTTCTTCCAAATTCATAGGAAAAATATCCGATTGCACCCGCTGTTAAGGGAATTTCATATGGATTTTCATACTCTTTTTTCAGCTTGTCCAATTCCACTTGCAACAATGTTAAAATATCTACCTTCTGCTTGCTCCCATTGCACATACAGACTCCATCTGTTTCGCTCAAAATCATGCGTGGTGATACTGCAATAATGGAATATCTTCCCATTTCATTTTCCAGTGAAGAATCTAAAAATACTGCCATTTCCTCTGCCTGATATTTTTCAAATATATCCTGCGGCTCACGATAAAAAGATAGTTTTTCAATCTTCCTGCTCACGACTTCTCCACCAACCTTTACTTAAATTCAAATAATTTTTTAATAGTGTATGCCCGTATTGGGTACATACTGCCTCTGGATGAAATTGAACACTATAAACAGGCAATTCTTTATGATGCATTGCCATAATATCCCCTTCCTCCGAAACTGCATCCACCTGAAAACAGGCGGGTAAGGACTTTTTTTCTACAACCAAAGAATGATATCGGGTTACCAGATACGATGCTGGTAACGTTTCAAATAACCCTGTTTGATTGTTTGAAATAGGCGTTACCTTCCCATGCATAGGTCTTCCCCCATGCAAAATAACGGCACCAAATGCTTTTCCAATCATCTGATGTCCAAGACATACTCCTAAGATTGGCACTTTTCCTGCCACTTTTTGAATAATTTCTATGCTATTCTTACAATCCTCCGGACTTTTTGGTCCCGGTGATAAAATAATGCCTTCTAACACATTCTCTTTTATCCGATCCTCTATCCATTTTATATCGCAAGTATCACTCTGTACAACCTGCAAATCACACAATAACTCCTCAAAATAGGATACCAGATTATACACAAAGGAATCATAATGATCTATCATTAAATACATACTATTCTCCATTTCTTTATACGACGGATACAAACAAATGCAACCATCAACAAAAAGCATTTATCAAGTATATTCGCAATCCGCTTTGCTACTTCCTTATATAAAAGCGGCACTACATGCTTTATATGCCAAAATCTAAGCGTTATTATACTTTTTTTGTTACACAGTTTCAAGCCCCCAAGTAAAACGTTCGCGGCAATTAACCATTGCTTGTTTAAAAAAAGAGAAACCAATTTCGTACATTGGCTTCTCTCTTTTAAAACTCTCTTTTACTTCTTTTAGAACATCACTATTTTTTAATCTTCTTTACCGTACTATATGCACCAACAATCTTTTTGCCAGCACTATTTTTCTTATAAGCTCTTACTTTTACATAATAAACTTTTCCTTTTTTCAGTCCAGTAATCACATAGCTATTTTTGCTACTTGCTACATTCTTTGTTTTTGCTCCCTTGAAGTTCGATTTTGTAGAATATGTTACCTGATAACCAGCTACGCCAGCAATCTTCTTCCACTTAACAGTTGCTTTCTTTGCACTATTTCTCTTTACTGAAGTTACAGTTGCTTTCTTTGGTGCCTTTACAGTTACCGCTGGTGTCTGTGTTGGGGCTGTTGTTGCTGGTGCCTCTGGTGTCTGCACTGGGGCTGTTGTTGCTGGCACAACTGGTGTCGGTGTTGTTATAACTGGAGCCTCACCATACAATGCAAATGGAATATTATTTTCTTTTGCATAAGTTTCTGCATAGGTATTTGCATATCCATAAATTGTAATCTTATCTTTTATACCATCAAACGCTTTGTCCTGAATCTTTGTTACACTTGCTGGGATACATACTGCTGTTACACTATTGGCATCAGCTAAAATATAGGCTGGTATTTCTTCCATTCCATCCTCGAATACTACCTTCTTTAAATTTTCACACTCATTAAATGGACCATCGCTATAGATGTTAGTTTCTACCTTTGTTACAGTCTTTGGTATCGTTATTTCTGCTAGTCGATTACATGCTTTAAAACTGTTATTTGCTATTGTTGTTAAATTCTTTGGCAGTTTAACATTTTCTAAAGCGTTGCATTCTTCAAAAGCACTTCTTTCAATTGAAGTTACTGTATCAGGGATGCTTACTTCTGTTACACTCTTTGCTCCATTCAAAATATAAGCTGGAACAGTTTCCATTCCCTCTTCAAATACTACTTTCTTTAAATTTTCACAGTTAGTAAACGGACTGTTATAATATATGTTTGTTTCTACCTTTGTTACACTCTTTGGTATAGTTACTTCTGTTAAACGATTACAAGCCTCAAAGCTATTACCTCCTATTGTTGTCAATGTCTCTGGAAATGTAATGGAAATCAAAGCATTACATCCCGAAAATGCTTCTTTTTCTATAGAAGTTAATTGTTTTGGTAAAGTAACCTTCTTTAACTGTGCAACGTCTTTAAACGCACTATCCCCAATGACTGTTACTGTTTCTGGCATACTTACTTCTGTTACGCTCTTTGCCCCATCTAAAATATGAGCTGGAACAGTTTTCATTCCTTCTTCAAATATTACCTTTTTTAAATTTTTACAATTTGTAAATGGACTATTACCATATATGTTAGCATCTACATTTTCTACACTCTTTGGTATAGCTACTTCTGTTAAAAGTTCGCATCCTTCAAAACTATTACTTCCCATTGTAGTTAATGATGCAGGAAGAACAATATTCTTTAATCCACTACATCCTTCAAATGCACTTCTACCTATTGTTTTTAAGTCTTTTGGTAATTCAATACTCTCAAGTTTTGTTGTACCCTTAAATGCCTCTTTTCCAATAGTAGTTACCGTTGCTGGCATATTAAAAGACTCTGCTGTGATAAAGTCACAATTTCCAAATATATTATTTGGAATTGTAGTTGTTCCCTCTGCAAAAGCTACTTTCTGTAACCCTGTACATTCTATAAAAGGACCATTCCCATAAAGACCTGTGTCCACTACCTCTGTTATTGTAGAAGGAAGATTTACGGTTGTAAGATTTGTACAAGCTTTAAATGTACTGCCGCCTAAAACTTTTACTCCTTCTGCAAGCGTCACTGTTGTTAATCCCGTACATCCTTCAAATGCAGAATATCCAATTTTTGAAAGATTTGTCTGATTTGTTACGTTTCCATCCTTGTCTGTAAACACGATAGATGTAATGGCTGTGTTCCCTTTAAATGCCTTTTCTTCAATCGCTGCAACAGGGAAATCATAATCATCATAATTTACTGTAGTTGGAATCGCTACCGTAGTCTTTTCTTTTGCGCTCTCTGTAAATCCAAGAATACTAACCTTCGTATTATTATCCGTTACCTTATAACGAAAATCTCCACTCTCAAACACTTCATCATCTACAGAAGCATTTACAATAGCCACATTCTGTGGAAATATCGTTGTTGGCACACCAGATACTGCAAGAGATAAAGCTGCAACTGCCACAGTTGCTTTCTTTAATTTTTTGTTCATCATTCTGAAACCCTCCATTTTTGTTTTTATGTATTTTTCTTTCAAATACACTTTACGTGTATTTTCTATTTTATTATAATATACAATCATTCCATTTTCAACATTCATGACACCTTTCTAATCTTATTTTAATAATGGTTATTATGCTTATGTTTCCGCGGTGTCCGTGGCAGCAGCCATTACTTCTCCTACATCAACAACTTCTGGAGCGCCCGAAATTGCATCCTGTCCATCTGCTGTCTCCATCGGATCTTCCTGTTCCTTCTTTTCCTTTTCCTCCCAAAGAGAATCATATTTCTTTTTCTTCTTTAGCTTCGCCATCGCACCTATATTTTTTGCCATCTGATACAAATCACCATCATATTCCATCAATTTCTTTTCATCCGATTGTGGTACGATATCTCCATGCATAATACGTCTAGCAACTGTCAGAATTTTTCCCAAGTCTTCTCCAGCTTCTTTTGCTGAATCTTTCTGCTGTTCCATGGCAACCCTATCGAATTCCATTTCCCATTGTCCCATCAATTGGTCCATATACTTTTGGTACTCCTCCTGTTTTTCATCTAACGCACTATACATAAGCTCCAACTTTGCAGCTTCATCTGCATAAACAACTGCTCCGTTTTCTGTTCTGTTCATTTTTTCTTCTAATGCTTTTTTTTGCTGAGCTAGCTTAAACTTTTGCTTATTATATTCCTTTAATTGTGCACCATAAGTAGCTCTTGCATCTCCCACTTTCATACAACCACATCCTTGTTCTGTATTTTATCTTATATCTTGTATCGGCTATTTTTTACTTACAATTAATTACAGCCAAACATAATTTACATATTTTTCCTATTTAAGTTTAGCAGTGCAAAGAGGATTGTACCTATCTCACAGAGTATTTTACTCCACAAGACACACTTCCCATAGAATAAAAAAAGAAGGCATTCACACCTCCTCTTTTTTGTTAGCTATTTATTCTAACTCTTGCGGGGATAGTATATGAAAGCCCTCTTTCCTAACCTTCTTTATTCTTTTTTCTGAAAAACAGGTTCAAATAGTCCAATAGCTGTTCCCAAGAAATGAAGTAATAAAATCATAGGGATGAAGCTATACATAATCGCCTTTGCCAACTTCGTATTTCTTCCCTGATCTTCGTCCATATCTGCAACATATTTCTCCAATTTGGCATCTCTTACTTTTTCCTCATAACTTTCCTGCTTTTCGTACATACCTCCATCCATATCAATATATACATCCTTTTCAATCGCACGCTCACCCTCATGTGTGTATGCTTTTAAATCTTTTATTTTTCCACATGGTTTTTTCACTAATTTTCCAATTGGAGTATAATTATCAGTTTCCGCGTGGGAATTATATTTTACTGGGATATATTTGTCATCTAAACTTATAACTCCCCAATGTTCTGTTCCGTAATCAAAATGCTTATAATCTACATAAGAATCCAAAGGAAGGACAAATACATCTTTGCTTGCAAGTACTTCTTTTGTAGATGTCAAAACAGCAACGCCATCTACATACTCCGTACCTATGGCACCTTTTTCTACTTTAACCGTTTCCACTTGTTTCACAGGGTCTTTTTTCTGTTCCATTTTTGCCGGTAACTCCACCAAGAGTAGCTCTGCTGCCACACAAAGAACAATAGCAATTACTGCACAGAAAACATTTCGACACATAACATATGTAATCTGGCTTTTTTCCCACCAATCTTACCACTTCTGTAATCTGCACATATTTCTTTGGCTCTCTCATTCTCTACATTTGGAATAATATACTTATCCATTCCAAGTTTAACATTTGCTGGTACTCCCAATCCATAGCAATAAATTTCACCTAACCCAACTGCTGCCAATTCATCCTCTGGGTCTTCTAAAAACATTCGTCTTGCCGCATCATAATCAACAGATGTTCCCAATCCTTTCAGATAGCATTGTCCCAACATAGCACATGCCCAATTATTTCCCTGCTTTGTCGTTCTTTCAAAGCATTTTACGGCCTTTTCATAATCTACTTCGACTCCATCTCCACCTTTAAAGTAGATTTCACCCAGGCTGTTATTACATCCGATTGTATCTGGGTCAATTTCAATACCTTTTTTAAAGTAGTACATCGCCTTTTGTAAGTCCTGTGGCAGTTTTCCACCGTAGGTATATAATCTTCCCATACGATAACATGCCCAGTCTTCCCCGTGCATAATACTTTTTTCGTATAGTCGCACAGCTTCATCCAAATTCGTATCCTCTAACTGCGTTCCATATTTGCATTCATAATAAGGATGTTGCAATTTTGCACCAATTTCTATCAATTCCTGTACACGCTTTGGGTTCTCTTCTATCCCATAATCACCAGACGATAAAATATCAATTAAATTTGCTATTCCAAGCACCAATTTCTTTTTAATGGATTTTTCAAATAATTCGATTGCCTCTCTCTGGAACGATTGAATCATCGGTCCATCCACTTGTTCTTCCGGGATTTCCAACATTTCAATACAATCTCCATAATAGTAGGCATTCGCCAGCATATATTGGCAAAAAACCTCTCCCTCATCTGCCAAGGCACGTACCGCATCCCAAACCTCTCTCAAGGAAAGGAATGGTGGTTGTATAAAGCTTCCACATTTTGGTTTAAATCCTGCTACTCTTCTTGCGCCAAAAATTCCTACAGCACTACCTAATTCAATACTTTTGTTAAAATAGGCAATTCCTCGCTCATTATCTTCCTTAAATCCAAATTTTGGCAAAACAAACTCATTTCCCAAATAACATCTTCCTAGAAAGTAGTAAGCATCGCCATTGCCTTCTTCCGCAGCTTCTTCCAACAATTTTTTTGCATGTTCCCCATCTCCATTCCATGGGTCCACCCAAAGCTGTTGTATCGCTTCCTCCACTCGTGAATCAAACATCATTTTTCTCCTTTTTCATTGTTATTAATAGTAACAAACCGTCAAATTTTACCACACTTTTCCAAATTTTTAAATTGTACAAATAGCCCAACCTTTTTCTTAAGAATATACAGAATTACCATTCACAAGTCAGTAAACCATAACTATGCACACATTCTTCTAAAGCTTATCAAACTGTATACAAACGCAAAACTTTTCCTCCTCTATTCTGGCAGAAATCGCTCCATGCATTTGTAATACAAATTCTTTTGCGATGGACAATCCCAAACCACTGGATGTTTTACTTCTTGCCATATCGGCTTTATAAAACTGTGTAAAGACTTGTGTGATGTCGATATTCTCTGGATGGTATACTTTATTTTTTATTTCTATCACAATTTTTTGTTCCATCTCCTGTAACGAAATATCCACCTCTTTTTCCCCATGGTCCAGTCCATTTTTTATAATATTTTGTAATACTCGTCGAATTGCCTGTTCATTTCCTTTCATATAAAGCAGGGTATCTGTAATAGAAATATGTGGTTGGATTTCTTTTTCCATCCATTCATCATAATAGGAAAAAATGGTGTCCTTCACCATTTGATTGATACAACATTTTGACAATTCCAGTTGAAAAGAAGCATTTTTTAATTTTGTAAAGGTAAAAAGTTCCTCCAACATATCTTTCAAACTTTTAATCCTATCTTGAATAATCGTAATATATTTCTTTTGCTCCTCCTCTGTGTCGCTGGTTTCCAATAGTTGAAAATAGCCATCCAAAGAAGTAAGTGGGGTTCGAATATCATGGGATAAACTGGTATAAGTGTTGGCAATCGTCTTTTCCTTTTCCTGATAGTATCTCTCTTTTTTTCTTTGTACCAGCAGATAATCATTCAATGTATCCAATAGCTTCCCAATCCCTCCTATGCGTACATCCCCTGTCAATAGCATGTTGCTATCCTTTTTCATAAGAAACGACAATTGGCGACAGATGTTTTTCATCTGTCGCCGATACGTTCCTATCATCCATGCCTGTAAAGCAGTTACAATACATAGTCCAATTATGATCCATTTCATACATAACATCCTTTCGTCTGTCATAAGCAGAAAACCACTGCTTTTCGGCGATGGTAACTGCTTTATATATCTCTCGTTTTAAAAACATATCCCGTTACTGCCGTTGCCACTCCACCAAATAGTACGGCAATAAGAAGAGAAGCCAAACATTCCTTTCTTGCCGGGTGCATCGAAAGAAGCGCTATTTTTCCCGTTACCGTATGTGTTATCGTCTGAAAATCTTTGATTCCCATCTTTGCAAACAGCTTATCTAACAATCCATACAAAATAGCTGCAAAATTCATCGTTAAACAAATGGAAATTGCCATACTAAATGTATTATTTCGCAGAACAATCGCAATTCCCATACAAATGAGTAAAAACGCATAATGTAAGACAAACTGTACCGTCAGATAGGTAAACATAGGTTCTACCTTTCCCCACCTCAAGTATCCAAAAAAGCCATATACAGCTATTGTTTGTACTAACATGTAATAGAGAAAGCTTAGAAACGTATAGATTCCCAATGCTACCGCCTTTGAAAATACCATATATTCTCTTCTCGGAATCATTCCACTAATATTTTTGATATAACCACTTGTCAAGTCTGCGGTCGCATAAATAACCGCAAAAATAACTAAAAATAATGCAACAAATTTGGCTTGTATATTGGAATACATTTCATCAAATACCGTAAGTTTTTCCCCTGGCTTTGTTGGCAGCTCAACATTCATTCCTACATTAATCTGTTCACTTGCTTCTGTTTCCCCTGTTACTTCCTGTGTGGTTTCCTGTTGTGGTTCTTGCAGTGCCTCATAGTCTAACTTCGTCATAAACGTGGAAAAAACAATCATTGCCCCCAATATAATCCAAATAATATACAAACTTTTTGTATGAAACATCCGATATACATCCATTTTTATAAGATTACGCATTCTGTTCCCCTCCTGTTAAATTCAAAAAGTAGTTTTCTAGCTCTTCGCTTTTCATGGAAATTCCTTTTACCAGACAGCCTGCTTTCGCAAGTTCCATATTCATGATTGCGCTGTCATTTAATCGTTCAAACACATGAATATGCTCTTTGTCTACCACCTGATAATTTTTTATTTTCATTCCATCTAAAACAGGAAGTGCCTGCTCCGGGTGTTCCATCGTTATTTCAATTCGTTCCCGACAACGTTGCAATAGTTCTTCTCTTGTAAGCTCCTGTACCAGAACTCCATTATGAATAATGCCGTAATCTGTTGCGATTTTAGACAATTCTTCCAAAATATGACTGGATATCAGTATCGTCATGTTATGTTCCTCATTCAGTTTTTGAATCATATCACGCATCTCTGCAATTCCCTGTGGGTCCAATCCATTGATAGGTTCATCTAAAATCAATAAATCCGGTTCTCCTACCAATGCCAACCCAATACCAAGTCGCTGTTTCATTCCCAAAGAAAACTGTTTTGTCTTTTTGTTTCCAGTCTGTTCTAATCCTACCAGCTCTAAGATATTTTGTATGTACGATTCTTTTACAATTCCAAATAGTTTACATTTTAATTTGATATTTTCATAGGCACTCATATTTCCATATAACCCCGGTGCCTCAATTAAACATCCCACTCTGGATCGAACCTTTTTCAAATCTTTTCCCGTATATCCAAACAGTGTAATTTCCCCACTACTGGGCTTAGAAAGACCACTTATCATTTTGAGACAGGTTGTTTTTCCAGCTCCATTTCTTCCAATAAATCCATAAATAGAACCTTTCTTTATATGTAGATTTACTTGGTCTACCGCTCTATGCCGTCCAAATTGCTTTGTCAAATTGGTCGTTTGCAACAATATTTCCTGCATTCTTCTTTTCCTCTCCTTCTGCTGTTTTTTTGCTTTACCTGTATTTTAAATTCAAATTCCTAATATAACGCAAATAAAAAGTAAAAAAAGAGTAAAGATCACGCTTTTGCACGATACCCAATTCCCCAGACGGTTTCAATGTATTCTTCTTCGGTGACGGTACGGATTTTTTTTCGTATGTTGCTGATATGTACATCTAATGTTTTTGTCTCCCCGATATACGGTTCCTCCCAAGCATACTCAAAAATTGCCTCTTTACTAAATACCTGTTTGGGATTTCCCATTAATAATTCCAAAATAGCAAATTCCTGTTTTGTTATTTTCGAAAGTGTAACGTCCCCTATCGCAATCGAAAAATCACTTTTATCCAGCAACATTTTTTTATGTTTTATCTGTTGTTTTGCTATATCTACCGTTCCATTTTGCTTTTGTGCATGACGAAGCTGGATTTGCACTCTGGCAATCACCTCTTTCATATCAAAGGGTTTTGTAATATAATCATCTGCCCCTCCAGTAAGCATACTTAATTTATTGTCTAAACTGTCCTTAGCCGTTAATACAATGACAGGTATTTCCCCCACCTTTCGTATTTCTTCCAGCACTTCTTCTCCAGACACCCCTGGTAACATTAAATCTAATAATACAAGGGAAAACTCTCCCTTTTTTAACTCTAACATAAGCTTTGCCTCTGTTCCAGAAAAGACCTGTGTGCTAGCATAACCTTCTTTTTTTAGCGCGGTAGCAAGGATATTGTTAATATCGGTATCATCTTCTACTATTAATATTTTTGTATCTGTGTTCATCTTTTCACTCCACTTTCAATCCGTCATTACACCTTATTATACAAAATATTTCAACGTAGCACTATCTATATTTTTCTGATACCTCTTTATCCTTCTATTTTTTCTCTTTTGCCATCTCCATTCCGATGATTAACAACAAGCCCTTCACCGTTCCTTTTACTGCAGTAAGTGGAGTCCTAAGATCATGAGATATTCCTGCAATCATATCTGTTCTCGCCTTTTCATATTTTCGATTTTTTTCCTGCTCCTGCAAGATAGACTCTCGCATCCCATTAAAAGTATCGCACACTCTCCTATGACTTTCCTTCTAACTACTACATATTTTTCCATAGGGTATTTTTTACCAACCTCTAGTTTAGCATTTTATTTTGGTTCTTCCGCAACATTCCGTATAAAATAATAGAATACTAGTAGTTAAAGTGTTATACTATTTACATGGAATTCTACAAAACAAGGAGATTTTTTACAT
>CADABQ010000014.1:6331-64005 GCA_902786205.1 uncultured Lachnospiraceae bacterium | reverse complement strand
AAAAGTTTTGATTTGAACAAAAACCTTGCATTTATTTTACCACAAAACTGGCTGAAAGTCAGTAATTACAGGGATTTTCTGTTATTCAGCAGACACTACATAAATTACTAAAAATAGTTTAATAACTGCGAATATAGTATAACATATGTTTGGTAAAAGTTAAAATCTTTATTCTGCTTACAAGTAAGTATTTTCAATTCGAAAATACCATATGAAAATCTACCATGTGCAGTTTTGAGCAATTTTGCATACAAAGCATTGTCCAAAGCCGTTGCTGTTCACATGTTTGTGAACAGTAACTCCTTTTTATATTTATTCGTAAAAATCTATTTTATTCCTTGCTACTATAGCAAATAATGACTATAATAACAGAGTAGATTATTGTTTTTACAATGAGCTAGATAATGGAGGATGATAGACATGCAATTTAAAAGATTAGATGAAAATACAGTGCGTTGTATCCTGTCAGAGGAAGATATGGAACAACGCGGGTTAGAATTTGAAGATTTTTTTACAAATAAAGATAAAACAAAAAGCTTTTTAGAAGATATTGTTCGCCAAGCACAGGAAGAGGTTGGATATGAGGTCGCAAGCGACAGTGTTGCGATGCAGGTAATGCCGTTGCCAGATAATAGATTGGCGCTTACATTTTCTGAAAAAAGTGATATGTCATTAAAAAATATGCTTGGAAATATAAAATCTGTATTAGAAGAATTAAAGGAAGATACGCTAGACGATGTGATAGAAAATATTTGTCAAGAGGAGAATGAAAAAGGGGTAAAAAGTAAAAAGAAAGAAACAAAAAAGAAGAATAAAAAAACATTTTTCCGTGTTTACAAATTTAAGAGTTTGGATATGGCAGAACAATTTTGTTTGACTGTTCCAAACGAAGTTTCTATTAAAAGTCAATTGTACAAAAATGTAGATGAAAATGTATATTTTTTAGCTGTTGAGAAAGGTCGCTTAGCTGTAAAAAATTTGGAAAAATATTGTTATCGTGCCAGTGAATTTTCTGAACTGGTAGCAAAAGAGGAGAAATATATTCAATTTTGTAAAGAGCATTACAAATGTATAATAAAGAAGGGGGCCGTTAAAGTTTTAAGAGAGCTTGCGCTATAAAACTATACGAGGGGAGAGAAGTGATTTGGACTCTAAAAATGAAAACGAAGATAGAACAGACTTTGAACAGGATGATTTTGCCAATATTCCTGTTATTCCAGGAGACCCTAGTTCAATGGCTGAAAGTTCTGAACAACCGAAAGTGATGCAAAACAAAAAGGACGAAGAGATAGCAAGATCTCCAATATTAGATGAGAAGTACGATGATATTTTGAATGAGCAAGCTCCAGAAAAGACAATAGAACAAGAATCTTATAAAGAACCAGAGCAAAAGCAGAAACCAGATAAGAAAACAACAGCATATACGAAGCATAAAAAACAAAATACACAAAGAAATGCACAACGTAGTGTTTACAAGCATTCTCAAAAGAAAGAATATAACGATGCAGCAAACAAAAAAAACATTGCAATTTCTGCAATTTCAATTATATGGAATATTATTCGCTGTCTTTTGACCGGATTTTATCGTACAGCAAAATTTTGCTTACATATGTTTACCGTTTTGCTAATTGTTGCTATTATTACGGGTTGCATATTGTTTTCTAAATACCATACACTTTATACCAATATCCGGCAAACAGAATACGACAAAATTGCTAATTTATCTACACAAACATTTTCTAATTTGAATAATACAAGAGTATATAATGATAAGGGAAAGCTTTTGGCAGAAATTACTGCTGCAGATTATAAATATGTAGGAATAAACGATGTATCCCGTTATATACAGGAGGGATATATTGCTGTTGAGGACAAAAATTATAAGGAGCATATTGGCGTTGATTTAACGGCAATTGCAAGAGCAGGGGTGGCATTAGTAAAACATAGTGGAGAAATTACACAGGGTGGTAGCACAATCACACAGCAGGTAGTAAAAAACACCTTACTTACTGCTGAACAGACATATGTTCGAAAATGTGCAGAGGTTTTGTTAGCTGTAGATATGGAAAAGAAATTTACAAAAGCACAAATTATGGAGTTTTATGTAAATTCAAACTTTTACGGAAACCAGTGTTACGGAGTGGAAGCAGCATGTCAATATTACTTTGGAAAATCTGCTGCCGATGTAACTATTTCAGAGGCGGCAATGATTGTAGGAATGTCAAATAGTCCAAGTAAATACAATCCGGTTGCAAATTATGATTTAGCAATTAAAAAGCGGAATAGCGTTTTAAATAAAATGTATAAAAATGGTGTTATAAAGAAGAAGGAATTACAGGAGGCAAAAGAAGACGAATTACTTGTTGTTGAAAAGAGAACAGAATCTGTAAATGAGACATATCAAGTGAGCTATGCTATTTATAGTGCTGTAATTACTATGATGGAACAGGAAGGATTTGAATTTGAATACTCTTTTCCGGATAAAAAAAGCTATGATAATTACAGGGAACGTTATTCTGAAAAATATGGAGAAATTTCCGATAAGATCCGAAGTGGCGGATACGATATATACACATCTCTAAATAATAAGCAACAAAAAATTCTACAAAAATCACTGGATAGTACCTTGTCCGGATATACAGAAAAACAATCTGATGGTAGGTATGCAGTACAAGGAGCTGCAGTTTGTGTAGATAATGAAACGGGATATGTTACAGCCATAGTCGGTGGTCGGGGGAAAAAAGATCAATATAACCGTGCGTATTTGGCAAAACGACAACCTGGAAGTACGATTAAACCATTGTTAGATTATGCACCAGCATTTGAAACTGGTGAGTATTTTCCGTCTAAAATTATGTCAGATCATCCAATTACCAATGGTCCGAAAAACTCTGGTGGCACATATAGAGGAAAAATTAGTATGCGTGAGGCCATTGCACGTTCTATTAATACAATTGCTTATCAGACCTTATACGGAATAGGTGTTGACACAGGTTTGGCATATTTAGATAACTTACAATTCAATTCTATTAGTTATGTGGATAATAATAATCTGGCAATTGCACTGGGGGGTTTTACAAATGGAGTACGAGTAGTAGATATGGCAAAAGGATACAGTACATTGGCATCTGGCGGAACATACATTGAGAGAACTTGTATTCGAAAAATTGTTCAACAAGGGGAAGGATTGATTTATACAGATACAAAGACATCTCATCAAGTTTATTTAGAAGATACTGCGTGGCTAGTGACAAACTGTTTAAAAGGTACGATGGAATTGCCATATGGAACGGGACATAATTGTGCATTGACAAATCAAATTTCGGCTGGAAAGACGGGAACAACAAATAGTAGCAAAGATGGATGGTTTTGTGGATATACAACACATTATACTACAGCTGTTTGGGTTGGACGAGATGATAATAAGTCGATTTCTGGAATGTATGGTGCAACTTATTCAGGAAAAATCTGGCAAAGTTATATGAATGAGCTTCATAAAGGTATGAAAAAAGAAGATTTCATGAAACCAGATACCGTTAGAAAAAAATATATTGGAAATGACGGCATGCCAACCAATGTAAACACAGGAAAACAAGATTATTTTTCTGAATATGGTGAAAATAAACGTTCTTTATTAGAACAGAAAAAAGAGGAAAAACAGGCTGAAAAAAGAGCTGAAAAAATTGTAACAACATTTGAAAACTTTAATATTACTAAAGTAGAGGATTGCTATAAAATTGAGGATATATACCAGAAAGCTATGGTTGCAGTTTTCAGTGTAATGAACGAAGATGTGCAAATTGCAATGAGTACAAGAGTTGCCAATAAGTATAGTGAATTACAAAATGATTTAAAAAATTGGAAAGATACAATGGCAGCATATGAAATTGAGCAGGCAAGAAAAAAAGCACAGGAAAAGCAAAAAGCAGCAGAACAAGCAAAGAAGGCACAGGCTGAAAAAAAGAAGAATTTAGCAATAACAAGATTTAAAAATGCCTTGAAAGTTGTTCAAGAAACGACAGATGAAGTAACGGATTATACATATGCAATGTTAGAACAAGCCTCTAAACTGCTTTCACAGTGTGTAGATTATAGTGAGTATGACGATTTGTTATCTTTATATAATTCTGAAAAGAAACGAATTGATAAACTTGCGGCACAGAACAAAGCAAATCATGTTGCAAAAGAAGAGCAGGAACAGGCAGAAGCAAAAGCTCGTGCAAAACGCGTGAAAAAGGATCAAAAAAGGCTTGCAGAAGAAAGAAGGTAAAAATAAAATTTAAGGTAACAGTTCACAGCCAAGCAGAACTGTTACAATTTGAGAGGAGAAAATAGAAATGTCTATTTATATATTATTGGTAATTGGTCTCTTTTTTCTTATTTTTACTGGTGTGTTGATTGCTATTGATAATAGGAAACGAAAATATAAGCATAAAATGCTTCCTTTTACTTGGAAAATAATAGGTATTATAACTACTTTTTTAGCAATAATAAGTATAAGTATTTTTTTTAAAGAATTTAACTTTTTCCATGGAACAGAGTGTTCCAACCGTAAAATTATATTACGTAGCACCATGAACTTATCTGATGTATATATGCAGACGGAAGATGCTAAATTAGATAATTTATTAGAGAAAAACTTAAAAGAAATTATCAATAACGATATGTTAGGAAACGAAAATATTAAAATCAAATACATAGATGCATTGTTAAATAAAAAGGTGATTTCTTTTGCAGATATTCATGAAATAAAGTATAGTGATGACTTATCGAGAAAACAAATCCAAGTTGTAGAATATCTGGTGAATACGAAGGATGGACTTTTTACAAAACCGGGAATTTATTATTATATCATTTTTAGTTCCTCGCTTAAGGAAGGTAAAACAGAAAAAGTGAAAACCGAAAAGACATCCAAATAAACTCATAAAAAATAGACTTCTGTATATATATATTAATAAAAAGCAGAAAAGGTATCTTTTATGAAAAAACTAAATTACTGGGCAAAATACATTTTACTAGGATTGCTTATGTTGCTTATGGTAAATACAGTAAGAAATATGTGCCAAAGCAACACATTAACCAATATGTGTAAAGTAAAACAAAACAGCAAGCAGAAAATGGTTTACAAAGTAGTTCCGTTATATGAAAAACAAGGAAAAAAGAAGACAGAAAAAGAGATACAACTATACGCCCGTTCCGCTGCACTTATGGATGCAGATAATGGGCGTATTTTATATCAAAAAAATGGACAAAAAAGACTTCCCATGGCAAGTACTACCAAAATCATGACTTGTTTAGTTGTATTAGAACATGCCAAATTAGATGATATTGTAGCAATTTCTTCGAATGCTGCAAAACAGCCTAAGGTAAGATTAAATGTTTCCATAGGGGAAAAATATTATGTAAAGGATTTGCTTTATGCTCTTATGTTGGAAAGTTACAATGATGTAGCGGTAGCTTTGGCAGAACATGTTGGAAAAAGTGTTGAAGGTTTTGCTGCATTGATGAATCAAAAGGCAAAGGAATTGCATTGTTATAATACACATTTTGTCACACCGAATGGATTAGATGCAACAGAACATTATTCTAGTGCAGAAGATTTATGCAAAATGGGTGCTTATGCAAGAAAAAACGATACATTTATGAAAATTATTAATACAGCACAGCATTCTTTTTCAGAATTAAGCAAAGGAAGAAATTGTAGTGTTCATAATAAAGATTTATTTTTATCTATGTATGCGGGAGCAATAGGAATAAAAACTGGTTTTACAGGAAATGCGGGATATTGTTTTGTAGGTGCAGTAAAAAGGAATGACCGCACACTTGTGTCTGCTGTTCTGGCAGCAGGATGGCCCCCTAATAAAAGTTATAAATGGGCGGATACCAAGGTACTCATGGATTATGGTTGCAATAACTACAAAGTAGATACTGTTTTTGATTGTAAATTTTCTCTTACTCCAGTTTCCGTTCGTTTTGGTGAAAAAGAAAAGGTTTCCATTGCCAGCACTACATATAAAAGAAAAATGTTATTGGACGGGAAAGAAACGCAGAAAATTCTTTCTATTATACCCGAATATTTAAATGCTCCTGTAAAAAAGGGTGCAACGATTGGTCAAGTATATTATTTTTTGGACGGAAATATTTGTATGAAAAAAAATATTTATACAAATGAGGCGATTCAAAAAAATAGTTTTTTTTCTATTTATAAAAGCCTGCTATGGTACTTTTGTTCTTAACAAAAATAGAGAAAACTACTATTTCTGCCCAACTGAACCGTTACTGAATAATTCCAAAAAAATAAGGATTATGTTGCAAGAGAAAATCAAAGAAGGTATAATTAAAGTAGAGAAGGCTCACCTTTTAAGGTGTAAGAATGTATAAAAAGGAGAAAGAAGAATGAGTGTTATAATGGATGAAGTAGTTCGTGATATTAAGGTTTTGCAGTCAAGATTTGAGTTTGCACAATTTGGTGAAAAAAAACTATTAAACAGAGGTGATTTTAGTATTTGCCTAACAGCAGTACATTCTATTTTATCAAAAACAAAACCAGTAGGGCTTGCTCCAACAGATAATCCCAATATGGAAAAATTAAAAGAACACCTGGAGCATAAAACCAGAGGAGGAAAAGACAGACAAAGCGTTGTAGAATACCTTGCGAAAGTTAGACATTATGGTTGTGGTCGAAGATATTTTGATTTTTGGAGTAACTGGAATAATCAACCAACTTTCAATATTGACGAATTAAAAGAAGAAAATAGAAAGCGTTTTGAAGAATTAATGACATTTGCACATTACTTTGAAGAAATTGTGGGATCAAAGGGATTTATAGCCTGGGATGTTGCAGAAAGCATTCAAATTGCACGCGAAGCTTATTTGTGTGGATACATAGATGAAAGACTTGCGGGTGAAATTATTGCTGATTTTAGTTCAATGGCTTTAAAAACATATAATGACTGGACAGACTTTGCATTAAGTTATGTATGTGGAGGTTGCTATTTTATATATGAAAATACAGGAAATGAAGAAGAAGTTAAAAATATGTGCAAGACTATTCTAGATGCATTAGAGCAATTGTTTTTTTCTGAACATAATGATATTTGGGCAAAATATGCATGGTATAAACCAAAAAATTATTTTAATGGTTTTAAACCAGAAAAGGAGCTTGCAAGTACAAAATTAGGTTGTTATGTAACAGATCGCATTAGTATGGATGGGCAGCCAATCCAATATGCGGAAAAGCAACTTCCAAATCCAGAATATCCAGATTCAGGCTGGAAGTTTATGGCAGGTGACGAAACAGTGGAGTATTTGGGTGATGCAAATAATATTGGTATTTTTACCTTAAATCACATTGTAAATTATGATGAAACACTTCTTCCAATCTTAGATGCACCAGTTGGAAGCGTATATATACGAAATGAAATGGGAGATTTTGTTCTGCGAGAAAATAAACAAAACAATTAAAAGAATTATCATTAGAAAGCAGGTAAAGTTTAGAATCACTTTACCTGCTTTTATAAGATTATTCACAACTAAAATAGGCATGTAATAATTTGGTTAATGCGGATTCATCTTGAACACCACCGGCTTCTCTGGCAGAATGCATGGCTAGAAGAGGAATACCGATATCTACAGTTTTCATTGGTAACCAAGCAGATGTAATACTTCCTAATGTACCACCACCTGGAATATCAGAGCGATTTGCGAACTTTTGATATGGTATTGCATATGTTTCGCAAATTTGTTGTATAATACCAATCGCTTCTGTATCTGTAGCGTAACGTTGATTGCTGTTCCATTTTATTACAATACCCTCGTTTAATTTTGAGAAGTTTGTAATGTCATTTTTTTCTGGATGATTTGGATGTAGAGCATGTGCTACATCCGCAGAAATCATGAAGCTCTTATGTAAGGTATTGTCAAAACCCTTGTCAGAAGAGAAAAAGGAAGTATAAATCTTTTTTAAAAGAGTGTGCATGCTTAAAGAATCAGCACCTTGTTTTGTACGACTTCCAATCTCTTCATTATCCAAAAATCCACATAACATAATGTCCTTTTTATGATTGTCTATGGTTGCAATTGCATTTAATGATGCGTAAACAGAAGTAAGATTATCTAAACGCGGACTGGAGTAGAATTCTTTTTGGGCTCCTAAAAGGCAACCCTTTTCGCAATTATAAACACTTAAATCATAATCTAAAATATGATCTTTCGGTTCTTTGATTTCGTTTGATAAAATATCTAAAAAATCAGGTATATTTTTATCATCATGAGTAGTTGTCATAGAAAAAAGTGGCATCATATCAATTTGCTTATTTAGTTCTACCCCCTTGTTAATGGATCGATTCATATGGATTGCTAAATTTGGAATGGTCAAAATAGGTCTTTCAAAGTCCACAAGTTTTGTATTTGGATTAAAAATAGAATCCGAATTTTTTAATGTGACTTTACCTGCTAAAGACAAAGGCCGATCCATCCAGGTATTCAAAATGGCACCACCATAAGTTTCTACATTTAACTTCCAATATCCCCTTTCTTTTAAATCAGGGTTGGGTTTGATACGAAAGCCTGGATGGTCTGTATGTGATACACAGATTCGAAAGCTACTTTTCTCTGTTATGTTTTTTGGTAGTCGAAAAGCGAAGAGTGATGTACCAAATAAATCCGTAACATAAGATTTTCCAGCTTCTAATTTCCAATTCTCACCAAAATTGAGTTCTTCAAAACCGGCCTTTTGCAATTTGTTTTTTGTTGTCTGAACAACATGATATGGCGAAGTTGCTTTACTTATAAAATCTAAAAATGTATTTGTTGTTTCATTATTCATTGTTGTGTTCATGATGTCCCTCCCATATAACGATAAAAAATTAAAAAATACCTATTTGTACTACGTTTCATCAATATTATTTTAGCGAATGCAAGTATAATGTGCAACAGGAATATAAATCACTGCCATTTTCTTGAGAAAATACTTTTGCATACCTATAAAATACCGTTTTTTCTTGTAAAGTTTATATTTCAATGGTAAAATTTAAGTATATGTCATGTTTTGTCAGATTAATTTTGACTAAAAATGACAAAAACAACAATGAATTGACATGAAAAAGAACGATTTATATGTTTTACTATAAGAAAAATATTCAAATAGTTCAAAAAGGGAGTTTGCAAAATCATGAAACAATTTACAAAAAAGATACTTGCAGGAGTACTTGCTTCTGCTATGTTAGCGGGTACAACACTGACAGTTGAAAGAATACAGAAACCTACCTCTATTTATGCAGAAGATACTTCACATTGGTATTCACAAAAAGGATGGACCTATAATGGAAAAACACTTACCTCATTATGTTATATTTCTTCCTATGCTATGATTTTGAAATCTATGGGATATGATGCGGATCCGGTTTCTGTGTATGTGGCAAATGGAAAAAGCAATTATTGTAATCACAGCTTAATTGCAAAAGCATTTGGCGTTGATGCAACAAGTGAAACAGGTTCTATTGCATCAAAATCGCAGACAGAAAAGCAAAAATTTATAAAAGATCTTCTTGCTAAATATCCACAAGGTGTTATTGTTGGAGGCAATTATGGTGGTGGAACACATTACATCGTTGCAAAAAAAGTAGAAAAAGACACTATTTATTTTGATGATTCTGCATACGAAACGGAAAAGCAGGGATGTTGTATACCTGTTTCTCAAATATATAAACTTTCTTGGTCTACAATTACGACGTATCGTGTAATTAAGGAAAAGGCAAGTGCAACAAATACGCCTTCTCCGACAGTTTCGCCAAAAATAACTGCATCACCACAGGTTACGACATCAGTTGCTGTAACTTCAAAACCATCCATAACACAAATTCCAAAAGCGACGGAAATTCCAAATGCAAAACCAGCTTCTACATACAATCCTTTAGGAAAATATGCGGTGCCAACAAGAACTATATATTATAAATCTTCAGTTATGAAAGGAAACGATGTAAAATGGGTAGAGGCTTCTCTTAAAAAGCTTGGCTATTCCATTAAAGTAGATGGAAAATTTAGTAAAGCAGATGCAACAATTGCCAAAAAGTATCAAAAGAAACGAAGCTTGGCCGCGGATGGGCATGTTGGGAAAAAGACATTGCAAAAGCTTATCAAGGATATAGAAATTGCGGTTACTAAAGTAGGAAAGGTAAAAGAGTTAGAACTGACAGAAAACCAAGTGCAAAAATCTTCTAAAGCATCTGAAAAAGATCGAGTATTATCAGTTCGTTGGAAAAAAGTATCAAATGCCAGTGGTTATGTTTTAGTATATGCTAGTAACAAGACGTTTTCTGCAAGCAGCAAAGTGCAAAAAAAGGGAACAAGCCTTTCAATATCAAATTTGGAGAAGGAAAAAACCTATTATTTTAAGGTACGTGCATTCAAAACGGTAAATGGGACAAAAGTATATGGAGCATATAGTGATATAAAAAAGATTAAAATTTCATAGTAATATTATCCAAAAAATAAAGCATAAAAATAGTAATTTTTATATTTTTCTTGTTTCTATTCGCTTTTTCCGTTATAATAGTTTTTGAGAAATCATATAGGTAAATAGAAAGAGCATTAAGATAACGAAAAGGATAAAATATTATGTGAATAAGATTTCTTTATTATTGGAAGGCTCTAAACATAACAAGGAGGACGAAAATGGAAAAAATTAAGATGACAACACCATTAGTTGAGATGGATGGAGACGAAATGACTAGAATTCTGTGGAAAATGATCAAGGATGAATTATTACTTCCTTTTGTTGATTTGAAAACAGAGTATTATGATTTAGGACTAGAGCATCGTAATGCAACAGATGATCAGGTTACAATTGATTCCGCCGAAGCAACAAAGAAGTATGGTGTAGCAGTTAAATGTGCTACCATTACTCCAAATGCTGCAAGAATGAAGGAATATACATTAAAGGAAATGTGGAAAAGTCCAAACGGAACAATTCGTGCTATTCTAGATGGAACTGTTTTTCGTGCTCCAATTGTTGTAAAAGGAATTGAACCATGTGTTAAAAATTGGAAAAAGCCAATTACAATTGCCAGACATGCGTATGGTGATGTTTATAAGGGTAGTGAGATGAAAATTCCTGGCGCAGGAAAAGCTGAAATCGTATTTACTGGTGAAGATGGAACAGAAATAAGAGAATTGATTCATAACTTTACTGGTTCTGGTATTGTACAGGGTATGCACAATCTGAATTCTTCTATTACTAGTTTTGCAAAAAGCTGCTTTAATTATGCATTAGATACAAAGCAGGATTTATGGTTTGCAACAAAGGATACTATTTCTAAGAAGTACGATCATACATTTAAAGATATTTTCCAGGAAATTTTTGATGCAGAATATGCAGATAAATTTGAAAAAGCAGGTATCACATATTTCTATACATTGATTGATGATGCGGTTGCACGCGTTATGAAGTCCGAAGGTGGCTATATTTGGGCATGTAAGAACTATGATGGAGATGTTATGAGTGATATGGTTTCTTCTGCATTTGGTTCTTTAGCAATGATGACTTCTGTATTAGTGTCGCCAGAAGGAAATTACGAATACGAAGCTGCTCATGGTACAGTACAAAGACATTATTACAAACATTTAAAGGGTGAGGAAACTTCTACAAACTCTGTAGCAACTATTTTTGCATGGACAGGTGCTTTAAGAAAACGTGGCGAATTAGATAATAATACAGAATTGCAAAAATTTGCAGACAAATTAGAAAAAGCTACTATTGCAACAATAGAAAATGGAACAATGACAAAAGATTTAGCTTTGATTACAACATTAAAAGATGTAAATGTAGTAAATAGTCAGAATTTCATTTTAGCTATCAGAAAAACTTTAGAGGAAATGTTATAAAATATTTATTTGTATAAAAGTAGAGTAATTAGGATATAGATATACTCTGTTTGATAAATATAGAAAGGCGAAATACATTTATATCTGTAAGGTAGCTGTGTGCAGAGCACGCACAAGTAACCCAAAGAAATAAGTGTATTTCGCTTTTTACATTATGCTTTGGAAAGATTTCTAAATATGTGTAATTTGCATAATAGGATGATAGAAAAACAAAGAAATGTAAGAGTAAGATTTTTAGTACAGAAATAAGGGGTGGATAATTATGTCAAAAAACAAGAGCAATCCAAAAAATGAATTGATTGCTGTATCTGTACCAATTGTTGAAGAAAAAGAAGCATCTGCTAAAAAAAGTAAAACGAAAAAAGTGCATCATCCGTTACAAGATTTTATGTGGAAAGGAATTATGTGTTTTCTTGTCATTGTGGCCAGTGTATTGTGCGCATTGATTTTTTTACGTATTTCAGACGTAATGAAAGCGGTACATGCATTGATGAGAATTTTACAGCCTATCATAGTAGGGCTAATTTTTGCATATTTACTGAATCCAATTATGAAATGGTTTGAAAAAATATTTTTTAAACTTACCAAGAAAAAAGAAACTGATTTAAAGGCGAAAAGACGAATACGTTCTATTAGTCTCTTATTGTCGGTTGTCTTTGCTATAGTACTTATTACTGTTATAATCTATTCAATATTACCAGATTTAATAGCAAGTGTAACAAATCTGGTTCGAGAAATGCCTGGAAGAGTAAATGCATTTTCTACTTGGATTGGTAGTTTGTCAATCAATGAAAAGTATGATGATTTGATACAACAGGCAATTATATCTGCAGAGACATATATTGAAAATTGGATAAAGACAGATTTATTAGGAAAGATGGATACGTTCTTTTCCAAAATTACAATCGGAGTTGTCGGTGTAATTAATGTATTGGAAAATGTATTTATCGGTCTAATTGTATCGATATATGTTTTATCTACAAAAGAAAAGTTTAAAGGACAGACAAAGAAATTATTATATGCAATTTTTCCAAAAAAAACAACAGAAGGTATTTTGGAATTAGCAAGAGATAGTGATAGAATTTTTCTTGGTTTTCTATCTGGTAAAATAATTGATTCTTGTATTATTGGTGTTTTATGTTTTATTATTTTATCAATATTGAAGATCCCATATACACTCATTGTAAGTGTGATTGTTGGTGTGACAAACATTATTCCCTTTTTTGGTCCATATATTGGAGGTGTACCAAGTGCAATACTGATTTTTTTGGCAAATCCTAAGGCTGGAATTATTTTTGTTATTATTATTGTCATTTTACAACAATTGGATGGAAACTTTATTGGTCCAAAAATTTTAGGTAATTCAACTGGGTTATCCGCTTTTTGGGTAATTTTTGCAATTATGTTAGGTTCTGGCCTATTCGGTTTTCTTGGAATGATATTTGGTGTACCTACTTTTGGTGTTATCTATCATATTATCAAAAAGGTAGTAAATCGCAATTTGGAAAGGAAAAACCTCCCGACTAGCTCTAAGGTATACGAAAGTGCAGGAAGTATTGAACCATTAGGAGAACAGGAATATATTGAAAAGTAATAGGAGAAAATGTAAATGACAAATCAAATTATATTGGCATCTGGTTCGCCAAGGCGTAAGGAAATTTTAAAGCAAGCTGGATTAAACTTTAAAGTTATACCAAGTAAGAAAGAGGAGATAACCTCGTTTACAGAACCAGAAAAAATAGTAGAGGAATTAGCCTTTATAAAAGCAGATGATATCAAAACACAGGCTCCAGAAAATTCAATTATCATTGGAGCAGATACTATTGTGTGTAACCAAGGAGCGATTCTTGGAAAACCAAAGAATAAACCAGAGGCTATACAAATGCTTCTGAATTTGCAGGGACATGAACATAGTGTCTATACGGGTGTTTGTATTATTTTGAAACAAGGAAATCAAATAAAAGTCAGAAAATTTGCAGAATTAACAAGGGTAAAAGTGGCATCACTTTCTAAAGAGAAGATAGAAGAATATTGTTATACTGGTGAACCAATGGATAAAGCTGGTGCTTATGCGATACAAGGGTTGTTTGCAAAATACATAGAAGGTATTGTTGGTGATTATTATAATGTTGTAGGTTTTCCAATTGCACGTTTTTGGAAAGAAATGGAAGAATTAGGAGTTTCTATTTAAGTAAACTGGTCGTTCATCTTAAAAATTGGTTATCTGTCTTAAAATCCAAATTTTTTCTTCTTTTTATGTATAATAGGATTTGTAAAAAACAGCACAAAGGAGAACATGCAGGGATGATATTACAAGTCTTATTAACGATTATCACACAGAGTCTAGCATATTTTTATTTATGTTTTAGAAGAAAAAAAGAGGAAACGAAAAGAAAAAATATTGTAATAGGATACTTGGTAACATTATGTTTTACCATTATTTTTGCCAATATTGCCAGACAAAGAACAACAGATTTATTACAATACACAAGATTACTTACCTTGTATCAAATTTTGTATTGTGTTGCTGTTGTAGATGCAGAAATAAAAATAATACCTAATACACTTCTTTTTTGTGGCGGATTATTTCAAACATTTTTTTTGTTGATAGAGTGTTTGAAAAATAGTACTGCTGTAAAAACAGTTTTTATACCATCTTTAATAGGTGGTATGCTCAGTATTGGTATTTTATCCTGTGTTTATTGGTTGTCGAAACAGGCAATTGGATTTGGAGATGTAAAATTAATGGGTATGATTGGATTTTATTCTGACTATTTCTGTTCTTTTTCGGTGCTGTTTTTTGCTTTATTATTTGCAACAATTTATGCATTTTATTTACTTGGTTGCAAAAAAAAATCAAAAAAGGAGCCTTTTCCGTTTGCTCCATTCATTCTATTTGGCTATTGTCTTTCTATTTTTCTATTAAAATAGCCTATCTAAAAAGACCATATTCATTTATTGAATATGGTCCTTGTCTTTAAATACGTCATATTTTTTATTCTACTGTAACAGATTTTGCTAAATTACGTGGCTGATCCACATTTAATCCTCGGCTGACAGCAGCATAATAAGCAATATATTGTAAAATAACAGCAGTGCCAAAAGGCGTAAATAAATCATTCATTTCTGGTAACATAATATGGTAATCACAAAGCGATGCATCTACATGTGCGTCTGCATTGGTAATTAAAATAACTCTGGCACCGCGAGAACGTACTTCACGTATATTAGAAATCATTTTTGCATAAACATCTTGCTGGGTTGCTAACGCAACCACTGGAACGTTATCTGTAATAAGTGAAATTGTACCATGTTTTAATTCACCAGCTGCATATGCTTCTGAATGAATATAACTTATCTCTTTTAATTTTATAGATCCTTCGCAGGAGAGTGCATAATCCAACCCACGTCCGATAAAGAATAAGTCCTCTGTTTTTTTTAGTTTTTTTGCAATGCTTTTTATTTCATCATCATAATCCAACAGTTCGTCTACTGTTTTTATCGTATTTTCTAATGTTTTAACTAAATTTTTTACATCTTTTTCTGTAAATTTACCTTTGGCATAAGCAAAGCGGAATGCGATCAAATACATAATAGATAATTGTACTGTATATGCTTTTGTGCTTGCTACAGCAATTTCCGGACCAGCATGTGTATATAACACGTAATCACTTTCTCTAGCGATAGAAGATCCTTTGACATTTACTACAGATAATGTTTTCGCTTTTCTTTCTTTTGCTAATCGTAGTGCGGCCAATGTATCTGCAGTTTCTCCCGATTGTGAAATCGTAATCACTAAAGTATGTTCATCAAGAATCGGATCTTGATAACGAAATTCAGAGGCTATATCTACAGTAACTGGAATGCGTACAAAACGCTCAATTAAATTTTTTCCAATTAGCCCCGCATGCATTGCTGTACCACAAGCGGTAATGATTACTCTGTTGACATCTGTAAATAGACTATCTGGAACATTATCTTCTGTAAAATCAGGCAATCCTTCCACAATACGTGGCCCTATGGTTTTTCTTAATGCTTCCGGTTGCTCATGAATTTCTTTTAACATAAAATAATCATATCCACCTTTTCGAGCAGAAGCAACATCCCAGTTTACATGTAACATTTTAGGTTCTACAACCTGATGTTCCATATTCGTAACTGTAATTCCGTCTTCCGTTAATCGTGCAATATGATGTTCTGGCAATACAAAATAATCTTTTGAATATTTTAATAGAGCAACCATATCCGAAGCAATAACAGAGCCTTTTTCTGTATTTGTTGCTACTAATGGACTGCCAGAACGAATAGCATAAATAACGCCCGGATAATCTTCAAACATAATGCAAAATGCATAAGCACCCTCTAATTTTGCAACCGCTTTTTTAATAGCCTTAATTGGATTTCCATCATAACAGTCATTGATTACCATGGCTACAATTTCTGTATCTGTCTGTGAAACAGGTTCCTGTCCTTTTTTTCGAAATTCCTCTTCCAATTTTTTATAATTTTCAATGATTCCATTATGAATCAATGTAACACACCCATACGTATGTGGGTGCGAATTTGTAGTAGATACACCACCATGTGTTGCCCAACGTGTATGACCAATGCCACAGGTTGTAGTATCCTCCTGAACAAGTTTCTTTACTTCCTCACATAATTGAGAAACCTTGCCTTCTTTTTTTATAGTACGAATCTTATCCTTTGTAAAATATGCAATTCCCGCACTATCATATCCTCGATACTCTAACTCTTGAAGACCCTCCGTTAACACTTTTTTGGCATCTAATTTACCTGTAAAGCCAATAATTCCACACATAAACATAAACTCCTTTTTTTATTTAGGTTATACAGATATTGTTTTTCAGTTACCTGACAGTTTATCCATATATCACGCATCCCATAATACGAAAGGGCATCCGCCGAAAATTCGATACTCCCTTTACCTCGTCCACCATTCTTAAGATAGAATAGCCTATAATCATACAAATATTTAAACAGGAATCGTTTAACCACGGGCATTCATAAAATGCCCCAACATACAAATTGACTAAAGTATTCTTTTGGGCTGAACGGTTACCAAAAATATTGGTAGTAATAACAGGAATATCCTATTTTTTCTGGTTCTGGCGCTAATAAGCATTTCTGCAGTTATTTACATAACCGATTCAAATGTAACATATTTTTTCTTAAAAAGCAATGCATTCATAGTTAGGAAGTCAATTCAATTAATTGTTGTTACGATTCACAAACTAGTATTTGCAAAATACTACGCATTCAAGAAGAACAAAAAAAGAGAGTATACAGCAAACATGAGCTGTATACTCTCTTGATTTAGAAAGAAAAAGATTATTTATTATTTTTCTCTGCTTCAGCCATTTTCATAGCACGTACTTTTAAAGATAATCCAAATAAATTGATAAATCCATCTGCATCATGATGATCGTATAAATCACCAGTTGTAAAGGATGCAAGATTTTCATTATAAAGTGAATATGGAGAAGTTGTACCTGCCTTGATAATATTTCCCTTGTATAATTTGAATTTAACTTCACCAGTTACATATTTTTGTGTAACTTCGATAAATGCCTGTACAGCTTCACGCAAAGGTGTAAACCATTTTCCTTCGTATACGATTTCAGCAAATTTATTTGCCATATCTTTCTTTACAGCATATGTATCACGATCCAAAATCAATTCTTCTAACTGCTGATGTGCTTCCATTAAAATTGTTCCACCAGGAGTTTCGTATACACCTCTTGATTTCATTCCAACTACACGGTTTTCTACAATATCAACAATACCAATACCATGTTTACCGCCAAGTTCATTTAATGCAGTAATGATTTCAGAAACTTTCATCTTCTTGCCATTTAATGCAACTGGAACACCTTTTTCAAATTGCATAGTAACATATTCGCCTTCTTCAGGTGCTTTTTCAGGAGTATTACCTAATACTAATAAATGATCATAGTTTGGCTCATTTGCAGGATCCTCTAATTCAAGACCTTCGTGTGAGATGTGCCATAAGTTTCTATCACGGCTATAGCTTGAGTCAGCTGAGAAAGGTAGGTTGATTCCGTGTTTTTGACAGTATTCAATTTCAGCTTCACGAGAATCCATCTGCCATGTATCTAGTCTCCATGGTGCAATGATTTTAATATCTGGAGCTAAGGCCTTAATACCAAGCTCAAAACGAATTTGGTCATTTCCCTTACCAGTAGCACCATGACAAATTGCTACTGCATTTTCCTTTCTTGCAACTTCGACTAATTTTTTTGCAATAACAGGACGAGCCATTGATGTTCCTAATAAATATTTGTTTTCATAAACAGCATTTGCCTGTACACAAGGAACGATATAATCATCACAAAATTCATCTACTACATCTTCAATATACAATTTAGATGCGCCAGATAATTTAGCACGCTCCTCTAAACCGTCCAATTCTTCACCTTGACCGCAATTGATACAGCAGCAGATGACATCATAATCATAATGTTCCTTTAACCATGGAATAATAGCTGTAGTATCAAGTCCACCTGAATACGCTAAAACAACCTTTTCTTTCATAACTAACTACCTCCGTTTGCATTTTATAAATGTTTTACTATTCATGCAGATGTATAAATATGCATCTACAAATAAAACAATTTTCCTTGAAATGTTTATAAATAATTCTTATTTAATATATAACAAAATAAAAAATTATTCAAGTATTACTTTTGAGGAAACGATACCTTTTTTATCGGTTTGTATATATAGAATTGATTGCATGCCAAAAAATAAAAAAGATTTAGTTCTGCATATTGCAATAAAAAAGTATCGGATTATAATAATTAGCATAGGCTTTAATTTTAATTTTTATTTTTTCACATAAAATGCTTCAAAAAGGATAGCAGAAGCCGTCTGATGTATGCTTAAATACAACTGCTTATTCCTTTTTGCAAATAAGTCTGAAATTGTAAAAAAATAACTATTAATTTGTAGTATTAGACAAGAAAAGTTGTTATAAAAAAGGAAAGAAAAAATAACGGAAAAAAGCAAAAACAGGGATTGCATAAAAATTAAAAAAGTTGTATAATTATTAAAACTTAAAAGGAAGCGAAGAATCGGGAAGTTAAAATTCCTGAATTACGAATTAAAGGAGGATTTCCTATGCAGATTCGTGCCATGAAAGCGGAAGATTACCCCAAAATGTATAAATTATGGAATAGCATAGAAGGTTTTGGTATCCGCGCAATTGATGATTCAGAAGAGGGAATTACACGTTTCCTCAAAAGAAACCCTACAACAAGCGTTGTTGCAGAAGAGGATGGAAAGATTATTGGAACTATTTTATGCGGGCATGATGGAAGGACCGGATGTTTCTATCATGTATGCGTGCAGCGTGATTATCGGAAACATGGAATTGCTACTAAAATGGTTCAATATTCTTTAAATGCACTGAAAAAGGAAAAAATTAGTAAAGCAAGTTTGGTTGCGTTTTCTGAAAATAAAATTGGAAATGCCTATTGGCATGAATTAGGTTGGATTGAACGTAACGATTTAAATTGTTATGATTATATTCTTAATGAAAATAATCTAGTACATTTCAATTCAGATTAAGATGTTTATACATCTGAATCATTATAGAAAAATAAAATAAGATGTACTCTCGGAGTCTCTTTGTGCCTGATTTTGCAAAATGGTTTTTTGTCAGCTATGCACAAATTTATGAGGCGTACGTGGAGCGTACGTTGATTAAATTTGTGTATAGCTGGCGGAAAAACAGTTGCAAAAGTGGGTGCAAGGGAGATTCCGAGAGTACATTAAGAAACAAGGGAGGTATATTTTTTATGAAAAAAATAGATGGTGGAGTAACAGCTGCAAAAGGATTTATGGCTACATCAACAGCTGCGGAGATTAAATATAAGGGAAGAGATGACATGGCGTTGGTATATAGTGTAGTACCTGCGAAAGTTGCTGGTGTATTTACTAAAAATGTTGTAAAAGCAGCGCCAGTACAATGGGACCGCGATATTGTGAAAAAAGAGGAATTCGCGCAAGCAGTTGTATTAAATAGCGGTATTGCAAATGCTTGCACCAGTAAGGAAGGATTAAGCATTAATGAACAAATGGCACAGGCAGTTGCAACTGCACTGGATTTACCATTACGCTCTGTTTTGACAGCTTCCACTGGTGTTATCGGTATGCAGATTCCAATAGAACGAGCTGTAAATGGAATCCGTACAATGAGTAAGCAGTTAAATGAAGATCTCGAGGCTGGAAATGCTGCTGCAAAAGCGATTATGACAACTGATACGATATCGAAAGAATGTGCTGTTCAATTTGAAATTGATGGCAAAACTATAACAATTGGTGGTATGTCTAAAGGTTCTGGAATGATTCATCCGGACATGGCTACTATGCTATGTGTTATCACAACAGACCTTGCAATTTCCAAAGAACTATTACAAGAAGCCGTTCGTACAGATGTAGTTTCCTCTTTTAATATGATTTCCGTAGATCGTGATACCTCTACAAACGATAGTATGATTGTATTAGCAAATGGAAAAGCAGAAAATCCGGAAATAACTAAAAAAGATGAAAATTATAAAACATTTTGTGATGCATTAGCTGCTGTAACACATACATTGGCAAAAATGATGGCAGGAGATGGAGAAGGCGCTACAAAATTATTTGAAACAATAGTTATGAATGCAAAGACAAAACAAGACGCCATCACACTTAGTAAATCTGTTATTACATCTAATTTGGTAAAAACCGCTGTATACGGAAGTGATGCAAATTGGGGAAGAATTATTTGTGCATTGGGATATTCTGGTGTAGAATTTAATCCAGAAATTGTAGATTTATATATTGAAAGTAATGGACAGCGTATAAAACTTTTTGAAAATGGAATGGCAACTAACTATAGCGAAGAAGAAGCAACAAAAATTTTATCCGCAGAACATGTTACAGCAATTGCTGATATGAAACAAGGAACAGAAACAGCAACGGCTTGGGGATGTGATTTGACATATGATTATGTAAAAATCAATGGAGACTATCGTTCATAAAAGAAAGAAATATTAATCACTAGAGAAAGGAAACAAAGAAACAATGGAGTCAAAAGAAATGGAACAAATTTTAATCAAAGCAGAAACACTAATTGAGGCATTGCCATATATTCGTGATTTTAATAACAAGAAAGTTGTAGTCAAATATGGCGGAAGTGCCATGATTGATAAAACATTAGAAGAAAGTGTTATTAAAGATGTTGCTTTATTAAAATTAGTTGGTATGAAACCCATTATTGTGCATGGTGGCGGAAAGGAAATCAGCAAATGGATTAATATTGTAGGAAAGGAAACCAAGTTTGTTGAAGGACTACGTGTTACGGATGCAGAGACAATGGAAATTGCAGAGATGGTTTTGAACAGAGTAAACAAAGGATTGGTACAGCGCATTGAAAAATTAGGTGTGAAGGCTGTTGGAATCAGTGGAAAAGATGGCGGTACCCTTTGCGTAGACAAGAAAATGGTCAATGGACAAGATATTGGCTTTGTTGGTGATGTAAAAAAGGTAAACAGTGAATTGATTGATTCTTTATTAGATAATGACTTCATTCCTGTAATTGCTCCAATTGGACTTGGAGATGACTACGAAACATACAATATTAATGCAGACGATGCAGCATGTGCAGTAGCACGTGCGATAAAAGCTGAAAAATTAGCTTTCTTAACTGATGTAGATGGCGTCTGCAAGGACCCTAACGATAAAAATACATTAATCTCTGTATTAACCTTAGCGAAAGCAGATGAAATGATTGAAAGCGGAGAAATAAGTGGTGGAATGTTGCCTAAGATACGAAACTGTATTGATGCTGTAAATAATGGTGTAAATCGTGTACATATATTAGATGGTAGAAAAGAACATTGTTTGTTACTTGAATTCTTTACACAAAAGGGTATTGGAACTGCCATCATTGATGATGAAAATAAACTTTATGAACATGAAGTGCAATACTAGGAGGTCGGAATATGGAAACAAAAGAATATATTGAAAAAGCAGAAAAATATTTAATACATACCTATAATCGCTATCAGATTGTTTTAGAAAAAGGAAATGGCGTATATCTCTATGATGTAGATGGAAATAAATATTTAGATTTTACAGCAGGAATTGCCGTATTTGCATTGGGATACAACAATAAAAAATTTAATAATGCATTAAAAGAACAAATCGATAAATTGATTCATACATCTAATTATTTTTATTCGCCTTTCCTTCCAGAAGCAGCAGAGAAAGTAGTTAACGCTACTGGTTTGGATCGAGTATTTTTCACCAATAGTGGAACAGAAGCGATTGAAGGTGCAATTAAATTAGCTAGAAAGTATGCTTTCTTACGTGACGGATATACAGATCACGAAATCATTTCCATGAATCATTCCTTCCATGGTAGAAGTTTGGGGGCTTTGGCAGTAACAGGAAATCCACATTATCAGGAAGCATTTCAACCATTGATCGGTGGTGTTGTGTTTGCCGAATACAACAATCTAGAAAGTGTTAAGGATGCTATTACAGATAAAACTTGTGCCATTATTATGGAAACGGTTCAGGGAGAGGGCGGTATCTATCCTGCGAAAAAGGATTTTATCCAGGGAATCAGAAAATTATGCGATGAAAATGATATTTTACTGATTAGTGATGAAATTCAATGTGGAATGGGTAGAACTGGTACTATGTACGCATATGAACAATATGGAATAAAACCAGATATCGTAACAACAGCAAAAGCATTAGGTTGTGGAGTTCCAGTTGGTGCATTTGTCGCAAAAGATAACGTTGCAAAAGCATTAGTTCCCGGAGATCACGGAACAACCTATGGTGGAAATCCGTTTGTTACAACAGCAATTAGTACAGTATTTGATTTATACGATGAATTGAAAATAACAGAACATGTACAGGAAGTGGCCCCTTATCTTGAAGAAAAGCTGGATATGTTGAAAGAAAAATATACATTTATCATAGAGCGCCGTGGATTAGGCTTTATGCAAGGCTTGGAATTCTCGATTCCAGTTGGTCCAATCATTCAAAAGGCATTGGATAAAAAATTGATTTTGATTAATGCAGGAACTAATATCATTCGTTTTGTACCACCATTGATTATAACAAAAGAAAACATTGACGAAATGATTGTAATTTTAGATTCTGTTTTAGCTGAAATATAAGAAATAAGCACATATCTTCGATATAAAACAAAAGATAGAATAAATAATTTTAAGGCAAGTTTTTTACGGTGTTGTAAAGAACTTGCCTTTTTACACTACCAATTTGTGTTATCATACAGTAATGCAGCTTAGGATAATAGAGTTAAATTTAAATTAGGTAAATCTCGCATAAATGAAAAAAATTATGTAATACTAATGATTAGTAACATGCTTTTTAAATATCGATTTTTAAGGAGATTATTAATCTGTTAAAATCAAGATATTATTTCTCTAATTTTTTGGAGGAGGAGTTCATTTTATGTTTGGGATTCTTATTGCATTGCTTTCTGGAGCATTAATGAGTATTCAGGGAGTATTTAATTCAGGTGCTACAAAACAGACAGGTACATGGCTTACAGCTATGTTTGTACAGTTAACTGCATTTTTTGTATGTTTATGTGCTTATTATATTTCAGAAAGGAATATACCACTTTACAGATTATTTCAGGTTACACCTAAGTATTTGTTACTAGGAGGTATTATTGGGGCTTTTATAACTATTACAGTGGTAAAAAGTATCTCTTCATTAGGCACTGCACGAGCAGAAATGTTCATCGTATGTGCTCAATTACTCGTTGCTTATATCATTGAATTATTTGGTATATTTGGCATAGAAAAACAGGGATTTGAATGGAGAAAATGTATTGGTATCCTAGTATTTCTGGTAGGTGTTGTTATATTTAAGTGGAAATAAGGTTGATAGAAATGGATACTTCCCCTTTAAATCTTTTAAATATGACAAAAAAGTATTCATTTTTTTATGAAATTGTAAAAAAAGTATTGTAATAATGAATAAAAATATGTAAAATATTAATGATACAACTGTATAAAGGGATACTTGGTAATAGGTTTGTAAAATGAATTTCAATAAAATAATAAAGATGATTGCAATTAGTCTGTTTCTTTTGCTGTTCGGCGGTGGATATCTATTGAGTCATAAAGGGACCGAAAGTAATTCTGTCAAACAAGAAGAGAAAAATGTATCGGTTATTGTACAGGATGAAGATGAAAAGGAAGAAACGAGTGATAAAAAAAACACCTCAGAAAAGGCATTCATTCATGTGCATATATGCGGTGCAGTAAAAAAGCCGGGAGTATATGAACTCCCTGCAAATACACGTATCTGTGATGCAATTTCTGCTGCTGGTGGCTTAAAAAAGAAGGCTGCAGATACAGATGTTAATCAAGCACAATTGCTATCTGATAATGAACAGGTTTATATTCCATATAAATCAAAAGAAAACAAAGGAACTATTACTGCTATTTCTTCGAATACAACAGAACAATCTAAAATAAACCTTAATACTGCTACAACTGAGGAATTGCTGACTTTACCTGGAATAGGCGAATCAAAGGCAAATAGTATCGTACAGTATCGACAGGAAAATGGAAAATTTTCAAGTATAGAAGAAATAAAAAATATCACCGGAATCAAGGATGGAGTATACAGTAAAATCGAAGCGTATATTACAGTGTGAGTTTATCATATTATCTTCATATATGGTGAACAAAACATAAAGAAGAATAATATAATGAGGTGAGTAGTTTGGACAAAAAAGTATTAGTAGTGGATGATGAAAAGCTAATTGTGAAAGGAATCCGTTTTAGCTTAGAACAGGACAATATGAATGTTACCTGTGCATACGATGGAGAGGAAGCACTGGAACTTGTAAAAAACAATGAATTTGATGTGATTTTGTTGGATGTAATGTTACCTAAATTAACAGGATTCGAAGTGTGCCAGCAAATTAGAGAATTTTCAGATGTTCCAATCATTATGTTAACTGCAAAAGGTGATGACATGGATAAAATTCTTGGGTTAGAATATGGTGCGGATGATTATATTACAAAGCCATTTAACATTTTGGAGTTAAAGGCACGTATTAAAGCAATTATGCGAAGAAGTAAAAATACAAAAGCAGAGAAAGAGGAAGAAGCTAAGGTTGCTGTATTTGAAGAATTAAAAGTAGATTGTGACAGCCGTCGCGTATTTATCAATGAAGAAGAGGTTAACTTAACAGCCAAAGAATTTGATTTGCTTGAATTATTGATGTTTAATCCTAACAAAGTATATAGCCGTGAAAGCCTACTAAATACTGTATGGGGATATGATTATCCTGGAGATGTTCGAACAGTTGATGTACACATTCGAAGGCTTCGCGAAAAAATCGAGGCAAACCCAAGTGAGCCTAGATATATACATACAAAATGGGGTGTAGGTTATTTCTTTCAAGGTTGAAAAAAATAAGAAGATTCGTTCTATGCGAACATTACGAGTACAGTTATTAACTGTACTCATTCTTATAGGTGTAGGAATTATAGGAATGATAACTTGGGTAGGATTCCTTACGCACCGTTCTAGTGTGATCAAACAAGCTTATGACAACTTAGAGAAGCAAAGTAGTATGGTAGCAAATCTTCTCATACATTCATCATCTAATACAAATAAAGGTTTTTCATTAAACAATGAAAAAATTAAAACTATCAAAACTCTAGAAAAAACATATCAGACGGAAATATGTATTATAGATGGTAATAAAATTGTTTATCAGGATAATATGGTGGTTGATAAAAAGAATACTACACCAGCCCCTGATTTATTATCTTCCAATGAGGAAGAGGCGTTAAAACAATCACAAGAAAAAGATCATGTTGTTAAGATGCATACAAAAGAAAAATTTTTTTGTATGAAACCGGTATCTTTAAACCAAGAAAATAAAATAATTGTGATGATCTCTGTTGATACAGCATCGGTCCTTGCAACTTATCATAAAATGCAAAAAAATATATATATTATTGATGGTATTTTATTCCTTATTCTTGTGGTAATAGCGGTATTTTATTCCCGTTCTGTTATAAAACCTTTAAAAGAACTAACAACATCTATAAATAGAATTACAGATGGTTTTTTAGGTGAAAAATTAACAGTGGATAGCTATACTGAAATAGAAGATGTGGTAGATTCTATCAATAGCATGACTACAAAACTGGAAACATTAGAAAGTTCCAGACAAGAATTTGTATCAAATGTGTCACATGAACTAAAAACACCGATTACCTCCATTAAAGTATTGGCAGATTCGTTATTACAGCAAGAAGATGCGCCTGCAGAACTTTATCGGGAGTTTTTGGTTGATATCAACGCTGAGATTGAACGCGAAAATAAAATTATTACAGATTTACTGTCCTTGGTAAAAATGGACAAGACAGCAGGGGTATTAAATATTGCTACCATTAATATCAGTGAGTTATGTGAGCAAATTATGAAGCGTATCAAACCAATCGCTGCCGATAGAAATATTAACTTGATTTTTGAAAGTTATCGTACCATTATGGCAGAAGTAGATGAAGTTAAGTTATCTCTTGCTATTAATAACTTAATTGAAAATGCCGTAAAATATAATTATGATAATGGTTGGGTTCGCGTATCTTTGAATGCAGATCATAAATTCTTTTATATTAAAGTTTCCGATTCTGGAGTAGGAATTCCAGAAGATGAACAAGAAAATGTATTCGAACGTTTTTATCGTGTAGATAAAGCACGTTCTAGAGAAACAGGTGGAACTGGATTAGGATTATCCATAACACGTAATGCAATTTTAATGCATAGAGGAGCTATAAAAGTATATAGCAAAGAAAAAGAAGGAACAACCTTTACGGTTCGCATCCCTCTGAATTATGTGAGTTAATTAATATTTTTATGCAATATCTGTGATTTATAAAAGAGTGAGAAAAACCACTGCCTTTAGGCGGTGGGTACTCTTGTGCAAGGTGTTGGGTTCAGGCCCCGTACCTCTTAAGGCACGCAGTGTCGCTTTTATATGAGCAAGCAGCAGAGTGGATTGTGAATATCATTGACTAGACATACATATAACAGGCTATGTTTGACAAGTTTTTCAAAAGCATAGCCAAACCTATTAAATTTCGTAAAATGCAATTATGAGCGAAAGATTGCATCTCATAGATGAGAGTAGTGTATTGTCTCATCCATTTCTTTTACTATAACAGCTAGGCTGTGATAGTTTATCCATTTTTTATAGTATTATTTTGAATCTTATTTATGAAAAATCCCATTACTTTGTTTGGTTTCGCATACCAAACTTTAAACATTTGCAACAACACTGTTTGAAAGATTATGCTCTTCATTCATAGTGTTTTCTATTTCACAAAAGAAAGTAGGTAATTTAATATTTTAAAACGACCATTTATTTTATTATTTTTAATCAGTATTCTAATTAGCATTTTCTCTATTTTTCACACAGAAGAATTGCCATTAGAAAAGGAATTTACAAATAAAGCTTCTATTGTATGTACTGGAACGATTTATCAAATTACGCCTAAAAGCAAAACAACCGCTATTTATATAAAAAACATTAAAATTTCTTCTATAAAAAATAAGAAAATTAAGAAGGAAAATTATGGTATAACGGGACTATTGATTTATACAGAACAGGCAGAAAACCTGAAAATTAAAAACCAGGTGAAAATAAAAGGAGATATACAACGTTTCACGAAAGGAACCAATTCCGGACAATTTAATGAATACATTTATTATAAAAGTTTACGAATTGATTATAAAGTATTAGCCAAAAATGTTTCTATTGTAAACAATGAATATGCATATTTTGCAAATAAATTACAAGAAATAAGAAGTATATTAAAACAAACTTATCAGAAATTTTTGCCAGAAGAAGATGCTGGAATTCTTTGTGCTATGCTACTAGGAGATAAATCTAGTTTACCGCAAGAAACGAAAGAATTATATCAAAAAAATGGAATTGCCCATATATTGGCTATTTCAGGATTGCATATTTCTATGATTGGATTATTTCTTTACAAATTTCTGAAAAAAATTTATATACCAAATGAAATAAATATACCATGTACCATTCTCTTCTTATTTTCTTATGCACAGATGACAGGATTTAGTGTTTCAACAAACCGAGCAACCATTATGCTAACCATTTCCCTTTGTGCAATTTTATTAGGAAGAACATATGATTTTATAACAGCTATATGTCTTAGTGGCACAATCATTTTGTTACAAAATCCATACCAATTAGTAAATTGTGGTTTTTTATTGTCCTTTGGCGCAGTTTTAGGAATTTCCGTTGTATATCCTATTATAAAAAAATGTATTTTCCCCTCTGAGGAAAAGAATAGAAAGGTAAACAAAACTGTAGAAAGTATTCGCATAGTTCTTTTTCATTGGACAAAAAAAGAACTCGCAGAGCATAAAAAATGGAGAAGTGGAAAAAAAATAATATATAAACTAGTGGATGCATTTTTAATTAGTCTTTCCGTCAATCTAATAACACTTCCAATTCTTTTGTATTTTTATTATGATTTTCCGATTTATTCCATTTTCTTGAATCTCCTGATTCTTCCATTTGTATCCTTACTTATTGCATTGGCTGTGTTACTTGCCTTCATAGGAATGTTTTCTGAGTTTTTTGCTATGTTTTTTGCAGGTGGTATCCACGCTATTTTCGTTTTTTACGAAAAGGTATGCAATCTAACAATATCGTTACCCAATAGCATTATAACGATTGGCAAACCACAAATTGAGCAATTGGTGATTTATTATGGTCTTATCTTTTTGGCAATTTTCGTTTATAATGTTATTCCTAAATTGACTTTACCAATTATGCTTATTTGTTGCTTAAGTATATTTGTACCAACACCAAGTAACAATCTTTCTATTACAGTAATGGATGTTGGACAGGGAGATGGGATTCTTCTACGAAACGAAACAGGAACGACTTATTTTATAGATGGAGGAAGTACAGATATAAAAAATCTGGGACAATATCGAATTACACCGTGCTTAAAAGCAAAAGGAATTTCCTATATAGATTATGCACTTGTTACTCATATGGATCAGGATCACATTTCCGGTTTAATGGAATTACTAGAAAAACAGGAAGAACCGGGTGTGATACAAATTGGGACATTAATATTACCAGACACAGACTTAAAAGATGATGCATTTTTAAAAATGGTAAAATTGGCCATGAAAAAAAATATTAATGTAACTTATTTAAAGAAAGAGGACAAAATAATAGATGGAGAACTTAGCTTATCCTGTTTACATCCTTATAAAGGCTTTAATACAACAGAGCGAAATGCCTATTCTATAGTTCTTTATATGAAATATCATTCCTTTTCCATGTTGTTTACTGGAGATGTAGAAAAAGAAGGGGAGGAAGCGCTTATCGCAAATAAAGAGTTACCGAAATGTGACATTTATAAAGTTGCACACCATGGCTCTCAATATACGAATTCTGATTCGTTATTGGATAGATTACAGCCTCATTATGCTATTGTATCTGCCGGAGAAGGAAATCGATATAGACATCCTCACAAGGAAGTGCTCCAACGTCTGGCTTCTAGAAAATGTCCATGCTTTTCTACCATTGATCATGGTGCGATTGAAGTGTGTATTACAAAGGATAAAATAAATGTTTCAGGGTATTCCTCAGTTTCTACCTTACCATTTCCAAAGAAAAAGTTATTAGGCGAAATTCAGAAAAAACCATAGTAAGTTACTATTTATGGTTGCCTTTCTCTACATCCAGAAAATCTTGCGCAAAATCAGCCACCAACAGAAAACATAAAAAAATAAAAATTTCCCTTGACAAATAAATGGGAAGGTGGTACTTTAAATATAAAGATATTAGCACTCCTAATAAACGAGTGCTAACAAGTCGATTGGAGGTGAGCTCTTGGAATTAAGCGAACGTAAAATAAAAATTTTACAAGCAATTATCCGTACTTATTTAGAAACTGGTGAGCCAGTAGGTTCCAGAACCATTTCTAAAGATAGTGACTTGAATTTAAGCTCAGCAACCATTCGTAATGAGATGGCAGATTTGGAAGAGATGGGATACATTATGCAGCCTCATACATCTGCCGGTCGAATTCCTTCCGACAAAGGGTATCGATGGTATGTAGACAGCCTCATGACTGATAAGACAAATGAAATCATTGATATTAAACAGGATTTGGAAGACAAAGCAGGCAAAATTGATATTTTACTTCAGTATATCGCTAAATTATTGGCTAAAGATACAAATTATACAAGTATGGTAACAAAACCACGTTACACACACAAGAAAATAAAATTTGTGCAATTAACGGATGTGGACGAACACCAAATATTAGCCGTAATTGTGATAGAAGGTAATATCATTAAGAATAAATTGATCAACGTCGTTGAAAATATTGATAAGGAAGCTATTTTAAAAATGAATATCATTTTAAATACTTTTTTACAAGGTTTAGATATTACAGAGATTAATATGCAAGTCATTGCCAATATGAAAGCGCAAGCAGGCAATTATGCAACAATCTTAAGTGATGTTTTAGATGCGATTGCAGAAGTAATCGCGGAAGCCGACAATATAGAAATTTATACTAGTGGGGCAACCAATATTCTAAAATATCCTGAACTAAGTGATAGCGAAAAGGCTAGTGAAATTCTTTATACATTCGAAGAAAAAAAACAATTAACACAGTTAATTGGCGACCGAATCTCAGAAGAAGAAAATCGAGGAATTCAAGTTTACATTGGTGATGAAACACCGGTTGAGTCTATGAAAGATTGTGCTGTTGTTACAGCAACCTATGAGATTGAAGAAGGTGTATATGGAAAAGTTGGTATTGTTGGACCAAAAAGAATGGATTATGAAAAAGTAGTAGCTACGCTACAAAACTTAATGACCCAACTTGATGATATATTCAAGGAAAAGTCGTGATAGAAAGGTGGTATATGCGTGTCACAGGAAAAGAAAAATGTTGCGGAAGATATAAAAGATGAAAATATCAAAGCACAGGCTGAAGAAACCGCAGAAGAAACAGTTGCGGAACAAGCAGAAGAACAAACAGAAGAAACTGCGACAGATGCTTCTAATGAGGAAAAAGAAACAAAGGATAAAAAAGATCAAAAAATTGATGAATTAAATGATCGCTTAATGAGGAATATGGCTGAATTTGAGAATTTCCGTAAGCGCTCTGAAAAAGAAAAAAATCAAATGTTTGAAATTGGAGCAAAAAGCATTGTAGAGAAAATTTTGCCAATTATAGATAACTTTGAAAGAGGATTAGGAACAGTTACAGAGGCGGAAAAAGAAAGTGCTTTTGTACAGGGAATTGAGCAAATTTATAAACAATTTATTACAGCTTTAGAAGAAGCTGGTGTAAAACCAATTGAAGCAGTTGGGCAGGAATTTAACCCAGATTATCATAATGCAGTTATGCATGGTGAAGATGAAAATTATGGAGAAAATATTATCTCTGATGAATTTCAAAAGGGTTATATGTATAAAGAAAGTGTCGTAAGACACAGTATGGTTAAGGTTATGAACTAAGATTTATATACAGGAGGACGATTATTATGAGTAAAATTATTGGAATCGATTTAGGAACAACCAATTCTTGTGTAGCAGTTATGGAAGGTGGAAAGCCTGTTGTTATCGCAAACCAGGAAGGTGCAAGAACAACTCCTTCTATCGTTGCATTTACAAAAACAGGAGAACGTCTTGTAGGTGAACCTGCAAAACGTCAGGCCGTTACAAATGCAGATAAGACAATTGCTTCTATTAAGAGACATATGGGAACAGATTATAAAGTAACAATTGATGATAAGAAGTTTTCTCCACAGGAAATTTCTGCTATGACTCTTCAGAAATTAAAATCAGATGCTGAAAGTTATTTAGGCGAATCTGTAACAGAAGCTGTTATTACAGTTCCAGCTTATTTTAATGATGCACAGAGACAGGCAACAAAAGATGCTGGTAAAATTGCTGGTCTTGATGTAAAACGTATCATCAACGAGCCAACAGCAGCAGCTTTGGCATATGGTCTTGATAATGAGCATGAGCAAAAGATTATGGTATACGACTTAGGTGGTGGTACATTTGATGTATCTATCATTGAAATTGGTGATGGTGTAATCGAGGTATTATCTACATCTGGAGATAACAGATTAGGTGGAGATGATTTTGATGAAAAAATCACACAATATATGATCGATGAATTTAAGAAAGCAGAAGGTGTAGATTTATCTACAGATAAGATGGCTTTACAGAGATTAAAAGAAGCTGCAGAAAAAGCTAAGAAAGAGCTTTCATCTGCAACAACTACAAATATCAACCTTCCTTTCATCACAGCAACTGCTGAAGGTCCAAAACATTTTGATATGAACCTTACAAGAGCTAAATTTGATGAGTTAACACATGATTTAGTAGAAAGAACAGCTACTCCAGTACAGAATGCTTTAAATGATGCTGGTATTACTGCATCTGAATTAGGACAGGTATTATTAGTTGGTGGTTCTACACGTATTCCTGCTGTACAGGATAAGGTAAAACAATTAACAGGAAAAGAACCTTCTAAATCATTGAACCCTGATGAATGTGTTGCAATTGGTGCTTCTATCCAGGGTGGTAAGTTAGCTGGAGATTCTGGTGCAGGAGATATCTTATTATTGGATGTAACACCACTTTCACTTTCTATTGAAACAATGGGTGGTATTGCTACAAGATTGATTGAAAGGAATACAACTATTCCTACAAAGAAGAGTCAGATTTTCTCTACAGCTGCTGATAACCAGAGCGCTGTTGATATCAACGTTGTACAAGGTGAAAGACAGTTTGCAAAAGACAACAAATCACTTGGACAATTCCGTTTGGATGGTATTCCACCAGCAAAGAGAGGTGTACCACAGATTGAAGTAACATTTGATATTGATGCAAATGGTATCGTAAATGTTTCAGCAAAAGATTTAGGAACTGGAATCGAACAGCACATTACAATTACAGCTGGTTCTAACATGTCTGATGATGATATCGAAAAAGCTGTAAAAGAAGCAGCTGAATACGAAGCCCAGGATAAGAAGAGAAAAGAAGGCATTGATGCTAGAAATGAAGCAGACTCAATCGTATTCCAGACAGAGAAGGCATTAGAAGAAGTTGGTGATAAAATTAGTGCAGACGAAAAGGCATCTGTAGAAGCTGATGTTGCAAAATTAAAAGAATTATTAGAGAAAACAAATGCAGAATCTATGTCTGATACTGATATTGATGAAATTAAGGCTGCAAAAGAAAAATTGATGGCAAGTTCTCAGGCATTATTTACTAAGATGTATGAAAACATGCAGGCACAAGGTGCAGCTGCGGGCCCTGACATGGGTGCTGCGGGCCCTGATATGGGTGGAGCTGCTAACACATCTTCAAACAATGATGATGATGTAGTTGACGGAAGTTATCGCGAAGTCTAAAAACTAATATTGTAACATGATTAAGAAAGTCCCCCCACTTCTATTGCGTAGAGCAATAAGTGGTGGGTGGGGACTTCCTTGTATCAGGAGGGGTATAAAACCTCTTCTGATATGTTGCAATAGCAACTAATCGTGTTATAAGCAAGTAGCAAAGCGGATTGCGAATATCCGATTGACTTACAAATTATTTTTTGTTGCAATTTTGAACTATATCTCAGGGCTCCCTCTGGGATATAGTTGTTATATGGAGAAATGAGGAAGTCCTATGGCAGATAAGAGAGATTATTATGAAGTACTTGGTGTGTCCAAGAATGCTTCGGATAGTGAAATAAAAAAAGCATATCGTAAATTGGCTAAAAAATACCATCCGGACAGTAACCCTGGAGATAAAGAAGCAGAGGCAAAATTTAAAGAAGCTTCTGAAGCATACGCTGTACTTAGTGATTCAGAAAAGAGAAGCAAATACGATCAATTTGGTCATGCTGCCTTTGATGGTGGCGCTGGCGGTGGCGGCGGTTTCGATTTTTCAGGCATGGATATGGGTGATATTTTTGGCGACATTTTTGGCAATTTTGGTGACTTTTTCGGTGGTGGAAGAAGTAGTGGTGCACGAAGTGGTCCATCAAAAGGTGCCAATGTACGTACATCTCTTCGTATTACCTTTGAAGAGGCTTGTTTTGGTGTCGAAAAAGAATTGGAACTTAATTTAAAGGAGACCTGCGAAACTTGTAATGGTTCTGGTGCAAAACCCGGAACCAAACCAGAAACCTGCCCAAAATGTAACGGTAAAGGTCAGGAAATCTTTACACAGCAATCCCTTTTTGGTATGGTTCGTAATGTACAAACCTGTTCAACCTGTAAAGGAAAAGGTAAAATCGTAAAAGAAAAATGTTCAAATTGTTATGGTACAGGATATATTACCAAAAAGAAAAAAATCCAAGTATCAATCCCTGCGGGTATTGATAATGGACAATGTGTACGAATCCGTGAAAAAGGTGAACCTGGTGAAAACGGCGGGCCAAGAGGCGACTTACTTGTAGAAGTAATTGTAAGTAATCATAGTTCCTTTGAACGAAGAGGTTTTGATATTTATACAACAGTTCCTATGAGTTATGCACGTGCTACATTAGGTGGAGACATCCGCATTAAAACAATAGATGGTGATGTAATTTATACAGTCAAACCAGGCACACAAACTAATACAAAAGTGCGTTTGCGTGGAAAAGGAGTCCCAACACTTCGTAATCCACAAGTTCGTGGTGATCAATATGTAACTTTAGTTGTTCAAGTTCCTACAAAACTTAACCATGAACAAAAAGAATTATTAAAGAAATTTGAAGAATCTTTAAACGGTCCCCTTCATTCGGAGGAACCAGTAAAAGAAGAAAAAAATAAGAAAAAAGGATTCTTTTCTAAAAAATAAAAATACTGTATAAATCGTTAGGGTGTTACAATATCATGTAACACCCTGCTTTTTTACGTTACGGTAAAATTCAAACGATAGAGCAAAGGATCTTGTGGAAACGTGCACAGATACATGTTGCAAAAATACGCACCACGCATCTGGTATGCAAAGTGTAATAAATCTCTCATAATTGAAGGATTTAATGACTGCTGTGGATTTATCTACTTTGTTCTATTTCGAAACTAAAGTTCGAAATGAGAAACTAAAGTTTTCAAAAAATCTCTTGAATCATCTGAAAAATCGTTATACAATAAACTTCGTATGATTATCGTGAGAAAAGTAATGTATAATGACGTCTGCGTAGCAGGCATATCTGATATATGGAGGAGGAAGTTCATTGAAATATACCAAAGTTTCATTAAAAACAACAACTGAGGCGGTAGATTTTATAAGTAATCTGTTTGACGAAATTGGATTAGAAGGTATTCAAATCGAAGATAACATTCCATTAAGTGAAGAGGATAAAAAGGCAATGTTCATTGATATATTACCTGATTTGCCTGAAGATGACGGAACTGCTATCGTGAGTTCATACTTTGATCCTGCTGCATTTGAAATTCCACAATTGAGAATGAAAATAGAAGAAGGCTTAAAAGAGTTATCTTTATTTGTAAATGTTGGAGAAGGAACCTTGCAATTTTCAGATACAGATGATAAAGATTGGTTAAATAATTGGAAGGAATTTTTCAAACCCTTCCATGTAGCAGAGGATATTATTATTAAACCTACTTGGGAAGAACTTCCAGAACATAAAGAAAATGACATAATAATAGAAATTGACCCTGGCATTGCTTTTGGTACAGGTGCACATGAAACAACTAAATTATGTATTTTAGGACTGCGCAACTACATTACACCGGACACAAAACTTCTTGATGTAGGGTGTGGTAGCGGTATTTTGTCAATCATCGGATTGAAACTTGGTGCATCTCATGCGGTAGGTACAGATATAGATGCACATGCCTTAGATGCAACACGTGAAAATATTATGGTAAACCATATTTCTGAAAAAAACTTTGACCTGATAGCTGGAGATATTATTTCTGATCAAGCAATTCAACAGAAAGTTGGTATGAAAAAATATAATGTTGTTGTGGCTAATATTTTAGCAGATATTATAATTCCACTTTCTGGTGAAATTATGCAACATATGACAGAAAATGGTATCTTTATATCTTCCGGAATTTTAAATACAAAAGCAGATGAAGTACAAGATGCATTATTGAAAAATGGGTTTCACATTGTAGAAAAAAATGAAATGGGTGACTGGGTTTCTTTTGTGGCAACTCCAGAAGCAGCAAAATAGGAGTAGAAAAATGCATTGGTTTTATGTTAAACATAGTCAAATTACAGAAAAACAGATTTATATAACCGGAGAAGATGTGAATCATATCAAAAATGTACTTCGTATGAATAAAGGAGAAAAAATTGTAATTTGTGATGGAGAAGGAAAAGATTATTATTGTTCCATTTCCGATATAGACAAATCACAAGTCGTGGCAGATATTTTAGAAATAAATGACACAGAAACAGAACTTCCGGTAAAAATATATTTATTTCAAGGATTACCGAAAAAAGATAAAATGGAACTTATCATACAAAAGGCAGTAGAATTAGGCGTATATGAAATTATTCCCGTCTCTATGAAGCGTTGTGTTGCAAAGATAGAAGATAAAAAGAAAGAACAAAAAAAATTAGAGCGCTGGCAAGCAATTTCTACCTCCGCCGCCAAACAATCTGGACGTGGGATTATTCCCACTGTTCAAGGTATGCTGTCCTTTTCAGATGCACTAAAAAAGGCAGCACAATTGGATTGCGCTATTGTACCCTATGAACAAGCTACTAATATTGCAAATTCTTATGATACAATAAAAAAAGTATGTAAATGTAAATCAATTGGTATTTTCATTGGTCCAGAAGGTGGATTTGACGACGGAGAAATTGAGAAGGCACTAGAAGCTGGCTTCCAGACAGTTACGTTAGGAAAACGTATTTTGCGTACAGAAACTGCTGGACTAACAATGTTATCCATTTTAATGTTTGAAATAGAGATGCAATCTGAATGATGCGAAACATGCATTGCAAAAACAAGAAAATGAATGAGCAAAAGAAAAATAGAACAGAAACTATAAATAAGATCAAATAAAACAATAAATGTGGAGGATATTATGGAAGCATATTTAGATAATGCAGCAACAACAAAACCTTTTCCAGAAGTAAGTGTTATTATGCAAGAAACTATGGAAGTCAATTATGGAAACCCTTCTTCCATGCACCAAAAAGGTATTGATGCTGAAAAATATATCCGCAATGCCCGACATATCATAGCTAAGTCTTTAAAAGCAGAGGAAAAGGAAATTATATTTACTTCTGGGGGAACAGAAGCAAATAATCAGGCATTGATTGGTACCGCACTTGCAAATAAACGAAAAGGGAAGCATATCATAACAACAAAAATGGAGCATGCTTCTGTATATAATCCGTTATTGTTTTTAGAAAGTCAAGGATTTCGAATCAGTTTTATCTCTGTCGATCAAAACGGAAAAATCGATATAAATGAACTCCTAAATGAAATATGTGACGATACTATTTTAATATCCATCATGTATGTTAATAATGAAATTGGGGCAGTACAGGATATCGAAAAAATTGGTTCATTGATAAAAGGAAAAAACAAAGATATCCTATTTCATGTGGATGCAATTCAGGCATATGGAAAATTTAACATATATCCTAAAAGATTGCATATTGATTTACTATCTGTAAGTGGGCATAAAATCCATGGTCCAAAAGGCATTGGCTTTTTATATGTAAAAGACAAGACTAAAATTTTTCCATATATTTATGGCGGGGGACAGCAAAACGGAATGCGTTCTGGAACAGAAAATGTACCTGGTATTGCAGGAATGGGAAAGGCAGTCGAACAAATTTATGAAGACCATCCCAAAAAGCAGGAAACACTATACCAACTAAAAAAATATTTTATAGAACAATTACAAAAAATTGATGGCACTTTTGTAAACGGAATTAGCGAAATACCACTGAAAGAAACAGCACCACATATTGTAAGCGTTACATTTGATGGTATTCGAAGCGAAGTATTACTTCATGCTTTAGAAGAAAAGGGTGTGTATGTCTCTTCCGGATCTGCCTGTTCTTCGAACCATCCAGCTTTAAGCGGAACCCTACAGGCAATTGGTTTAAATAAAAATGCATTGGAGTCCACATTGCGTTTCAGTTTTTCTATTAATACTACAACAGAAGAATTAGATTATACGATTGCATCTTTACAGGAATTACTTCCTGTATTACGCAAATACATCCGAAGATAGAAAGGAATATAATATGTTATATAAAGCTTTTTTAATAAAGTACGCAGAAATTGGAATCAAAGGAAAAAACAGATATATATTTGAAAATGCATTATGTTCTCAGATAAAAACTGCTTTATCGAAAGTAGAAGGTTCTTTTCATGTAACAAAGGAAATGGGAAGAATTTATGTAGAAGCATTAGAAGAATATGATTATGAGGAAACCGTAGATGCCCTTAAATGTATTTTTGGTATTATAGCAATCTGCCCTGTAAAAATTGTAGAAAGCACAGAATGGGATACAATTGCAAAAGAAACAACTGAATATATCGAAAAAGTATATTCAACAAGAGAATTTACATTTAAAGTAGCAGCAAAGCGAGGAAATAAGAATTATCCAAAAACATCACCACAAATCTGTATGGATATGGGAGAGGTTATTTTAAATACTTTTCCTGAAATGAAAGTGGATATTCATAATCCAGATGTTGTTATTACGATTGAAATACGTTCCAAGACATATATTTACTCCGTAATAATTCCTGGATTAGGCGGTCTTCCAGTAGGTACAGGCGGAAAAGCTATGGTATTGTTATCTGGAGGTATAGATAGCCCAGTATCCAGCTATATGATTGCAAAACGTGGTGTGCAGGTCGAAGCTGTATATTTCCATGCGCCACCTTATACAAGTGAACGCGCAAAACAAAAAGTAATTGACCTCGCAAGTAAAGTAGCAAAATATGCAGGTACAATTAAACTTCACGTTGTCAATTTTACAGATATACAAATGTATATTTATGATCAATGTCCACATGATCAGCTAACTATTATTATGAAACGTTATATGGTAAAAATCGCAGAAACATTAGCGGAAAAAGACGGATGTATGGGATTAGTTACAGGAGAAAGTATTGGACAAGTTGCAAGTCAAACAATGCAAAGTATGGCTGTTATTGAGGAAGCATGTAATATGCCAATTTATCGTCCTGTGATAGCCTTTGATAAGCAAGATATTGTAAATATTGCAGATAAAATTGGTACGTATGAGATATCCATTCAACCTTATGAAGATTGTTGTACAACATTTGTAGCAAAGCATCCAGTTACAAAACCTACATTAACGTCTATTTTAAAATCAGAAGTACATTTAGAAGAAAAAATTGAAGAACTGTATCAGAAAGCAATTGATACAGTAGAAGTAATTTTGGTAGAAGCAAATAATTAAAAATATTGGGAAACAATAGGGAATAAATTGTAAAAGCTGTTGCATTATATGCAACAGCTTATCTTTGACTAAGATTTAACCAACGATATATGGTTTTAAAACCTCTAAAATCTCATCTGTATTTTCGCTATGAATATTTAAATCGATAGGTTTAGATAAATCTAAACTGAAAATACCCATGATAGATTTTGCATCGATTACGTATCTTCCTGATACCAAATCGAAATCAGATTCAAACTTTGTAACATCGTTGACAAATGATTTTACTTTGTCAATTGAATTCAATGAAATCTGTACTGTCTTCATAATTATTCCTCCCATATTTATTATTCGTTTACATTAATATACTACTGTTTATATGACTAAAAGTCAATAAGAAAAGTGAAATTTTTTAGTAATTTTCCATAAAAGAGAAAAGGAATTCATGCATTATGAATTTTAGAATACACTACAATGATTTATCAAAATAAAATTGAAGCATATTTCAGTTTATCTAACTAATAAGAAAGTAGGGGACAAATTTGAACAATACAAAAGGACTTGTAGCTTTTTTAACCTTAGGATGTAAAGTAAATACTTATGAAACTAATGCCATGCAATTGCTTTTTCGACAAGCTGGTTATAGTATTGTTGAATTTACTGATACAGCAGACATCTATATCGTAAATACCTGTTCAGTTACGAACATGGCAGACCGAAAATCCAGACAAATGCTTCACAAAGCAAAGAAAAAAAATCCAAATGCCATAATTGTTGCAGCCGGCTGCTATGTTCAAGCCGCAAAAGAATTGTTGGAACAAGATGATTCGGTGGATGTGGTTGTCGGAAATAACCAAAAAAACCGTATTGTAGAAATTGTAGAAAGCTACATGGTAGATCATCAGGAATGTAGTTTTATTGTTGATGTAAGCAAAGATTCAAACTATGAATGTATGTATATAGAAGATGCCGGAGAACGTACCAGAGCTTGTATTAAAATTCAGGATGGATGTAACCAATTTTGTTCGTACTGTATCATTCCATATACACGCGGACGGGTTCGAAGCAGAGCAGAAGAAGATATTGTGTCTGAAATAACAAATCTAGTACAACAAGGATACAAAGAATTTGTTATAAATGGTATTCATTTATCTTCCTATGGTGCAGATGAACAAAATAAAGATTTTGTACGTCTTGCAGGAAAACCATTGTTGCATATTTTGGAAAAAATAAATGGAATTAAAGGCGTAGAACGTATTCGTCTTGGTTCATTAGAACCACGTATCATAACAGAAGAGTTTGTTTCTCAACTTGTAAAAAATGAAAAAATTTGCCCTCACTTTCACCTTTCCTTACAAAGCGGATGTGATGAAACATTAAAACGAATGAATCGAAAATATACTACAAAAGAATTTCTAGATGGCTGTGCTATATTGCGTAAGTATTATAAAGAACCAGCTATTACAACAGATGTAATTGTCGGCTTTCCAATGGAAACAGAAGAGGAGTTTCAACAAACCTATGCTTTTTTGGAAAAAGTTTCCTTTTCACAAATGCACATCTTTAAATACTCTGTAAGAAAAGGCACCCGGGCAGAAAAAATGACCCCACAGATTGGAGAAAATATTAAAACCGAAAGAAGCAATAAATTGTTAGCTTTAAATCATAAGCTTCAGACGGCATATGAAGAAACATTTGTTTGCAAGGAACAGAAAGTCTTGTTTGAGGAAGTAACAACTATTAATAATAAAAAATATATTGTTGGACATAATGAGCGCTATTTAAAAATCGCTGTACCAACATATGAAACAAACATGGAGCATCTGCTTAATACAATTTGCCATGTAAAAATTGAAAATATTTTAGAAGCAAACGTTTTGCTTGGAAAAATAGGTTGATATTTCTCTTCATTTATATTATGATATATGTAATTGATTGAAGTTCGGATGAAATTATGGATTTACCCAATTACTTATGTAATTGATTGAATAAATGTATAAAGAAATAACGCGAAATAAAAAATTTTCTTATTTCTAAATACAAATAAGCATAAATGAAGAGAGGTTTTTATATGAACGAAATTAGTCATACACAATATTTCAAAACACAAAAGGTACCTGAAGTACAGGTGAAGGATATTATTGCAGATGTTTATACAGCTTTGACAGAAAAAGGGTACAATCCGGTCAATCAGATTGTAGGTTACATTATGTCTGGAGATCCGACTTATATCACTAGTCATAATGGTGCCAGAAGCATGATTATGAAAGTTGAAAGAGATGAAATTGTAGAAGAACTGCTTGGAGATTATATTAAAAGAAATTTAAAAGATAAGTAAAGTAACTTTTAATCAAAGGACGTGTTTTCATGAGGATAATGGGATTGGATTACGGCTCTGTAACAGTTGGTGTAGCAATTAGCGATACGCTATTACTTACAGCTCAGGGAATTGAAACCATTCGACGTAAACAAGAAAATAAATTACGTCAGACATTGGCGCGAATCGAACAATTAATTGAAGAATATGAAGTAGAACAGATTATATTGGGTTATCCGAAAAATATGAATAATACAATTGGTGATAGATGCCGAAAAACAGAAGAGTTTGCAGCTATGCTGGAACGTAGAACTGGACTGGAAATTAAATTATTTGATGAAAGATTATCAACTGTTGCTGCACATAATGCAATGATTGAAGCCGATGTTCGTAGAGAAAAAAGATATGAAGTGGTAGATACGGTTGCCGCAACAGTTATTTTACAAAATTATTTAGATTTCTTAGCACATACATCCAACCATGAATAAACGTTCTTGCTATTTATAAAGGGAAAAAGAATGGAAGACAATAAATTGATCACATTCACCTTAGAAGATGATACTGAAATTCATTTAGAGGTGATAGAAGAAACGAAAATTAATGGAGTAAATTATTTACTTGTAGTAGATAAAGAAGAAGAGGATTCTGCAATGATTCTTCGTGAAGAACATTCGGACGAACAAGAAATTACGTATATTCCTGTAGAAGATGATGATGAATTACAAGCTATATCAAAAGTTTTTTCAGAACTTCTAGAGGACATTGAATTTGAAAAGTAGAACAATATAACGTTCCTTAACTTATAAAAAACTTAAAGTACGGACACAGTTTTGCGTATACATGAAAGATGTATGTCGTATCAAGCGTTTTTGCTAATTGAAATAAATAATAGTACATTATTTTCTCAGTCTATTAGCATGGGACTGATATTTTTATGTGCAAAAAACATTTTAGACAATAGAATACACTGATGCCATGCGCAAATGCTGCCAGTCCACATTATGGAGGTGCATTTTTTTGAAGGCAAAGAAATTTATAGATCCATCTGGAAAAGGAGTTAAAATTATTCCTTTAGGTGGATTAGAACAAATTGGTATGAATATTACGGCATTTGAGTATGAGGATAGTATTATCGTCGTGGACTGTGGATTATCATTCCCAGAGGACGAAATGTTGGGAATTGATTTAGTTATTCCAGATATTACTTATCTAAAAGAAAACAGAGATAAAGTAAAAGGCTTTATCATTACTCATGGACATGAGGACCATATTGGAAGTCTTCCATATGTTTTAAAAGAGATTAATGTACCAATTTATGCAACTAAGCTAACAATTGGAATTATTGAAAATAAATTAAAAGAACATAATTTACTAAAACAAACAAAGCGAAAAGTGATTCGTTATGGTCAGTCTATCAATTTAGGATGTTTTCGTATTGAATTTATTCGTACAAATCATAGTATTGCAGATGCTGCAGCGCTTGCAATTTATACACCTGCGGGTATCATTGTTCATACAGGAGATTTTAAAATTGACTATACACCTGTTTTTGGAGAGCCAATTGATTTGCAACGATTTGCAGAAATTGGGAAAAAAGGTGTCTTAGCATTAATGGCGGATAGTACCAATGTTATGCGACCAGGTTTTACTATGTCTGAGAGAACGGTTGGAAAGACATTCGAAAATATATTTGCAGACAATACCACAAGAAGAATCATTGTGGCTACATTTGCATCGAATGTTGACCGAGTACAGCAAATTATTAATTCTGCTGCCAAGTATAAACGTAAGGTTGTAATAGAAGGTCGTAGTATGGTCAATATTATTGGTACAGCCAATGAATTGGGTTATTTAAATATTCCAGATGGAACTTTGATTGATATAGAAGAGATGAAAAATTATACAGACGAACAGCTTGTATTGATTACAACTGGAAGCCAGGGTGAATCAATGGCTGCTTTATCTCGTATGGCTGCATCCATTCATCGAAAGGTTACAATACAGCCAGGTGATGTAATTGTATTTAGTTCGTCTCCAATTCCAGGAAACGAAAAATCAGTATCTAAAATTATTAATGAATTATCACAAAAGGGTGCAAAAGTAATCTACCAAAATACACATGTATCTGGACATGCTTGTCAAGAGGAATTGAAAGTAATCTATGCCCTGACAAAGCCACATTATGCAATTCCTGTTCATGGTGAATATCGTCATTTATGTACACATAGCGAATTAGCACAATCTATGGGAATTCCAAAAGAAAATGTTAAAATTTTATCCTCTGGTGATGTTTTGGAACTTTCTTATGCAAAAGCAGAAATTGTAGGCAAAGTACCGGCACAAGGTATTCTTGTTGACGGATTGGGTGTAGGAGATGTTGGAAATATAGTATTACGTGATCGTCAACATCTTTCCGAAAATGGTTTGATTATAATTGTTGTAACTCTTGAGAAATATAGCAACCAAGTATTATCCGGCCCAGATCTTGTATCTAGGGGATTTGTATATGTTCGTGAATCAGAAAACTTGATGGAAGAAGCAAAAGAAGTAGTCAATTCAGCTTTAGAACATTGTCTTGAAACCAACATTACAGATTGGGGAAAAATAAAAACTGAAATTAAGGATACACTAAGCGATTACTTATGGAAAAAGACCAAAAGAAATCCTATGATCTTACCAATTATTATGGAAGTTTAAGTTAATTTTAGTTTACAAGCAGACAACACAGTGGATTGTGAATGTCCGCTTCACAGGATTTCTAGCTTTATAAGTAGTTGCACAGGAGGAATTTACAATGAACAATGTAATGAAAAAAACGGATGAGCTAATTGATGCCATTCAATCCAGCAATGAATATTTACAATACCAAATGTTACAAAAAACAATTTCAAAAAATACAGATTTATATAATCGCTTAAATGACTATAGAAGGCGTAATTTTGAAATTCAGATGCAGGGACATGATAATGCAGAGGATGAGATTCAAAATCTTGCAAATGAATATGCAGACATATTGAATCAAGCAGATATAAAAGATTTTTTAGTTGCAGAACAACGTTATATAAAAATGTTACGTCGAATGAATAAAAAAATCGACAATCAAATTCATGTGAATATTGAATTCCTAGAATAAGCGAAAGGTGATCATAAGTAAATGGCAACAATAAAAAATAGAAGAGGACAAACAAATTTGAATGAAGAAAAAACAGATTCTTTATTACACATAAGAATTGCAGAAATTTCATTACGTTTATTATTTATATTCTTTTTCTATTTGGCAGTTATTGTTGTCATTTCTAAATTAGGGAATAGTATGTATCATTTTGCATATCCTATCTTTGGAAATTCAAGCGTATCCACTTCACAAGGACAGGATGTAAAAGTTACTATTGTAGATGGAGAAAGTACGAAATCTATTATTTCTGATTTAAAAAACAAAAAACTAATTAAGGATACGACAAGTTTTTCTATCCGTTGTAAATTGTCATTAAACAAAAAGAAGAAAATACAACCTGGTACGTATCTGCTAAACACTTCTCAGAATTATGGGGAAATTCTGGATCAACTTACAAATACAGAAGAAATGAAAGAATAGAGGATAACTATGATTGAAAATGAACGCATTCATATGTATATTCATTCATTAGAGCAGGAACTGTCTCCTGTGCTTCATACAATTGAACAGGAAGCATTACAGGATGCAGTCCCAATCATAAAAAAACCAACGCAAACATTACTACAATTTTTAGTAAGGCTACACAAGCCTTTACGCATTTTAGAAGTAGGTTGTGCGGTTGGTTTTTCTGCAATTTTAATGAGTGAAGAAATGCCAGAAAATGGGCATATTACAACAATTGAAAAAGTTCCACAGAGAATTAGCAAAGCACACGATAACTTTAAATTTTCAAATACAACAAATAAAATTACCCTTTTAGAAGGAGATGCAGCACAAATATTAAAAGAATTAGTGGAAAAAAATGAACAATATGATATGATATTTATGGATGCAGCAAAAGGACAATATCTTCATTTTTTTGATAATATAATGTTACTGTTAAAAGAAGGTGGATTGCTAGTGTCGGATAACGTATTACAAGATGGTGATATTGTTAAATCCCGTTATGCAATTATTAAACGAAATCGCACAATCCATGCAAGAATGCGAGAGTATTTATATTTATTAACGCACCATGAAAACTTGAAGACCGTTGTGCTCCCTTTAGGGGATGGTGTCACACTTAGTACAAAATTAAAATAAACCAAACAATTTATCGGAAACATTTGCCCGACTATTACAAATAAACGGAGGTATCCCATGAGAAGAGAAAAACCAGAATTATTAATTCCGGCAAGTAATTTAGAAGTATTAAAAGTTGCAGTAACTTATGGAGCAGATGCTGTATATATTGGAGGCGAGATGTTTAGTCTTCGTGCAAAGGCAAAAAACTTTTCAAATGAAGATATGAAAACAAGTATTGCCTTTGCACATAAACATAATAAAAAGGTATATGTTACAGCTAATATTACTGCCCATAATAGAGATTTAGATGCCGTACACAATTATTTTAAAGAATTAAAAGAAATTAGACCAGATGCTCTTATTATTTCAGACCCAGGCGTTTTTATGATTGCACAGGAAGTCTGTCCAGAAATTGATGTTCATATTAGTACCCAAGCAAATAATGTTAATTATGAAACATACAAATTCTGGCATAAACTTGGTGCTACCAGAGTTGTATCCGCAAGAGAACTTTCTATGAAAGAAATTGGAGAATTGCGTAAAAACATCCCAGACGATTTAGAAATCGAAACATTTATACATGGTGCTATGTGTATTTCCTATTCTGGAAGATGCCTGTTAAGTAATTATTTTACTGGAAGAGATGCAAACCTAGGTGCATGTACACACCCTTGTAGATGGAAATATTACATTACCGAGGAAAGTCGTCCAGGCGAATATTTACCAATTGAAGAAAATGAACGTGGAACTTACATTTTTAATTCAAAGGATTTATGTATGATTGAGCATATACCGGATATTATAAAAGCAGGTATTGATAGTTTAAAAGTGGAAGGACGCATGAAAACAGCACTTTATGTTGCCAATGTTGCAAGAACCTATCGTCAGGCAATTGATGATTATTTTGAAGATCCCGCGCTTTATGAAAAGAATATACCACATTATAAAGAAGAAATTTCAAAATGTACGTATCGCCAATATACTACTGGTTTTTTTTATGGTCCAACAACACATGAAACACAGATTTATGATAGCAATACGTATGTAAGAGAATATACGTATTTAGGGCTTATTGGAGAGCAAAATACAAACGGATTATACAGTTTGGAGCAACGTAATAAGTTTAGTGTAGGTGAAACAATTGAAGTAATGAAGCCAGATGGCCGAAATATCAATGTTGTTGTAAAAGCAATTACAGACGAAGACGGCAATCCAATGGAGAGTTGCCCACATCCAAAGCAAAAGATTTATGTAGATTTAGGCATTCCATTGGAAACTTTGGATTTATTGCGAAGAAAGGAAGAATAATCCCATAGGAAATAGGAGGTTTTATTATGAATGGTAATGTAAAGGAATTAACAGGAGAAAGTTTCAAAACAGAAGTTTTAGGAAAAACAACATTATCTGTTGTAGACTTTTGGGCAACATGGTGTGGACCATGCCAAATGTTATCACCAGTAGTAGAGCAGGTTGCATCAGAATATCCTGATATAGATTTTTACAAAGTAAATGTAGATGAAGAACACGGATTAGCAATGCAATTTGGTGTACAAAGCATTCCTACACTTGCCTTTATCAAGGACAATAAAACAGTAGATTTATCTATTGGCTTAATCAGTAAAGAAGAGTTGGAAGATTTCATAAGGAGAAATGAATAATATGGCAAAGGTTCGTTTAAATGAAAATGAAGAAATTGTCGCAACCATAAAAAAAGGACTCAAGGCAACCGGGGGCTACTGCCCTTGCCGCCTTGAGCGTATAGAAGAAAATAAGTGTATTTGTCAGGAATTCCGCAACCAAATTGCAGATCCTGATTTTGAAGGATATTGTCACTGTATGCTTTATTACAAAGAGAAAGAATAGAAAAAGGAGGAACTAGTATGAGAGGAATCGACACTCCTGTCAGACGAATAAGACGAGAAATTTTTTGTGAAGTTGCAAAGATTGCATATGATTCAGAAAATATTAATAACGATATTGAAGCCGTTCCATATAAACTTATTAGTGGAGATGTAGCAAAACATAGAGAAAGTATATATCGCGAAAGAGCTATTGTTTCAGAAAGAGTTCGCCTGGCAATGGGAATGTCCCTTCGCCCAGAAGATCGTCCAGTACATATAACGGATGGTCTTGAAGAAAGTAACATTGATAGTAAATATTACGAGCCGCCATTGATGCAGGTTATTCCATCTGCTTGTGATGCATGTGATGAAAATAAATACGAAGTTAGTGATATGTGTCGCGGTTGTGTTGCACATCCATGTAGACAGGTCTGTCCTAAGGGTGCGATTACTATGGTAAATGGTCGTTCTTTTATTGATCAAGAAAAATGTATCAAATGCGGACGGTGTAAAAATGTCTGTCCATACGACGCGATTGCCAAAAAAGAGCGCCCATGTCAAAAAGCATGTGGTGTAAAAGCGATTGGTTCTGACCAATATGGGCGAGCAAGCATAGACCCCCAAAAATGTGTATCTTGTGGTATGTGTATGGTAAGTTGTCCATTTGGTGCGATCGCCGACAAATCACAGGTGTTCCAATTGATTCGAGCTATGAAAAACAAAACAAAAGTTATGGCTATTGTGGCACCTGCTATTGTAGGCCAATTTGGTAAAAACGTTTCTATCAAAAATATAAAAGCCGCTCTTATGGATATTGGTTTTACAGATGTGTTTGAAGTAGCTCTTGGTGCAGATATGGGAGCAATCAAAGAGGCTCACCATTATGTAGAAAAAGTAACTACTGGTGAATTACCATTTTTGTTAACTTCTTGTTGTCCATCTTGGTCTATGTTAGCAAAAAAATATTTTCCAGAGTTGATAGATAGTGTATCCAATGCATTAACTCCAATGGTTGCTACAGCTAGAAGTGTAAAACAGAAATACGCAGATGCGAAAGTAGTATTTATCGGACCATGTGCTGCCAAAAAATTAGAAGCTTCCCGAAAAGATGTGCGAAGCGATGTAGATTTCGTTATTACATTTGAAGAATTAGCGGGCATTTTTGATGCAAATAACATTGATTTCAGTCAATATGAACATGAAGAATCCATTCACAATGCAACAGCAACAGGACGCGGCTATGCAGTGGCAGGTGGTGTGGCAGAAGCCATTACAAATTGTATTAGTGAGTATTATCCAGATGTAACAGTAAATATCGAACATGCAGAAGGATTAGAGGAATGTAAAAAAATGCTTCTACTAGCAAAAGCCGGTAAAAAGAATGGTTGTCTAATTGAAGGAATGGGCTGCCCAGGTGGATGTGTTGCCGGAGCAGGAACGAATATTCCAATCCAAGATGCAAAACGAGCCGTAAAGAATTTTGCTGCTAAATCTACTACACAATTACCTCCTAAAGAATTAGAAGATGTTGAATTGCTATAGTAAATATATAAATAATATGTAGAATCAATTAGCCAAAGTAATTTATAATAATTACTTTGGCTATATTTAAAGCAAACAATTTTGCTTCCAAAATGATTTTATAAAGTGAAAAACGGTACACATCTATTAGTGTAGAATGCAATTCTAGTTATGTAGAACAGTATTCTAACATTGTAGAAGGAGAAAAAATATGTATAATACAGAAGTAGAAACTATTATTTTACGTCCATGGACAATGGAAGATGCAAAGGATTTATATGAATATGCGAGAAATCCACATGTCGGTCCTCCAGCTGGATGGCCACCTCATAAAAACATAGACGATAGTAAACGCATTATTCAAGAAATATATTGTTGCCCAGGATTTTACGCAATTGCTTTTGAAAAAACAAATAAAGCCATTGGATGTATTAGTATTTTAATTGGAGATGCAAGTAATTTTACAATTGCTCCAAATGAAGGTGAGTTAACGTTTTGGCTAGGAGAACCATTTTGGGGAAAAGGTTATATGCAAGAGGCCATTTTTATGTTAATGGATTATGCTTTTCAAGATTTAGAACTAGAATGTTTATGGTGTGGTTTTTTTGAAGACAATAAAAATTCCAAACGCTTACAAGAAAAGTGTGGCTTTCTTTTCCATCATGAAATTGCTGAAGTAAATACAATGTTAGGAGATAAAAAAAAGGAAATTGTGATGTTTATGGACTATGAACGCTATACAGATCTTTATCTTTAAAGAAAGCAGAAGAGAAGAGTTACATATTTTTCTAAAGAATAGGGGATACTGTCTGTTGATCCCCCATTCTTTAAAACTAAACCCCATTAATTCTTTAAAATTCCGCAGTAATTTTTCCTGTCCGGATATTTACATCATACCAATTTATGGTAGCTGTATGATCGGTAACAAATTCATAATAATGAAATACATATTTATTTCCTGATTTGTGATCATATTCTAGTCGATATGATTTTTTCCATAATTTCTTTTTTTTCAGATATTTTATCACTTTTTTCTTTGCTTGCGCTTTTGTTAATTTTTTCTTTGCAGCCTGTACTTCCATGCTAGTATTATGTGGTAGTATAGATACTCCTGGTGTAACTACTGTTAGTGATGCCAAAACAATACCTAACATCAATTTTTTTGCTATTTTTTTCATAGTCTATCAATCCTTTCTTTTATTTTATTGGTAACGCATTATTTTTCGCGTAAAGTTACTGCACGTGCTGCTTTTCTTCGGTTCTCATCATCCTGTGCAGCATAATGTTTTCTGGTTGTATTTACATCTTTATGTCCTAAAACATCAGCTACAAGGTAAATGTCACCAGTTTCTTTATAAAGTGTAGTTCCATATGTGCTTCGAAACTTATGTGGAGTAATATGTTTCTTTGTAATATAAGAAGTATATTTACTAACTAAATTTTGTACAGCACGAACTGTGATCCGTCTTCTTTGGCTAGAATAGAACAATGCATTTTCATGTCCTTCTTGTGGAACAATATGTGAACGTACCGATACAATATAATCCTCTAAGGCTTCCTGCACTTCATCACCAAAGTAAACAAACATTTCATTGCCACCTTTTCGTGTAACTTTGATGGAATTATTTTTAAAATCTACATCATCAATATCTAGTCCTACACATTCGGATACACGAATTCCTGTGCCTAAAAACAATGTAAATAGTGCCAAATCTCTTACTTTGTTTTTTTCGTGATATACCTGTTGTTGCTTTGTCATCTGTTCACCGCCATTTTCCACAAAATCTAATAAAATAGCAACTTCATCTGGATCCAAACGTATAATTTCTTTTTCGTGCAATTTTGGCATATCCACAAAATTAGTTGGATTAGACGGTATCATTTCGCGTCGGTATAAAAAATTGAAAAGCCCACGTAACGCTGACATTTTTCGTGCAATACTTTTTTCCGCATTTGTTATTTCATGACCATCTTTTTCGTATACCTTTAAATAACGTTTATATTCTTCAATATCTGGGACTGCCAATCGACAAATGTCCTGAATTTGAATTTCCCTTGGAAGCTTTTCTTTATAAATAGGATTCTTTTCTATTAAAAAATCAAAAAATAAGAGTAAATTTTCTGCATAAGCAACCTGTGTATTAATCGATGTATTTTGATCAATATGCGAAAAATAATCGGTGCAAAACTTTGGTAATTCTTCTAACAAATAATTTAATTGTTTCGTTTTTTTCTTTTTTTCGCTTTCATAATATGTTTCCGTTTTCATATAACCGCATCCCCTTTGTATGATTTGTTACATAGATTATTGTATAAAACCTAACAATCTGTAAGGTATTTTTCCCCTAGCTTCATATATATTATGTAAAAAAAGCATTATAAATGTCAATAAACATTTTGCATTTTTTTTATGGAAATACATAAAATGTTATTACTCAAGATACGCAGCGATGTATATGCAAGCTGCGCCTGCAGAAGAACATTTTCTAATTAGGAATCAAAATAATCTTCGTCCATAAAACATCTCTATATGGAAAAGTTTGAGCATATATCTATCATAAACGCAAAGGAAAGGAATGTAATAGCATATGTTTATTTATATCGTAAAAGAAGGAGACAGTGTAGATCAAATCGCAAATCAGTTTCAAGTTTCCGTATGGAATTTAATTACAATCAATCAATTAGAATATCCCTATCCCTTAGCAGTGGGGCAGGCATTGCTTATTGTTACAGATGCATTAGAAGAATACCGAAATCTCTTTGCAAATGGCTTTGCCTACCCATTTATTTCTCCTACAATCTTGGAAGAAACACTTCCCTTTCTTTCAGAATTATCTATATTTTCTTATGGTTTTTCCTCAGATGGGCAATTGATACCACCAGATCTTCCTATTGAGCTGTTGCTCACGCGTGCGCTTGCCTATCATACAGTTCCCATTCTTACACTAACACCACTTGGGCCAGATGGAATGTTTAGTAATCAATTAATTCATCAAGTACTTTCTAATCCCATTGCAAGAGACCAATTGATTCAGCAAATATATACAGAAGTATCTGAAAAAAATTATGGTGGAGTTAACGTAGATTTTGAGTATATCCTTGCAGAAGACCGAGATCTATTTACCGAGTTTGTAAGACTTTTGACACTTCAGATTAGAGAAATAGAGGGTGAAGTTACTGTAGATCTAGCACCCAAAACTTCTGATGAACAGCAAGGGCTCTTATATGAAGGAAAAGATTATAAATCCCTTGGTCAAGTGGCAGACCGAGTTTTTGTTATGACATATGAATGGGGATATACCTATGGACCTCCTATGGCCGTAGCACCTATCGATAAAGTAAGCCAAGTATTAAACTATGCTGTCAGTGTTATTCCAAAGGAAAAAATCACAATGGGAATCCCAAATTATGGATATGACTGGGCATTGCCTTTTGTTAGAGGTGAAACAAAAGCAAGAACAATCGGAAACATAGAAGCAATACAGTTGGCTATTACATATAACGCTACCATACAGTATGATCCCATTGCTCAATCCCCTTATTTTCACTATGTAGTTGAACATACAACACACGAGGTATGGTTTGAGGATGCCAGAAGTATTTTGGCAAAATATCGTTTACTACAAAGCTATCCTCTTTATGGTTTTGGCTGCTGGCAAATTATGCGGTTGTTTCGCCCTATGTGGATTTTGACACGTGGAAATATTGAAACGATTGAAATTATATAAACAACATAGAAACTACTACCTTTTCGAAACAACTTTTTTTATTCTATAGAATGGACTCTTCATTAGAATAAAAATAGCGAAATTATATTTGGCACTAGGCTATTTCTTTGTTATAATAAAAAGAGTGTCGTATTTTTCATGAAACAATTCAAGATAAAAATTACTTTTCAAAAGATGCGCATTTTTAGAAAATTATAAAAAGAGACGTGCCAGAGAGAAACCTTTTCGGTAATCGTTTCAAAAATGAGGTAATTGTGAAAACGTATTCAAAACACAAAACAATAGGTCTTATCTTATTATTTGCCTGTATATTGACAATCGGACTGTTTACCGGTTGTGAAAAACCAAAAACAGAACAGAAAACTTTTATAGTAGGATTTGATGCTGAATTTCCACCATATGGTTATAAAGATGCGGATGGAGAATATGTAGGGTTTGACCTATCTTTAGCAGAAGAAGTATGTAAAAGAAATAACTGGAAATTGGTAAAACAGCCAATCGATTGGGATTCTAAAGATTTGGAATTAGAAACAGGAGCCATTGATTGCATATGGAATGGTTTTACTATGACCGGAAACGAAGAAAAGTATACCTGGTCATCTGCCTATATTGATAATTCTCAAGTAGTTATTGTAAAGAAAAATTCCTCAATCTCTAAATTAACAGACTTAAAGGGGAAAATCGTAATTGTACAATCTGCCTCCTCTGCCTTAGCTGCCTTCCAAGGGAAAACAGCTACTAAGGAAAACAAGGCGTTAGCAAAAACTTTTGCAAAGCTACAACAAGTTTCCAATTATAATAGTGCATTTATGAATCTGGAGTCCGGTATTGCAGATGCAATCTGTATGGATCAAGGAGTTGCGCACTATGAGCTTGCATCAAAAAAAGGTGATTTTACAATTCTTTCGGATCATATTTCAAAAGAGCAATATGAAATTGGTTTTAAACTGGGAAATACAAGTTTACGTGACAAAGTAGAAACTACTCTACAAGAAATGTTGAAGGATGGCACCTTTAAAAAAATTGCAACCGACTGGGACCTTACAGACTGTATTTGTTTAGGCGATAAAGGTTCTGACAAAGTAATGAAAACGGAACAATCTACCACCTCAAATAAATATACAATAAAGCATGTGACTAGTATTGTAAAACAACTTGCTAAAGGAATGAAAGCAACTTTACTAATTTTTATATTAACCTTGCTTTTTTCTATGCCGCTTGGTCTTTTTATTTGCTTTATAAGGCGTTCCCATTTTGTTATCCTGCAAAAACTTGCTAAAAATATATATCTCTATTATGCGTGGAACACCGTTGATGTTACAGCTTTTAGTTGTATGTTTTGGTCCATATTATTTGTTTGGTGTATCCTTGTCTTATTCATATCGTTTCTATGCTGTAATTATTGGTTTTTCATTAAACTATGCAGCCTATTTTGCAGAAATTTACCGTTCAGGAATCGAAAGCATTCCAAGAGGGCAATATGAAGCCGCAGATGTATTAGGTTATAGTAAAATACAAACTTTCTGGAAAATCATTTTTCCACAAATGGTAAAAAGAGTTATGCCACCTGTAACAAATGAAATTATTACTTTAGTAAAAGATACTTCCTTGGCATTCGCATTGACTTATACAGAGATGTTTACTCTTGCAAAACAAATAGCAGCTACAGAAACAAACATTATCCCATTGGTGATTGCCGGTATCTTTTATTATATCTTTAATTTTTTAGTTGCCTGGGTAATGGAACAAATAGAGAAAAAAATGCAGTATTACAGATAGGAGAGTATGTTATGAAATATCTAGAAATGAAACACGTAAAAAAGAGTTTTGGAGATCTTTCTGTACTAAAAGATATTTCCCTCTCTGTAAAGGAAGGAGAAGTGGTTGCCATTATTGGGCCTTCCGGATCTGGAAAATCTACATTACTTCGTTGTGCAACATTGTTGGAAAAAATGGATGAGGGAATTTTAGCCTTTTGTGGAAAAACAGCAACACGTAATAAAACAGGAAAAACGTTGTATGTAAATACAAACGAATTGCATCAAATAAAAAATTTAGAATCAGAGAAAAATACAAAAGTGATGAAATTGCCATTATATGGAATATCACTGACCATCCTGATACAGAGCGAAACTTTTATGCGTCCTTGCTTATGGCTATGGGTATTTCATGTCCGAAAAGAGATACCGCGTTATTGTTGAAAGAACGTGTGTTGAACGAACTTATTCTAAGAGCATGTGAAACACCTTATAGAAGAGTTGTCTTATTTTTAGATGAAGCATGGAAATTTCAAGAAAAGGATTTTTCATGGTTAATGGATTTATATAATAACTTAAATCAAAAAGATATACAGCTTGCAGCATTTTTATTTGGAACGAGAGAACTAAAGGAGTTAAAAACAGAATTTAAGAGACGTGGGAAGGACCAACTCGTTGGCCGTTTTATGATAAATGAGGTTCAATTTTTTGGTATCCGAGAAGTAGCAGATATGCAGTTTTGTTTAATATCATTAGATAAACTGCACATGAGAAGCACTCTAAATATGGAAGAACCTGAAACTGTATTAGATTTTTATTTTCCTTATGCAAATGGAAGAACCTTTTTTTCATTAGCAGAAGAGTACCGGAATGCTTTTCAGAATGTTAAGACACAAAAGAACATTTTGGCAGATGATATACCAATGAAATATTTTTTGGATACATTTAATATATGTCTTAATTCATATGGAAAACTTAGTCCCATGGCAGTAAGTTTTCCTACGGAAAAAGAACTTACAACTTGTGTTGAGTTATCAGGATATGGAGAATCAGACGATGAATACGAACAAAGAAAAATGCGATAAAAATTTCATACAGACTGGTGGTAATACCTTTAAGCTATATAGATGGAAAAAAGAATGGGTTCGCCCATATGAATCTATTTATAGTATTATGCGAAATTTTTGCAAAGTAAATGTTTTTCAGGGAAGCTATGCTTTGAGAATATTAGATGTAAGAGGATATTCTGCAGTAGAACATCCAATACCAAATATAATGATGTTTAATAAAACGGTACAGGATGCTCGTAATTACAAAATGCTATATAGTGTATTATTACCAGATTGGTATGTAAAACAGATTACGCCAATTACCTCCCTAGATAAATACAAGTTTTCAAATCTAACAAAGTCTCATATAGCATATTGTCCTGAATGCGCAAAGGAGAATTATCATTCCTTTTTATTCCAATTCAAACACATAAAAAGATGTCCATTTCATCACATTCCGCTTATTAATACACTTTTTCACTACACAATTCAGGGAAATATTACATACATGGAAACGGAATTATATACTGATGTTAAAGATGACATATTACCATGTGAACGAAAAGTTGAAAACAATTATTATCAAAAGGGATTAGATAGAACTTTACGCTATTTTATTCCAGTAAGTTCTATGAGTGATATTAATAACGACAATTATATTCATGCATATAAAATATTCTTTGATAAAGAGAAAAGTAGTGCAGCAAAGATTTTTCAAGTAAAAAAATCTGGATTGACATTTCAGGAAATGAAAGTATAAATTTATAAATTGGTTTAACAAAAAACAGATACCTAATAATTTATGCAATCCACAATATATATGGAAACTAAAAAATGAAGACCTGCCAGACGAAATCTTTTCCTCTGAGTGTTTAGGCTATCTTTTATACTACTTGTTCTATAACTTTATGAAAGAATAATAAGGTATGATAATTGACCACATCTACTTTATGTATTGTTGGTTAAAAATTTACTACTTTATGTATTGTTCTACTTAAAAATAGCGTACTTTATGTATTGTCCAAGTTAAATAGAATACTTTATGTATTGTTTGAGTTAAATAATTAAAGTAGAACAATACATAATATACCCTAGAAATGGCTATTTTTGTGCATTATGTATTGTTACTTAAAATATTATGTATTGTTCAGTTAAATCGACAGTGATGTCACCTCATACAGACACAAGGTAAATCTATTCGTGAAATCTCAGTTTTGCGAATAGATTTACTGTTTGGCTTTTCAGGTGTCGTCACCCTACACCCTAAAAGGTAACCAAAAAAAAAAATTCAAAGAATAAACTCCCATTTTCGTTTTGGGATTAATAAACCCAAACTTTTGTGTATAAATATTTATCTTTAATGCATAACAATACATCAAAGATAAGCAAATATAATAACACCGTTTTCTTATTAATATTTTAGTTCCAATATTTTATTCTACCCATTCCTTTACAAAACGGACATGCAATTTTGTTTCGTTCATAATTTTTTACGCGCTTATGTATAGCTTGTAAGTAAGTAAACTTGCAAGAAGAACACACCCACCAAACCTTACAATTTGAATTTGGTAATATTTGATTGGGATGGCACAATAATGCATTATTTTGATATTTCCATTCATTTGCAATCAATTTAGGATATAAAGCCTTAAGTGACGTTTTTCCAGGGATTGCCTTTTTACCTGAACAATATGGGCAACACTTCTCAGACGTTACTCTATCATACATTAGAGCCTGGAATACCATGTTACAATCCGGACATTTCCAGTTCAATTTGTTATTTTTATATTCTGTATAAAACACCCTATCCGTATCGAATGTTAC
>CADABQ010000014.1:0-6307 GCA_902786205.1 uncultured Lachnospiraceae bacterium | reverse complement strand
TGTTACTTGCTCATCTTTTATGAGTGTCTTTTCTATTTCGGGATATAAAGCCTTAAATGACGTTTTTCCTGGGATTGCCTTTTTACCTGAACAATATGGACAACTATCCTTTGTTGCCGTTCTTTCATGCATACTCATTGAAAATGCCATGCCGCAGTCATGACAGTTCCAATTGAAGCAAACATCCTTATATTTCGTAGGAAAAATGTAATCAGTATCAAAATCAACTAATTTGTCATATACAAGTGTTTTTTCTATTTCAGGATATAATGCTTTAAAAGATGTTTTCCCTGGAATTGCACGCTCACTTGAACAATATGGGCATCCACCGTATACTTTTTCTACCCTATCATACATAGAAGCTTGGAATACCATATTACAGCTGGAGCATTTCCAATCAAGCTGTATACTCCTATGTTCTGTATACATAACTTTTTCAGGAGCAAATGTAAGCCTATCATTTCTTATTAACGTTTTTTCTAAATTAGGATATAATGCCTTAAAAGATGTTTTTCCTGGAATAATCATCTTTCCATTGCAATAAGGGCAACCATGCTTAGGTGATATAACACGTTCATATAACATTGCTGAATAATCCATACTACAATCCGGGCATTTCCAATGCAATAAAGCATCCTGGTAATCAGCATATATCACTGCATCAGTATCAAAGTTCACCAATTCATCGTGAATAAGTGTTTTTTCAATTTCGGGATATAATGCCTTAAAGGATGTTTTCCCTGGAATTGCTAAAATTCCCGTGCAATAAGGGCATTTAGGATTTTTTACTCTATCATACATGGATGCTTGAAATTCCATTTTACAATTTGAACATTTCCATTGTAATGCCAGATTCCTATAATCGGAATACCTTATATTATCCGTATCAATATTTTTTAGATGTTCGTCATATATTAACTCCTCTTCTATTTCCGGATACAATGTTTTAAATATTATTTTTCTTTCTAGTACAGGGACATCAATACAATTCGGGCAAAAAGCTTTCAGATTATATCGCTCCTTTAAACTAGCCCAAAAGCTTGTTTTACAACTTTTACATTCAAATCTATCCTTAACTTTTCGTTTACTATCATAAGATATAAATGGATTATTTTTCTTTTCAACAAAGTGTTCTTCTCGTATGCGATCTGTCAATTCTCTTGTAAGACCAGCACGACAATAGGAACACTCTTTTTCCAAAATCACCTCTGCTATATTTCGGTATTCAACAATGCCACAATCTTTACATTCAAAATATGCATATCCCCTATCTGTAAAAAAATTTACACCAGTTTTTCCTTTATTCATAGGTTCAAAAAGTTTACCCGCTATTTCTGGGTATAAATATTCCAAGGATTTTTCATAAACTGGTTGTTCACCATTGCAGAATGGACATCTATTTAAATTGATTGCACAAATGCGCTCTGATAAGTCCATTTCATATGTGTTTCCGCAAATGGAACAATTCCATTTTATTGGATACTCTCCAGCAGTTTCTGAATTTCTAGACACCTCTTCTGGTCTAAGATGATTTAGTTTACTCCATTCATTTGCCAATTTAGGAAGCGCGACAGACAAATTTAATTGTGCAAGGGAATCTATTTTCCAAGGAAGAAGTTCTTTTTCTTCTTCTATTTCATTGTTTAAATATTCAATAGCTTCCACATTGTCTAAATGGAGTTTCCATGTAAGTACACCAGTTGCCTTATTATGAATCAACGAGGTTATATTGTGACGTGTATTGGTTTTTTGCGAAATAATAGAAAAATTATATCCTCTTTTCTTGCATAGACAAAATAAACACCCTGAATCCGTTTCTTTATATGCGCGATCATGAATAGCTGCATAATATATATTTCCACAAAACTTACACTTCCATTTCCCCCTGCAATTTTTGGAAAGCAGGTCATCGTCAATTCTTAGTTCCCTTATATTGGGTCTATTAAAATTTTCAATTATGATAACATCTAACAGTTCATGATAAGCTTCTGGATTTGTATCTCTAAAATAACTATTTCCCATGCAATATATATTGAGTAGGCAATGGCCCACTCCCTCCTCTCATGATATTGTATACTTTTTACTTTTACAGTTCGTCTAGCTCATCTCTAAATATTTGAATGATATTACCAGTAGACGTTTTTTTATCCTCATCTTTTTTATCCAATTCCATACCAATATCTTCTCTATTATCATCAGTGTCTAAAGTAAAAATATCTGTAAGATTACTTTTGGTATCTATAACCTTGTGTTTACCACACTCTGTAATATTTGATGGTTGTTTTAATCTAAGCAGCCTAGACTCTTTTAATAATTCATTCGCTAAATCTGGATATACATATGTAGATACAACCTTTTTTAATTCACTAATCCTCTTGCTTTGTTTCCTTTGCTCAGCCCTATTTGCTTTTATTTCTTCTTTCAATTCCATATTTGTCGCTTGTATATTCCTATACTCTTCTTTCAATTTTGCATTTTCAATCTTTAAATTTACATTGTTATCCTTTAGTTTTTGAAACTCCTGCTGGATAGCAACGGCCCCTAAATATAACTGTTCGTATCGTGCATCTAAAGCTGTCAGTGCCGCGATTAAACTGGGGTGTGTCATATTTTTAGAAAGCAAACTCTGCACATCCAGTGGTTTATATATTAAATCTTGTTGTATATAATTACACTTATTATCTATTTTTTTCTGTTCTATGTATTCTCGCACTACTTTTGAGTTTTTTACGATATGACTTCCTATTTCCATCCCATATAATTTGCTTAGATATGTTGAAATTTTTGATAATTTTAATAATTTAATGTTTCCTTTACACTCTTCTTCAAAATATTTCTGTGTTCCTTTTAATAAATCATGTTCACTGATTTTTCTCGGACGTGCCATGTTCTTTTCTCCTCTCTTCCTCATATTTTTTTCTAATACTTGTTTCAAAAAGGTACTTATTATTTTGAAATTTAAGTATCTCCTTTTGAATATCCGCCTCAGTTGCTTTCTTTGCTCGTACCTGTCGGACTAATTCTTTTAAATATTGCATATTGGAATCAATTTTATTTCGATAAATATCAGTATCTGTAAAAAAGAAATTATACTCGCCTGTACGATAATATGGACAACTTGTACAATATCCAATCTCACCATGGTCTCCAGATGCATTAATACAATCAGAAATATCATTTGAAGCCATTTTAGTCGAATAACATTTTCCACCGTCTTCTAATTCTACATAAGAATTATTTTCACTACTTGGTGCATAAAAATTACCGCCTAGTACATAATTGGCCTCGTCTGCCAGTGTTTGCTGATATTTTGCATAGGTCCGGCATTCAATAAACGTAGACATATTACTATAATAATGATTACACATCTCCACAGTTTCATGAGCAGCCATCTGCATGATGATATCTGGAGACACCCCCTCCGCAATAGCGTTAATCATAGAAATGTGTCTTGTATCACCAAGCTGTATAAATTGAATCTCCTTTTTTTGAAAACTATGTGTGATTTTTTCATCTCTATCCAAAACAATGCGATAGTTATACCTACCTTCAATGATTTGATTGTAAAAATACTGTAACGCCGTTGAAAGATTTACATATGTATAATATCTGCTATTCACATTTACACTGACATTAAATTTAGCGTAATGTGGTTCCGCACGAAATAAACCATCCAGTTCATTTGCGGAATATACCTCGGTCAAATGAATATATTGTTCTATTTCATGTGCTAAATCTTTTGGTATTTTGCATTGAAAAAAATCATAATCTTCTGCAATGTTATAATACACCTTTCTATTTCCACCTTTAATCTTGTTTTTCCGTAATGTAAGAATATACTCATTCCCATGTTTTTTGATACAATTCCTGGGCGTCAGTATAAATTCTCTCGGTCTAGTCGGTACAATAGCTGTTATTTTCCACCATAAATAAACTGGAAAATAAAATAATTTTTCTTTTTGATCTTTCTCTTCCACCCAATATCGATCTATAATTTGATCAAACATAAAATAACTTACGAAGTCACATAATTTTCTCTTTAAATCAGTACCATTACCAAATTGTTGATATACAAACTCAAGCAACGTTTCTATAATATAATCCTTTTTTACTGGAAGAAGCTCAAAAAACGCTTCTGTTTGTAAAGGTGATACCAATTTAAAATTAAGCTTGTCTAATTCCTTTGGATTTACAAGAATAAGTTTTCGAATATCTTTTGCAAAGGACTGTAATGTAATAGATGCTAACTTTCCAACAGAAAACACTATAAAAGTTTTAAGATAATTTACAAACTTTTTGTGTGAAAAACCAAAGTCTTTCTCGTAATATTTCACATACGCCTCTTCATCAACATCAAAATAAATACCTCTATGTGAATATTCATCATTAAGAATCCATTTATCCTCATCAAAAGATTTATTGATAAAAATCTTTTTTTTACGGTAATCTTTAAATGCTGTTCTTGCCTCTAGTAATACACTTTCATGAAATCCAGCTGTTTTATTCACGATTTCAAATATGGACTTTTCTTCATTATTTTCAACATTAGCAAGTGTTGTTGCATTACTCATTTTCCTATTACCCCTTTCACAATATTCATTAATTGTTCTACTGCCACTTCTCCTTCTTTTTGTTCTACTGCGGTTAATATTTCAATAATTGCCGGGTTAATCACTTGTCTAATGATAAGTTCATATTTTTTCCGTACAATATTATTGGGTGCCTTTGTATAGAGACTTCTATGTTTTTCATATTCGGATGCAAGCGTATATAATGTACTCTTAGTTAATATTTCATATGGGCAGCCAATACATTGCCCTCGTTGTGGGTATGGACACTCCTGTCCAAAAGCGATAGACATACATAATACATGATTTTGTTTAGAAGCAGCATTTCCAAACGCTAGTCTTGTAATTGCATTCCTAATATTATTCTGTTCTGTACCAACTTTATATGTCAATTCATGTACGACATCTGAAGCATTCTGAAGAGAACGTTCATAGATAGCCATAGTCTGTTCGACCTCATAAGGTGTCATGTCCAATTTTTGTATAATACTGGTCTGACCATTCATTGGCAATCGACGAAAATCTTCCTGATATAGCATTTCTAACAATAACGAAACAGCAAAAGAACATACACCACGTTCAAAAAGTTCCTGTACTATAAAATCCATGGAATGTCCGGATGCTGCCTCATCCTTCAAATAAATAGATGTCGTTTTAGCAAATTCTTCATAACCACCTTTATGAGACCTGGCAAAAGAAACCAACATATAACCCGAATTATACTTAGTTGCTTTGATATTTCCACCACTATCTATATCAGTGGTTTTTTTGATCAATTGACTATAAGATTTATTAAGGCTTCTGCTACTATAATCTACATCCCAAAAAATATCTGCTATGTCATCACATAAGTATTTTTCAAATTCTTCATAAGTAGTGATGGGATAAATATAATTCTTTTTTTGTCCTGCCGAAAGTTGAAAATGTGCTTCTGCAGCAAGAAATAATCTTCCCATATGTGCCTTCGCATTTTCAGGTATAAAAAGCTTTGAATATGGAACTTTTTTATACCTCTTTGTTTTATTAGGAGCTGGTTCAAATATATGTAATTCACGTTCAATTTTCTCAACAGCAACAATGGCTTCTACATCTGTAATATTTCCATTTTCAATTTTTTCTAATACAATTTGAGGCTCATAAGGTAGATTTGGCCGAGGAAGACGGCATATATCCGTATCCCGAAGATCACAAAGCATATGGATTGAAAGGAACAACAATGCTACAGCCGAGTTTTGTTCTTTGGCTATGATTTCATAATACCTATTTTCTGTGATACACGTTTCCGAAAACAATACATAATATAATCTGCATACAGTATTAAAATCGTAAGCATATTTTGTGTTTTGTCCTTTTTTACGTTGCTTTATTTCTATTTTCTGAATCCTTTTCGTGACTGTATCTGATAACCAATTCAAAAAGTACGCAAATATTTTACATTCTACAACGGGCATTTCGTGTGAATAGATTTTTAGCAACTCTTGTATCTCACTATTTGTCATATCCTCTATTTCTTTTGATAAAAAGGTCAGAAAAAAATCACAGATATGATAAAAATGACTATTAGTCATCTTCTCTTTTAAATCAAAATTCTTAAAATGATGGATTGTTTTAGGAAATCTTTCTTCCATCATTTTTATTATTAACTCAAACTTCGCACATTAAAATGTGCCTATGCACCTTGAAAATTCAATAATAACTGGCATAAAAATAGCATGAAACCAATGGTTTTGGTATAATTG
>CADABQ010000013.1 GCA_902786205.1 uncultured Lachnospiraceae bacterium | reverse complement strand
TAATAGGTCGAGGTCTTGACCTAGTTATGAGCACTTAACGATAGTATTTTTATCGTTTACGTGCGATACATGCACAAGCACTTAGCGAGGTAGTTTCGAACTTAGTACTTGGGCTAGTTATGGATGGAATACAGTGTGTAGTTTTGAAGGTACAGAAAGAAAGGCTTTCATCTTAGGATGGAAGCTTTTTTGATTCTATAAAACTAACATTAAGAAAGCGTTTTTAACTCTACAGGAAGATGATGTGTCCCACAGAGTAAAAAACGCTTCACAATAATTTGAAATTTACTGAAGGCTGCAGTCTTCAATTAACTATAAGAAGTATGCTTTGCTAGCTAGTTTCTCATAGTTATCATGATTAGTTGCTATAATGCCTAAAAAAATATATTAAGTTTACATAGCTGAAATAAATGTTAATCGATTGCATAATTTGTAATTAATAGATGTTGTGCGTTCTTATCATTACGATCCTGAAAGCTTACAAAATACTTTTTATCAAATTTATGCAGATGTAATGTGTTCCCATTGGCACATTGCGTCCCTGGTTCATAGAGGGATAAAATGAAATCTGTATTTTTAATAATCAGCATAAAGTTTGCTTTGCATTTTTTTAATAGAAAATTTGCAAGACGTTTTTGTTCTGCTTTTCCAAAAGCATTGTTGGCGTAAGTGCTAAATTCGGTATCATAAGGTGGGTCCAAAAAAATAAAATCTTGTTTGTGCGGTTTATGTGTAAGGAAGAAATCTTCAAAGTCTTGATTACAAATACAGCTATTTTTTAATTGTTCTACTAATTCCGCAGACGAAAAATAGGCAATTTTTTTGCTTAAATTTTTCTGGTTATAAGAAATTCCGCCATACGGAACATTAAATTTTCCACTTTTGTTGTATCGGAACATGGAAGAATAGCAAAATTCACGAATGAAGAAATAGATAGCAGTAGCAAAAGGCTTTGAAATATGCAATTCTTCAATATGATTGTAAAGGTAGCGAAAATGCATATAAAAAGCATTTTTAAAGGCACCTTCAATATTTTGTGCAATATCCTCTTCACAAAGTGTTCCTTTTTTTTCTTCAATGGATGCCATACGAATTACTTTGTTTGTGTAGCTTTTTATTAGTTCCGTAATAAAATTTTCTAGTGCTATGTTAAAGTTACTTTTTAACAGATCATTAAATTCTCCTGCATGGCTGCACAAAAACTCTGTTGTTTGGTCAGAAAGTTGTTGCTTATCAATTTTTTTTGTTCGATACAGCTCATAAATTTCCCGCAATTTTTTTGCGTGTTTTTTTGTTAAATTGGAAATATTCATCCAATTATTATTAATACCGGAAATTTTAGAAAAAAAATCTTCATTCTGTTCAGCAATCATTTCATACAGGTCAATTAATTCGCTGGATTTGTCGTTAATATAGTAATGTTTACAGTCTAGAGAAAAGTAGACTGCTCCACCTCCAATAAACGGTTCAAAGTAATTTGCAGTCTTCTTAGGAAGATTTGGTAAAATATATTTTAATTCTTTTTCTTTTCCGCCCGGATATTTCAAAAGCGGAGAAAGTCTGTTTTCTTTTGGTTTTATACTCATATAATACGCCTCGCAAATATATATATTTTATATTCAATAGAATAGTTACGAAATAATATGTATTGTGTACATATGTTCGATTTTTATTATAACAAATTTTAATATATGAAACAAGAAAAATATGTTAGGCTGTAAACGTATCTACGGCTTTAGCAATCTGCTGTTCCCATGAATGATAATCTGCCATTTTTTCGGCAGATAGGGAAAGGGATTCAAAAAAGGTGAGTAGTTCTGTTATTGGTAATTCCTGTTGGTAGCAATGTTGGATGACTGCTACATACTGTGGAATTGTCAAGGGAACTACTGGAATTTTTTTCCCAAGCCAGCTTTCTCTGTTTAATAAAAAGAATTGCCACATAGTACGCAAGTGGATGCGGGAAGAAATAAATAATCCTAATACTTGTTTATCAGGTGTTCGTTCCATAAAATGGAGTACATGGTCAATTACACTGGATGCTTCATGTTCCCACTGGCGTACACCTGTCATAAGGGAAACCTCAGGTAATAGAATTGTATTATCAAAGTAGAGTTCCATATCAGGTGTGTTTCCAACTCCAGGGGCAAAGCTACGTGGTGAAAGGTCTTCTTCAATATTGAAATTTCGTTTCATGCGATGTTTCCCCTGCACAGCAATCAATGATTTCCAAGTATTTACCTCTAGCCAAAGTGCACTCATATCATCATTTGCCAGAATATCATCAAACTTTTCAAGGATAAATTGACGCTCTTTTTCTGTTTTGGATGCAACGCGAATAAAGTAATCCTCATTGTGATTAGTGATTGCTTTATCAATTGTTTTTTCCATGTTCTTTAGAGCTGAAATATTATCTGTCTTTTGCGTTTGTGCAAGTAGTAGATTGAGGTCAGCTTGTGAGACAAAAGTAGTTTGCTCGTAATCCTTTACTGGAGAAGGTGCCTCTTTTTTTGACAGAAGTCCCTGTAAAACAGTTAATTTTTCCTGTATCAATTCTTGCCGTTCGGTGGCATTATCCCACGGAAGCATTATATTGTCGCTGCTACCATACCATTGCATATAGGTATCAATATCCGAAATCTCATCCGGATAAGAAAAAGAAAAGGTTCGTTGGAGAAGTTCTACTTTCTTTTTTGCATGGGTGGCTATTCGAACCTTCGTTGCAAGACTTCTTCCAGATAAACGAAATAAACCGGTATAGACTAAGGAACGTGACAAAGCCTCGGCATAATCGTAGAAGCTATCTACCTTATTTTGTAGTTTTCCATAGTATGTTTCATATATGCTGGAAAAAAGTTGTTTAACTTTTTTGGTGTCCAGTTTGTTTGTTAGTAAGTCATACTGGCTTTTAAAATCTTCAATTGCTGCAAGCATATGAGGAATTTGTGCTGGTTCATCACAACCAAATAAAAGTGCAAGCTCACTTCGATTGAGGCTTTCGTACTTTGTAAATGCTGATAAAACAAGCTGCATTGGAAAAATATTTGGATGCTTGCAGGGAGATTTGATTTTTTGAATTGGATTTGGAAGATGAAGCTTTAGCAATTGTTTTAAATATTGTTCCTGGTCAAATTGGTTTTGTATAATTTGATGACCACATTCCGTTATGTTTATGCTTCCTTTTTTGGAAACGTATCCAAAACCTAAAAATTCATAGGTGCTTTTATCATTTCTTCCATTACTTTCTGTTTCTTTTCTATCGTAAGAACCAGATAAATAATCCTCATAGGAAATTGTAGAAAGCCAACCATCTTCTTCTTCATGTGCATGATATATATAGGAACGTCTGACTGGATAGATTTTTTTTTGATTAAATGCACTGACTGAGGTACTTGTCTCATTCCAGTTTTGTCCTTGCAATTTCCCAAAATAGGGAAACCATTGGATTGTTTTTATAATACTTCTTGGTTTTGTTCTCCAGTACCAGCTCATGGAAGTTCTCCTTTCTTTTTATTGCATATTAGCTACGTGTAATGTAACACCTAAATCATAGTTAAAAAGTCCAAGTGTTATTGTTTTCATTACTGTTTACTATACCACATGAAAATAGGAAAAGAAAGCAAAGAAACTGAGATGTTTTGGCATTGAAAAGGGAGGGGAGGATTGTTATAATGAAAAGAAAAACAGATACTACCATAAGAAAGGGCAGGAAAAGTATGAGGAATATACGTTTGGTTTTAGAATATGATGGTTCCAGATATGATGGATGGCAGAAACAAGCAAGAAAGGGAAGTAATACAATTCAGGATAAATTGGAAGGTGTATTGGAAAAGATGGAAGGAGAAAAAATTGAGGTAATCGGAGCTGCGAGAACAGAAGCAGGAGTGCATGCGTATGCACAGATTGCCAATTTTAAGACAAATACAGATATGAAAATGTATGAGATAAAACATTATCTGAATCGTTTTTTACCGATGGATATTGCAGTGCTGGAGGTAGATGAAGTACCAGAACGGTTTCATAGTAGTTATCTTGCAAAATCTTTTAAGTATGAGTATAAGATTTCTATGGGAGATGTACCATCTGTTTTTCAGAGAAAGTATAATTACTATAGTTTTGATAAGCTGGATAGCTTAAAAATGCGGGATGCAGCAAAGTATTTGATAGGGAAACATGACTTTAAGACATTTTCAGACAATAAAAGAATGAAGAAATCTACAATCAGAGAGATTTATGATATTGATATTTATGCCGGAATCGATGAGATGAGTATTACTATACAGGGGGATGATTTTTGGCCAAGAATGGTACGCATTATTGTTGGTACACTGATGCAGGTTGGGCGAGGAGAAATAGAACCGAAAACTATGAAGACAATTCTGGAGAGTTGCGATAGGGAAAAAGCAGGGGAGGCTGCAGAGGCAAAGGGGCTATTTTTGCAGGAAGTGTATTATTAAAGAAGAAAAAAGTACAGTTCACTGGATCGAGAAGTGTAACAATATGGCAAAGTTATAGTGCTTTATGAAAGGCGGAAGGTTGACAGATTGGCTTTATAGAGGTATCATAAAAAGTATGTGTAATGTAGAAATTCCAGTCTGTTACAGATTTGGATAGAATTAGATTGCGATAGAGATGAAAAGAAAACTAGGAGGTTGTAAGATGGCAGCAGTGTACAATCACAAAGAAGTAGAGAAGAAATGGAAAAAATATTGGGAGCAGCATCCAGTCAATGTAAATGATGGGAAAAAAGAAAAATACTATTGCTTGGATATGTTTCCTTATCCTTCTGGAAATGGTCTGCATGTAGGACATTGGAGAGGTTATGTAATTAGTGATGTTTGGAGTCGTTATAAGATGCTTCAGGGACATTATGTTATTCATCCAATGGGATGGGATGCCTTTGGACTTCCAGCAGAAAATTATGCCATAAAGATGGGAGTACATCCAGAAAAATCCACAGCAGACAATATTGCAAATATTAAAAGACAGATTAAAGAAATCGAAGCTATTTATGATTGGGACATGGAAGTAAATACAACAGATCCTAATTTTTATAAGTGGACACAGTGGATTTTTGTAAAGATGTTCAAAGAAGGATTGGCTTATCAGAAAGAAATGCCAATTAACTGGTGCCCATCTTGTAAGACAGGTCTTGCAAATGAAGAAGTTGTCGGTGGTAAATGTGAACGTTGTGGAGCCGATGTAACAAAGAAAAATTTAAGACAGTGGATGTTAAAAATCACAAAATATGCAGATCGTTTATTAGATGATTTGGATAAATTGGATTGGCCTGAAAAAGTAAAGAAAATGCAGGCTGACTGGATCGGAAGAAGCCATGGTGCAGAAGTAGACTTTAAGATTGATGGAATGGATGAGGCGATTACAGTTTATACAACCAGACCAGATACCTTATATGGAGCAACTTTTATGGTATTAGCACCAGAACATGCTTTAGCAAAGAAGTTGGCAACAGATGAGACAAGAGCAGCAGTGGAAGAGTATATTTATCAGTCTTCTTTAAAGTCATCTGTAGACCGTATGCAGGACAAAGAAAAGACTGGTGTATTTACAGGTTCTTATGCAATAAATCCAATCAATGGAGCTAAGGTTCCAATCTGGTTATCAGATTATGTATTGGCTGATTACGGTACAGGTGCAATTATGTGTGTGCCTGCGCATGATGATAGAGACTTTGAATTTGCAACCAAGTTTAATATTCCAATTATTCAGGTTATTTCAAAAGACGGAAAAGAGAATCCAAATTTAACAGAAGCCTATACAGAGTCAGGAATTGTTATTAATTCTGGTGAATGGACAGGAAGAGATTCTGCAGAGTTAAAGAAAGAAGCACCTGAAATCATTGAAAAATTAGGAATTGGAAAGAAGACAACTAATTATAAATTACGTGACTGGGTATTCTCAAGACAGCGTTATTGGGGAGAACCTATTCCAATTGTACATTGTGAAAAGTGTGGAGCAGTACCTGTTCCAGAAGATCAGTTACCATTATTATTACCAGAAGTGGAGAGCTATCAGCCAACTGGTACAGGAGAGTCTCCATTGGCAGATATTACAGAATGGGTAAATACAACTTGTCCATGTTGTGGCGGACCTGCAAAGAGAGAGACAAATACAATGCCTCAATGGGCTGGTTCTTCATGGTATTTCCTTCGTTATGTGGACAATAAGAATAATGAAGAATTGGTTTCTAAAGAAAAAGCGGATAAATATCTTCCAGTAGATATGTATATTGGTGGAGTAGAACATGCCGTATTGCATTTGCTGTATTCTCGTTTCTACACAAAATTCTTGCATGACATTGGTGCAATTGATTTTGATGAACCATTTAAGAAATTGTTCAACCAGGGTATGATTACTGGTAAGAATGGTATTAAGATGAGTAAATCTAAGGGAAATGTAATATCTCCAGATGATTTGGTAAGAGATTATGGTTGTGATGCACTTAGACTTTATGAATTATTCGTAGGACCACCAGAACTTGACTCAGAATGGGATGACAGAGGAATCGATGGCGTTTACCGTTTCATCAACCGTTTCTGGAAGATGGTATTAGATAGCAAAGAAGCAAACGTAGCTGCTACAGATGAAATGATTAAGTTACGTCATAAGATGGTTTATGATATTACTACCCGTTTGGAGAGCTTTAGCTTAAATACAGTTATCAGTGGATTTATGGAGTACAATAATAAATTTATCGAAATAACAAAGAAAAACGGAGGAGTAGATTTAGAAACATTAAATACAGCTATTGTTCTTATGGCTCCATTTGCACCACATGTGACAGCAGAGCTTTGGGAGTTATTAGGAAATGAAGGCGGTGTATTTGAGCAGAAATGGCCAGAATACGACGAAGCAGCAATGAAGGAAGATACTATTGAGATTGCAGTACAGATTAACGGTAAGACAAAAGGAACTGTTGAAATTGGTGCAGAAGAGGCAAAGGATTCTGTATTGGAAAAAGCAAAGGAAGCAATCTCTGATAAATTGACTGGAAATATTGTAAAAGAAATATATGTACCAGGTAGAATTGTTAATATTGTAATGAAATAGTACAGTTGTTTGGAAACCGAGCAGTCTGTAGGTATGAAAAAGAAGGACCACTCGCAAGAGTGGTCTTTTCCTTATGTCAAAAGATAGAATATTGAAAAGTAAAATGGTTTTATTAGAAAAGAGGTTAAAAAGATGCGAGAGATGGAATTTAAAATGGAACGTCAGAATTTAGTGGAAGTAGGACAGAAAGTAGAAGTGATGGAACGCTCATGTCCGGCAAATTATCATTATATTATAAAACCAGCAGTTGCCATGTCTGGCTGTGTTGCAGTTGGAGACAGACTTAGTGTGTTAGAGGGAATTGTAAAGGATATTAAACATAATGAGCAGGGATATTATGTGGTAGTAGAATTTGATGAATAAAAGTTTAAAGTAACTTTATAAAAGGGCAAGAAAACCCACTGCCATTAGGCGGTGGGGACTCTTGAACTTTTATATGAGCAAGTAGCAACGCGGATTGCGAATATCCGCTTGACCTGAGAAAAGCTCTTTGCTCTTTGGCAAGGGGCTTTTCTTAGATAAATGAAAGTATTGTAGCTATGTGTTATGAAATAGCATGGACTAAAGCATTTGCTTTATAGTTTGGTAGGCAAGTTGTTCCTGTGGAGATAATTGCTGTGTGCTGATTGCTTCCATAATTAAAGAAACTTCTTGTTTGGTAAATGTTAAATTTTTCTCCTGCATTTGTTTTTGAAGGTCCATGAAAAGCGGAAGGGCCTGTATAGGAGTTAGTTGATCTGCCTGTTTCAGAAAATTTGTAATAAATTGTTTTTTGTGTGGATTTATTTGATTCCATACGGGATTGTTTGTCCAATCTGAATTGCTCATAGCACTCAGCTCCTTTCCTTGTTGTTTTGGTATGATTCGAAAAAATGCTCAATCATAGGAAATAATTGATTTCTTGTAAAATTTCCGCTTTCTTTTGGCGGAAGAATATCTTTCATGCTGTTATAAGTTCGATACAATTTCTGTGCTTTAAAATAATTCAGCAGAGTATTGATAATTTCTGATTCCTTAGGGGTGCTAACTTCCTGAAGACTGAGAAAGAGACCTTCATAATCTGTGGGTGTTTCAGATATATCACAGGCATGAAGATCGGATGATGAACTGGCTGAGAATGAGTCCATTAATTCACCTGCTTTGATAAATACTTCCATGGTTGTCTTGGATTTTTGATTAATAAATGGAAGTGCAGCATTCATTAAATCAACAACATGTTGGTAAGATGAATTTTGATTTTCAGACACAAAAAATCCTCCTTTTTGCTTTTTAAACATTTATAAGTAATGTTATGCAAAAAGAAGGATTGTTAGAACTACTTACGCTTCAGGATAAATTAAGTGTGTATCATCTATGTTGTATAAGATGGTATCCAGAAAATGTTTTGCAAGATATTTAGCCATTGGCAAATTCATATCTAAATAGTTTCCGCAATTAAAAGCTGCAGCACCTGGTACTTGTCCTTCAAAATCACGGATAAACTCAAATAAGGATGTTATAAGAGGAACAATATCCTTTGATGTATAGTCTCCTGCTAATAAAAGATAAAAACCGGTTCTACAACCCATAGGACCAAAATAAATCGTTTTAGAAGCATAGTCTGGGTGATTGCGAAGGTATGTTGCTGCCAGATGCTCTATGGTGTGCATTTCAGCCGTGTTCATAACAGGCTCAAAGTTTGGTCGGGTCATACGAATGTCAAAGGTAGTGACCATTTCTGAACCAATGGCATCTTTTCTGGAAACATAGATTCCAGGGAGTAATTTTAAATGGTTTATGGTAAAACTTGCAATTTCTTTCATGTGAAAACCTCTCTCTCTTCAATATAAGTGCTACTGTTGTATGGATAAAATTTTCGATACGCTTTTATATATTTCAAAAAGCGAATGTAGTTATTATAGCATAAAAAAATAAGGAGAACAATAAAAAGACAATTTGACGAAAGTTATATAGATGTGTTACACTTAAAGGTATGTAAAATGTATTATAATTGAAAAAGGTGAATATAAGGAGATTTATGATGATAGGAGATAAGAAAATTTTATATAGTGGAATGCAGGCTACCGGTAATTTAACGTTAGGAAATTATCTCGGTGCTTTGAAAAACTGGATTTCATTAACAGATGAGTATGAATGCTTTTATGGTGTAATGGATTTACATTCATTAACAGTGAGACAAAAACCGGCAGAGTTTCGTAAAAGAGCTAGAATGTTATATACGTTATACGTTGCAGCGGGACTGGACCCTGAAAAAAATTGTATCTATTTTCAGTCGCATGTTTCCAGTCATTCCGAATTGGCATGGTTGTTAAATTGTTTTACTTATATGGGAGAACTTAGTCGTATGACACAGTTCAAAGATAAGTCCGCAAAACATGCAGATAACATAAATGCAGGATTATTTACATATCCGGTATTGATGGCAGCAGATATTTTATTATATCAGGCAGATGTAGTTCCAGTTGGTGCAGACCAGATGCAGCATTTAGAGATAACAAGGGATATTGCGAATCGATTTAATAATATATATGGAGATGTGTTTACCATTCCAGAGGCTTATTTAGGAAAAGATGGTGCCAAAATCATGAGTCTTCAGGATCCAAGTAAGAAGATGTCTAAGTCAGATGAAAATATAAATGCAAGTATTTATTTATTAGATGATCCAGATACGATAATTCGAAAGTTTAAAAGAGCCGTTACGGATTCTGGAAGTGAGGTTCGTTATGCAGAAGATAAGCCAGGAATTTGCAATCTTATGGATATTTATGGTGCAACAACGGGAAAGACAAGAGAGGAAATCGAAAGAGAATTTGATGGTAAGGGATATGGCGATTTTAAACTTGCAGTAGGAGAGGCTGTAGTATCTATGTTAAAGCCATTGCAGGAACGTATGAAGGAATTAGAAGCGGATAAGAGTTACATTGATAGTGTTATTAAGGCGAATGATGAAAAGGCGCAGTATGTGTCTATGAAGACATTACGAAAGGTACAAAAAAAGCTAGGATTAACAGAAAGAATCAGATAAATATAACAATAAAGAATGATACCGATCTTCAGACATTAAATGAAAGGCTTAATGTTTGAAGGTCGGTATTTTGCTTTGTAGAAAAATGCTTTGCAGATCAAAGGCGTCCTGTGGCAATGTGCAGTGCTTTTCGGCTAACCTAATATTGTCTTTGCCTCGCTTTCTTAAGGAAAACTTTTTATGGTGTTACTTTTTGTAAAATTCTGTAAACTTGTCCATGCGGGCACTCATATTTAAGAATAGTAAATCTAAAACAGTCATTGCAGCCATAGATTCAACTACAACAACACCACGAGGAACTATAATTGGATCATGACGTCCTTTAATACTTACATTTATATTTTCGCCATTTGTTGTAATTGTTTGTTGTGTTGCAGAGATAGAAGGGGTTGGTTTAAATGCAGCTCGTAGAATTATTTCAGAACCATCACTTAATCCTCCTAAAATTCCTCCGGCATTATTACTAAATTTGTGGATACCACTTTCATTGGTATAAAAATTATCATTATCTTGCGAACCAAGCATAGTAGCTGCATTAAAACCAGCACCAATTTCTACGCCCTTAACGGAACCAATAGACATGATACCTTTTGCAAGATTAGCATCTAACTTTTCAAATACCGTTTCTCCAATACCAGCAGGAACTCCACTTATGATACACTCAGCAATACCACCAGCAGAATCCTGTTTTTGCATCGTTTCCATGAGATAGTCCTCTGCTTTAGAAGAGGCATCTAAATCAGGCATGTAGAGTGGACTTTTAAAAATATTTTCCTTACTGCATTTATTGTAATCAATTTCGATTGGACCGATTGCTTTTGTATAAGCACTTACTTCAATACCAATTGTTTTTAAAATAAGAGAAGCAACCGCACCTCCAGCAACGCGTGCAATCGTTTCACGACCAGAGGAACGTCCGCCACCGCGGTAGTCACGAAAACCATATTTTTGATTAAATGTATAATCTGCATGACCTGGTCGGTAATAGCTTGCAATTTCACTATAATCTTGTGAGCGTTGCGTTTTATTATGAACCATCAATGAAATTGGCGTTCCGGTTGTTCGCCCTTCGAATACTCCAGAAAGAATTTCAATCTCGTCATCTTCTTTACGAGGAGTAGAATATTTTGTTGTTCCTGGTTTTCTACGATTCATGTAGGGTTGAATCATACTTTCGTTCAAATAAAGTCCTGCCGGACATCCATCTATTACAACACCGACCCCTTTTCCATGGGATTCGCCCCATGTGGATACTCTGAATATTGTACCATAACTGGAACCTGCCATAAATTCACAACCTTTCTTTTGTTGAAACAGTGTAGAACTGTTTTTTGTTTGCTATCTTACTAATTATATAAAAAATAAAAAAAGGTTGCAAGGAAAGAAGGACAAAACTAAAAATACTTCATAAAATATAGTAGAAAGGATAAAGGGAGAATGCAAAATGGAGAAATCTATGGAAGATCAGGATGTCCTTGTTATTGAGGATAATACCATTTATGAAATAGATATGCAGTGTATGCATTGTAAAAAGGGAGGATGTAAGGAACAGAATAAAAAAATGAAAAAGTATGAAAAAAAGAAATATGATGAGTGGACAAATAAAAAACTTTAATTATACAAAATAGAAGAATACTAACCTGTAGACCAAAGTGTTGTGTATGTATGGAAAACAAGCCGAAAGTAGAAAAACTTTCGGCCTGCTTTTCAGTAAGAATTATAGATTTGACCATATATCAACTGTCTAAAATGGAACAGAGTATTCTTTTGGTTTATCAAACAAAAGAATGAGAATAAGGTCATATAAGAATAGTACAAAGAGATAGTCAGGGACTACTTTGTTTATCTATGTGTTTTGCCTAGCAGAATGAATTGCCGTTGCCGCAGCAGCAAAGGATAAGTAAAATCCAAATGATGCAGCTAGAGTCATTGTTGCCACATCCACAGCCAAAGTTACCAAAACTATTGTTATTGCCACAGCAGCTGAGTAAGATAAGGATTAAAATAATCCAAGTGCCTCCTCCATCGTTGTTGCATCCGCATCCTGTGTTACAATTTGTTGCTGCTAAATCACTCATATTGAGCCTCCAAAATCTTTTTACAATGACATTCTATGCAGTACAGCTTGGACTCTTTCCTATTGTAGAAAAAAAGTACAAGTTAAGAAAAAGATATTTGTTTTTAGTCGAGTAAAAAAGTGTGGAATAAATTAGAACTAGTATTTAGAAATTAGTATTTTCATAGAATACACGCACAAACAAAGAATGCATACTATAAAAGAATAACAGGTAATAACAAAATTTTTTTCGCATAAGCACCAAATGGAACAGAAAGGGAAAACGGGAAGGGATGTGATTATGTGGAACGGGCAAGAAGATTAATTGGATTGCAGGATGCGATAATGAAGCAATATACAGGAAAGAATATGGGAATAGCATTGTTTGATACCGGTATTGCAGCAGGACATCCGGATTTTAGAGTGGATGGGAAAATAGTTATATTTAGAGATTTTATCAATCACAAAAGTGGAGCTTATGATGATAATGGACATGGTACTCATGTGGCAGGAATTGCTGGTGGAATGGGTACTGCATCGTTAGGAAAATACAGAGGCATAGCAACGGAAAGTCATTTTATTGTTATAAAAATACTGGACCATTTAGGAAATGGAACGGTGGAAAATGTGTTACAAGGGGTAGATTGGGTTATTAAAAATAAAAATCGTTACAAAATAAGAATCGTAAATATTTCCATTGGCTCTGGAAGGGAAGAAGAAATTGATGAAGATTCCGAATTAGTGCAGGGAATCAATGCGCTTTGGGATGCAGGAATGGTTGTATGTGTAGCAGCAGGAAATAATGGTCCTACTCCTGGAAGTATTGGAGCACCTGGAAACAGCAGAAAAATTATTACAGTAGGAGCATGTGATGATACTGAAGAAATTATTTTAAATGGAAGAACAATGAAGAATTATTCCGGTAGGGGACCGACAAAATCTTGTATAAAGAAGCCTGACTTGGTAGCGCCAGGAAGTAATATTATTAGTTGCAGTAGTAATTGGAAATTGAAAAGTTCCTTTTCTTTTTATGGAGGAGGAAGTCAATTTTATACTGTAAAAAGTGGTACTTCAATGGCAACACCAATTGTTTCAGGAGCGGTAGGCTTGTTATTGCAAAAATATCCAGAAATGACAAATCGTGAGGTAAAAATTCGTTTAAAAAATAAAGCGGTTGATTTGGGACTGCCTCATGATAAACAGGGGTGGGGAATGCTAAACATTAAAAACTTACTCAGTGATTTTTAGTCATACTCTGTTCCTTTACTTTTATCAGGGACTAATGTATAATAGATACATTGTGGATAGCAGAGAAAAGAAAAGCATTTTTACAAAGAGCATATAAAATGTTTTATCATATGGATAAGGAGTGCGGAATTTACAATGCAGGAAAAAGGATTACAGACAAAGGATTATTATTTTGATCTGCCACAGGAACAGATCGCACAGGATCCTTTAGAGGACCGTTCTAGTTCAAGATTATTAGTGTTGAATAAAGAAACGGGGAAACGGGAACACCATATTTTTAAAGATATAAAAAATTATTTAAAGCCGGGGGATTGTCTGGTATTAAATAATACAAAAGTAATTCCAGCAAGACTCATTGGTGAAAAAGAGGGAACTGGTGCAAAGGTTGAAATCCTATTATTAAAACGTCGAGAGAATGATATTTGGGAGACTTTAGTAAAACCAGGAAAAAAGGCTCGTCCAGGAGCAAAAATTATATTTGGTGGAGGTTTGCTATCCTGTGAGATACTGTCAATTGAAGAAGAAGGAAATCGTTTGATTCAATTTTCTTATGATGGAATTTTCGAAGAAATATTAGATCAACTGGGACAAATGCCATTGCCACCATATATTACGCATCAGTTACAGGACAAAAATCGTTATCAGACTGTATATGCAAAGTATGAGGGATCGGCAGCAGCACCTACAGCAGGACTTCATTTTACAAAAGAACTGTTAAAAGAGATTGAAGGAATGGGAGTTCGATTGGCTTATGTAACACTTCATGTAGGATTAGGAACATTTCGCCCGGTTAAGGTGGATAATGTGAAGGAACATCACATGCATTCTGAGTTTTATCAAGTTGATGCACAGGCTGCAGAGCTGATCAATCAGACGAAAAAGGAAGGTGGTAGAATCATTTGTGTCGGAACTACCAGTTGCCGTACGATTGAGTCTGCTGCGACAGAAGATGGAATGCTAAAACCATGTAGTGGAGAAACAAATATATTTATTTATCCAGGGTATAAATTTAAGGTATTGGACTGCTTGATTACCAATTTCCATTTGCCAGAATCTACATTACTAATGTTGGTTTCAGCATTGGCTGGACGTGAACATGTATTAGAAACGTATAAGGAAGCCGTTGATATGGGATATCGCTTTTTCTCATTTGGCGATGCAATGTTTATTTGTTAAATGAAAGTAAAAAAATAGTGTATTTTATCTTTTGGATAAAATACACTATTTTTTTACTTTACAGAAAGGTTCCTCATGATTTAGGAATCTAGGGAGTTGCCGTAGATTTGTCCAATTTATAAAAAAGCAAGAAAACCCACTGCCTTTAGGCGGTGAGCACTCTTGCGCGAGGTGCGGGGTGCAAGCCACGTACCTCGTAAGGCACGCAGTACCACTTTTATATAAGCAAGTAGCAGCGCAGATTGCCAATATCATTGACTCCCTTTGAAGCATATTAGAGTTGTTTGTCGTGTGAAGAATATGTAACATAATTGTATGAATGTAGTACTTCTTCCGCTTTTAAAAGAGAGGTTTCGTCATAAAATTCAATACATAGTACGCCACTGCTGTCTTCACGATTATGAGAAATGCCAATATTTTTTAAACTGACATCGTGACTGGCAAGAATAGTTGCAATAATGGCAATTTCACCTTTTTTATCCATTACATCAATATGAAGATCGTGGGTACTTGTAATAGCTCCCATAGGTTTGGTAGGGATAGAATCGCGATATTGTTTTGAGTTTTCAAAAAATTGGGTTATAAAAGTGCCATCTTTTTGTTCTATTGCAGTTTTCATATCTGTCATATATTGAATATAAAGGTCTATGAAGCGGGTAATACTGTCTGAATTTGTAAGGCAAATATTTTCCCACATAACAGGGGAAGAAGATGCAATTCGTGTAATGTCCTTAAAACCGCCAGCAGCCAGTGCATGCATATGTTCTTTGGCATCATCGTGTTCACGGACCATATTTACTAATGAGGCAGCTATAATATGCGGTACATGACTGATGGCAGCTACAATATCATCATGGTTTTCTGGTTGGAGTACAATAGGAATAGCACCAATATCTGTAACAAGTTTTTTCATAGTATTAATCATAAATTCGGGTGTTTTTGCAGTTGGTGTTAATACATAGAAAGCATTTTCCAATAGCTGTATTGTTGAATTTTGATAACCGGTTTTTTCTGAGCCAGCCATAGGATGTCCGCCAATAAAATTTCGTTCCATATTTTGCTCAGTGATAGCACGATGAATATTTCCTTTTACACTACCGACATCTGTTAGGATGCAATCTGCTTTGATTACTTTTTTTAAAGCTGGAAGATAGGAAATATTGCGTAATACCGGCGCACAAAGAAAAATAATATCGCAATCGGAAAAACCATCTTCAAATGTTGTTACAATGCGGTTTAAAGTACCTTCATTTTGTGCTAAGAGTAGGTTTGGGTTTGTTTTTTGAGGGTTATAATTGTATGCAAGGAGTGTAGCGTTTGGATAAAGGCTGCGTAAGTTTCTGGCTATAGAGCCTCCAATTAATCCAAATCCAATAAAGCCAAATGTATGTTGTGTCATCATTATTCTCCTTTCTTCTTTTTTACAGTTCCTTTTTTAGAAGGTTTCGTTTTCGTATCTTTCTTTTTTGTATTAGAAGAGGCTAAGTCATTTTGTGTTAAAATGTTAGTAGATGTTTTTTTATGATAATGGCAGAGAGATGTAAGTTGTCCCGATGAAATTACATAAGGACTATCTGCTGTTATAGTACCATGTTCGTTCTTTTTTAGACGAATTGATGTTCGAATAGCACTTCGCGGACAGGAAGAACTAGCAACTTGTCCGGATATCGAACAAATATTTACTGCCATATGCACATCACAGTAGTCGGTAGGACCTTGTCCGGCAAAGTATTCTTTTTTTACTGTAGAGCCTCCAGGTGCCTTGTCACAAACACCCTTTCTAGCAAGTTTTCCAGATTTCGTGCATATGATTGCGGTTGAAATTGAACTAGGTCGTTTAAATGTTTTGTGTGGCAGATTTTTATGAATTTTCTCCATGATAGATCGCCAAATTATTTTGTGATAGGTTGTGTTTGAAAGACTAGTGTTGTTATCATATCCTGTCCATATTCCTGCCGTATAATATGGTGTGTAACCAATAAACCAGGCATCGACATTATCGGAAGTTGTTCCTGTTTTTCCGGCTACAGGCATGGAAGAATTAGAAAAATGTGCTGCTGTACCAGTACCGGAATTTACCACATCTTCCATTGCACTGGTTAATAAATAAGCAGTGGAATCCTTTATAATTCGTTTGCCTTTAGTAGAATTTTTTAAAAGTACTTTTCCATTGTGATCTACCACTTTTGTGTACAAAATTGGTTTTTTATAAACGCCTTTGTTGGCAATAGCTGCATAAGCTGCGGTAGCCTCAAAGTTTGTCACGCCATAAGTTAGGCCGCCTAATGCTGCAGAAAGATTCATATCATTAGCAGGCTTGGAACTGTCACTTACTAAGGTTGTAAAACCTAGATTTTTAAGGTAAGTCATACTTTTTTTCGGTGTTACATCAGCAAGCGTTTTGACGGTTATGATATTCATAGAGTCTTTGATTGCAGTTCGTATTGTAGTCAATCCACGGTAACCACTGCTGTACCAGTTTCGAACAGCAAGGTGTGTTCCGGGATAATTGTATGGTGCATCATCATAAACAGTAGCGAGAGTCATGTTTTTACTATCAATTGCAGGTAAATAAGCAGATAAAACTTTGAAGGTAGAACCTGGTTGGCGAGTAGTAGAAGTTGCTCGATTTAAGGTACGACTTGCATATTTCTGCCCTCTACCGCCGACCAATGCTTTGACATATCCTGTTGATTGATCTAGTAATACAAAAGAAATTTGTGGCTGTAAAGTGAAGGTAAGTGTTTCACCTGTGATGGTTGCCCCTTTTTTTTGTACATGCTTTCGATATTGTGCAACATATTTTTTGGCCTCTTTTTTACTGGAAAACAACAGCGTAAAAGAAGGTTTTTTTGATTTAAAGTAATTGGTTAATGTTGTTTCGTCATAATTATAGCTTTTTTTGTTTTTATCTACAATTGAAAGACGATATGTGAACGAATAAGCGGTGCCTTTTGGATACAAAGAGGCATCGGAAGTTACAGTATCACAAATTTTTTGCATTTTTTCATCTTGGGTTGTATAAATATTTAGGCCACCACGGTATAAGAGATTTGAGGCCTGCTTGGAACTATAACCTAATTCGCTTTGCAAATCCTGTAGTACAGAATCAATAACTGCATCTGTAAAATAAGAAGTAGAAGTATTTGCCGCTTTTGTTTTCTTTTTATTTACCTTTTGGATACGCTTATAAACATCGTCTGCTAGAGCAGTATCATATTCTTTTTTAGTGATCATAGATAATTCTAACATTTTATCTAATACATTTTTTCTACGTTTTTTGTTATTTTCCGGATAGCTGATTGGGTTTAGACTAGACGGATTTTTTGTTATTCCGGCGATGACAGCACACTCTGATAAAGTCAGCTCACTAACATCTTTATTAAAGTAACGTAAAGAAGCAGATTGTACGCCTAATGTATTTTGACCCAAATTGATAGTGTTTAAATAATTTTCTAAGATAACATCTTTTTGAGTACTTTTTTCTAATTTCAGTGCTAAATATTGCTCTTGTATTTTTCGCTGTAGTTTCTCGGCGGTGCTATGTTCGTTTCCACCAGAAAAAAGTACATTTTTTAATAATTGTTGTGTAATGGTACTTGCACCTTGACCAAGACCACCGGAGGAAAAGGTAGATACTCCGGCACGAGCAATTCCTTTTATATCAATTCCTTTATGAGAATAGAATCGTTCATCTTCAATTGCAATAAAGGCTTGGCGTAGTTGAAGAGGGATCTGGTCAAAAGAAACAAAAATTCGATTTGCGTTTGATCCAATTAACTGATAGATTTCTTTTCCGTTATTATCGTATATGGTGGAAACAAAATTTTCTGGTTCAATACTAGTGTGATCCAAAGAAGGACAACTATCTAAGATTCCTTGTAAGAGTCCTTTTAATGCACTGCATGAAATAAGAAATATGCCAATAAAGGAAAATACACATATCCGAAATAGCCAAAATTTTAGTTTCGAACAAATTTTGGTTGAAGAAGAGCGTAATTTTTGTTGCTTTTTTTGGATTTCTCTTTTAGAAAAATTCATTATAAAATCGTCCTTTCCAAATAAACAAACAGATAACGAGATCATATATAGAACTAAATGTATTAGTATAAATGCGTTATTGCATGAATTTATATGCATTTACAGAAAAGTGCAAATACCGTATTATTATATCAAATATTTGAAATATAGTAAAGCAACAATAGATAAAAGGGAATCGTAGAAAAATCCGTGGTCACTATTTAAATGAAAGAGCAGCATTATTCAAAATACTAAGTTTTTTGCTTAAAAATCCGATATATATAATGTAAATGGGGTAAAAAAGAAGGGGTGGATAACATGAATATGGAATGCAAGGGATTTGAAGTAATCATACAGGACAATGGCTTAGAGGCATTGATTACATATTTTTTGGAGAGTTTTGATGATGAATATGCAAAATATGGAATCTGCGTTGAAAAAGAAATTGAAGAGGAATTGGTTGAAAGAGAACGGACTGGGGGGTTTGTTGAAAATAAGGAGGATGCGGAACAAATATTAGATATTATGATTCGAAATCAAATTACGCCATGTGTGTTAAATGAGGTTGTGTATGATTTTTTAAGTGAAAGTATAGGTAGATAATCTGGAAAAAAGATGGTATAATAATTTTATTGTAAAGGTAAATTGAGAGAGAAAAATGGAAAGGGCTGACAAAACAGGGCCCTTTTTCTATGTGACAAATAAAGGAGCAGAAGATGGAACAAAATGCATATAAGATAGTCTATAAGAATGGACAGGGAGAAGTGATAGAGAAAAAATCTCGTTTTATAGCTCATGTATTTCCGATTGCAACAGAAGAAGACGCACTACAACATATTGAAGAATTGAAAAAGCAGTATTGGGATGCGAGGCATAACTGTTATGCGTATGTACTTGGAGAAAAACAGCAATTACAACGCTTTAGTGATGATGGAGAACCATCTGGTACAGCAGGGAAGCCTATTTTGGAGGTTCTTTTAGGAGAGGATATTCATAATACTTTAGTAGTTGTCACAAGATATTTTGGAGGAACTCTTTTAGGAACTGGCGGGCTAGTCCGTGCTTATTCCGCTGCAACTAAATCGGGACTTGAAAATGCTGTTATAACAGAACGTCGGAAAGGAAGAAAAATACAACTAAAAACCGATTATAATGGACTTGGGAAGATACAATATGTTATGGGAGAGATGGATATTCCCGTGTTAGATATAACTTATACGGATGTAGTAGCAATCATTGCGGTACTTCCCAATGAGGTGTACCATGCATTTAAAAAGAAATTGACGGAAGCTACTGCTGGAAAGGGACTATGGGAAGAAGAGGAAGAGGAACCAGTAGAATATATCCGGATGGAAAAGGAAATCGTGGAGATTGTAAAGACAGAATAAGGGTAGAAGTGATGAAATACTTTGTTCAGAAGAGAGTGCAAGAGTGGAATCCTACAAGCCTTCTGAACAAAGAAAAATATTAGATAAATTGATTTTGGTCTTTGGCATAAACATAATCGATTCCCTGTAAAGAAGAAATGATTTCCTGTTTTTCAAGACTGAGACTTGTGCACATGTCATCCAGAGTAGAATAATGATCACGCAATTGTGTGTTAACATAGCTTAATAACATAACAGGATCCTTAGGAATAGACATAGAGTACCTCCTTTTTAAGACTATGTACTCTCGGAAGCTCTCTTGTGCCCACTTTTGTGGTTGATTTCCCGCCAGTTACGCACAAATTTTATCAACGTACGCTCCACGTATGCCTCATAAATTTGTGCATATCTGACAAAATTGAGCAAAAAGAGATTCTGAGAGTACATTACTTTGTTTTTTAACGACAGCTTAAGTATAACATGCGGGAAAACAAAAGACAAAAGAATTTTGAAAGTGGGTAAATCTTGTGTAGTTAAACAAATGTAAGGGAAGGAAAAAAACATGGATTTATTTGAATATATGAGAACAAATACGTTACAAAAAGAGAGTCCGCTTGCTTCTAGATTGCGACCAAGAACAATAGAAGAGGTTGTTGGGCAGGAACATATATTAGGAAAAGATAAATTGTTATATCGAGCAATCAAGGCAGATAAATTACAGTCTATTATTTTTTATGGTCCACCAGGAACGGGAAAAACAACAATTGCAAAAGTGATTGCTAATTCTACAAAATCTGAGTTTTGTCAAATCAATGCTACATCTGCAGGTAAAAAGGATATGGAAAATGTAGTAGAAAATGCAAAACAGACATTAGGAGCGTATGGAAAACGAACCATACTATTTGTAGATGAGATACATCGTTTTAACAAGGGGCAGCAGGACTATTTGTTACCATTTGTAGAAGATGGTACGATTATTTTAATCGGTGCCACAACAGAAAATCCTTATTTCGAGGTGAATGGTGCGTTAATTTCCCGTTCTATTGTTTTTGAGTTGAAAACTTTAAAAAAAGAACATATTCAACAACTGATTCAAAGGGCATTAACCGATATGGAAAGAGGTCTTGGTGCATATCATGCAATTATTACAGAGGAAGCGTTGGACTTTTTAAGTGAGATGGCAGATGGAGATGGCAGAAAAGCATTAAATGCAATTGAATTAGGAGTTCTTACAACAGAACGTGGAGAAGATGGGAAAATTCATATTACGCTTCCAGTAGCGCAAGAATGTATTCAGAAACGTGCAGTACGCTATGACAAAACTGGAGATAACCATTATGATACCATTTCTGCATTTATAAAAAGTATGAGGGGCTCGGATCCGGATGCTGCGGTATATTATCTGGCAAGAATGCTTTATGCGGGGGAAAGCATTACCTTTATTGCAAGAAGAATTATGATATGCGCAGCAGAGGATGTATCTAATGCAGATCCCAACGCTTTGGTTGTTGCAACAGCTGCTGCGCAGGCGGTAGAGCGTCTTGGTATGCCGGAGGCGAGGATTGTATTGGCACAGGCGGCTACTTATGTGGCGACAGCACCAAAAAGTAATAGTGCAATTATGGCAATTGATGAAGCTATGGAGGCAGTAAAGGAACAGCAGATTGTGACAATTCCCAATCATTTACGAGATGCACATTATCCGGGAGCTAAAAAATTAAATCATGGGACCGGATATTTATATGCGCATTCTTACAAAAATCATTATGTTAAGCAACAGTATTTGCCGGATGAGTTGGTTGGACGAGAATTTTATCATTTATCAGAAAATGGAAAAGAAAAAGATACCAAGAAGCATATGGAACGCATTCGTAGAGAAGCAGACTAAGAAAAAATCCCAAACAAATGGAAAAATGTTTGGGATTTTTTACCTTTTTAGTTTGTTTTAGAGTTATCGGATGAATCAGAACCATTTAATTTCTTTAATAAATTGAGAATGCCTGTAAAGGCAGCAATAAAAAGTGCGATAAATAAAGAAGAATAGATGCATGTTTGTAATATGGCTACTTTATATGGAAAATCAAAAATAGCTACAATTAATGTGAACCCATATAGAGCAATAAAGAATAGAGCACCAATGAGAGCTAAAATTCGTTTTGTTTTTTTCATAATAAAAATCCTTTCTATTATTAAATTTTGCGTATATATGTGCGTTCCTACTTGAAAAGTATAAATGTATATGGAATAAAATACAAGAAGAATAAGGTATATTTTTTTTACAATGGATTATAATTAATAATAATCCGAGAATATCGGAGAATGGAAAGCAAAATCCCCCTTTGCTTTCCGTACAAAAGATAAATGGAAATACTTATCCTCCCCTTGAAAAGTCGTGGTACTTTTATGGTATCGCGACTTTTTTGCCTCTATCATTCTAAAATGCTTGTAAGCTTTGTTTTAAGAGAAATAGAGATTGAAATAATTAAGTAAAATATGGTATAATAAGTGGGAAAGTGACGAAATATATTTACAGAGAGAAAGGATAGAAAGATGAGTTTATTAACACAATGGCGTCAGTTCGCCTATGGACAAGAAGCAAATACAAAAAAGGGACAGATGTTTTGGGCTACATATTTTAATCTGGAAAAGGGAATTTATGAACAGATTTTAGCAAATCCGGATGAAGTAGTAACAGGAACAGTAGCAGAATTAGCCGATAAATATGGTGTTGATTTAACAATTATGGTTGGTTTTTTGGATGGAATCAATGAAAGTTTGAAGGAAGAAAATCCAATTGAAACTATGGAAGCAGATACACAGGTTAATTTGGGATTTGATAAAGAAAAGTTATATTACAATATGGTAGCAGCTCGTGCAGATTGGTTATATGAATTACCAGCATGGGATAATTTATTGACAAAAGAGAGAAGATCACAATTATATAAGGAACAAAAAATGTCTGGAACTGTAATTAAAGACAAAAAGATTGGTAGAAATGATCCATGTCCTTGTGGAAGTGGTAAAAAATATAAATTCTGTTGCGGAAAGGCACAGTAAACTATTAGAAACATGACTTGCGAGTTTTGATAGTTTAGTGGTAGTTGCCAGAGTCTTATGTAAGCGTGGACTTTGGCTCGTTACCTGCAAAAAAACATCCACGATATTGTCGTGGATGTTTCCCTTTTGTTAAAATGATACAACTATTATTTGTCGTTGTTATCATCAGTTTTTTCTTTTTCCTTTTCTTGTAAATAAAGTAAATAATCAGCATAGGATAAAAGTTCCTTGGAACGTTTCTCGTCCAATTGTTGATATAAATTGAAAAAGTTGATGATATCTTTATCTAATACTTCTCCACCAATGGGAAGATAGGCATCAGATACACCTAGCAAATAGTCACAAGAAACATCAAAGTGTTTGGAAAGAGCAATTAATTTATCAAATGATGGCTCATTTCTTTTGGATTCATAATTAGAAATAGCGGTTGGTTTTAAACCTAAAATATCTGCTAATTCACTTTGTGTAAGCTTATGCTTTTGGCGTAATTGTTTTAAACGAACATTGAAATTCATAAAAAACCTCCCTTGATAGTAACGTTACAATACGTGTACTTTTCTTGATTATTTTCATTATATAACAAGAAATATATGTATGTCAATAGTTTGTGGGGATGAAATAGAAAATAAATCACGAATTGTGAATAATAAAGTTTTAATATACATAACTAATCTTTGAAATTGTATGTGTGTGGCAGTTGTATGAGTGAAGATTGTGTGTATAAATAGAGTATGAGGAGGCGTTCAGGGGGATGAATACAGGGTTAGAAAAAAAATGGAAGTACTTAATGGATGAAAGCATGGAGTTACTGATTCTTTTTTCTGAAGATGGAACGATTATTCAAGCAAATAAAAAAGCAGAACAGGAACTTGGGTATGCAGACACATTAAAAGATATTTCTATAGGTAAAATTTTTCCTAAAGCATTAACACAGATGGATGGGAAGGTTTGCGTTGTAGAGGAAGAAAAAGAAACATCCATACAAGGTAAAAGTATCGAAACGGTTGCCTATAGAAAAAATCAGACTTGTTTTGATGTAGATTTAAAAATTATCATAAAAAATGAGGATGATTTTTTTGGAATGTGTTGTGCGATTGATACTTCACAACAAGTTGGCGCTATTAAAGATATGGTAAAGGCAAAAGAAAAGGGGGAAGCCGCAACAAAGGTTCGAAATGAATTTGTATCTAATGTAACGCATGAATTACGAACACCTGTAAACGGCATTATGGGAATATCCAAAAATTTATTAGAAACGGAATTGGATGCACAACAAAGAGAATCAATTAATATTATTCATATGTGTTGTAGCAATATGATTGAAATCATTAATAATTTATTAGATTTTTCAAAGTTAGAAGCAGGAAAATTCACTTTAGAAGAGAGAGAATTTTCATTTCGACAGGCTATGGACAAAATTATAGCAATGAATATGAATCAGATTAATGAAAAAGGGTTGAGATTATTATTAAATATCTCACCTGAGATTCCAGATCGTATTATTGGTGATGAACTACGTATTACACAGATTTTAACCAATTTGATTAACAATGCGGTAAAATTTACATCTATGGGACAGATTGTGGTTGATGTAGTAAAAACAATGGAAATAAATGATACGGTTGAATTGTTTTTCATGGTCATGGATACAGGGATTGGAATTGCACCTGAAGATATGGACAAATTATTTAAGAGCTTTTCACAAGTAGATGCATCTATCACGCGACGTTTTGGTGGAAGTGGTTTAGGTCTTACGATTGTAAAAGAGTTGGTTGAATTAATGGACGGAGAAGTGCATGTGGAAAGTGAAAAGGGCAAAGGAAGTACATTTTCATTCTCAATTCGTGTAAAGAAAGTAGAAAGTGAATGGGAAAATAGAAAGGCATATTCTTCTGGAAAATTTGTATATGATGGGGGTTCCAGAAAAGAAATATCTGATATAGATGAAGAGATGTATGATATAGAAGAAATATATCGTTTGGGATCGGATGAAAATAAAAAAGAAATAAAAAATACAATGGAAAAATTAATTATTTGTATTGAAATGGAAAACTGGGACAAGGCTGAAATGTTTGCAGAAACAATAAAAAAACTTGTAGAAAGTGATAAAGAACTGAAGCGTAAGGCATTCCGTGTAGAGATGACAGTTCGTAAGGCGGATGGTGAAAAGGCAATTCTTCAATATAATGAGTTAAAACAATTATTAGATGAAACACTTTTTTCATAAAAGTCAGATGGTATGAAAGAGAAAAAAGGTGACTTAAATTTTCAGGGGAATTAGTAGAGTAGGAGAATAAAAGAACTTATAGATAGAAATAAGGATAGAATTGCATATAACTAGGAGGTAAAAGGATGGAACGTAAAATGACGGGGAATCAGACAGCAAATATTTTAATTGTAGATGATACAACTTCTAATTTAGTGATTCTTGCGGAAATGATAAAAAGCATTGGATATATTGCACGGCCAGTTACTAGTGTAAAACAAGCATTAGCAGCGATTGCAGTAAAAAAACCACAACTTATACTTTTAGATATAGCTATGCCTGAAATTGACGGGTTTGATTTTTGCGAAATATTGAAGCAAGATCCGATTATGAGAGATGTTCCTATTATTTTTATTTCTGCATTGAATTCTACAGAAGATAAAGTGAAGGGATTTAAATTAGGAGCTGTTGATTTTATTTCGAAGCCTTTCGAGTTAGAGGAAATAACATTACGCATAAATACACATTTGAAGATTTTTCAAATGCAAAATGAGTTAAAAATACATAATCGCCGTTTGTTTAAAATGTTCAACAAACAGGTGGAAAAGGTAACAGATGAGCAAAGACAGTTGATTTATACATTAGCAAAAATGATGGAAGCAAGAGAGGATAAAGAAGGAACACATTTAGAACATATAATGTCTTATAGTAAATTACTTGCTATGAGTTTACAGTTTAGTCCTAAATTTGAAAAGCAGGTAACAGCCTCGTTTTTGGACGCTTTATTAATGGCTGTTCCGCTTCATGATATAGGAAAGGTTTATGTTCGTGATGAAATATTATTAAAACCGGGACCATTGCTTGACGAAGAGATGGATGTTGTGAAAACACATACGACGTTGGGAGCAGAAGCAATCCGAGAGATGTATGAAAAAAATCCAAGTGATTACTTAAAAATGGCAATAGATATTGCGCAATGTCATCATGAAAAATGGGATGGAACGGGGTATCCTTGTGGACTTGCGGGAGATGAAATTCCATTGTCAGCCAGAATTTTAGCAGTAGTGGATGTGTATGATATTTTGACGAGCAACCGTTGCTATCGGGATGCTTATACGCATGAAGAAGCCATTGAGATCATGAAACAGGAAAGTGGAAAAAGCTTTGATCCTGATATTATAGAAATATTTCTTAAAATTCAAAAAAGATTTCAAAAAAATGTGTCGCATTAAGATGCGGCACTTTTTTCTTTGTTATTTTCACCTAATATTCACAAATCACTCACAAATCGCACAAGGGTAACTTTTAAACTGATATATGTATTTAACCTTATGGTCGGTAGATAAATTATTATGGAAAGGAGTAGACCATATGAGAAAAAGGATAGGAAGAATGGTATGTGTGTGTGCAATTATTACTCTTGCGATCATTGGAATTGTTCTAAAAGTATGTACGAAAAAAGTTGCGTCCACATCGCAAAAACAAACGACAGAAATGGAAGAACAAAAAGAGAGTCATGCAGAAGAAAAAACAATGTATTCTGGTACGACTACTGCAGGGACAGACTATGAATATTTTTCTTCTACGGCAACAACACCATTACAGGTAGAAGAGGTATATGCGGAGACGGGAACTCAGGTTACTACGCAAAGTGCTATTTTAAAGGTGACGGATGAGAGTTATAAGCAGGCGAAAAAGGAATTGGAACAGAATGTAAAAGAGGCAAAACGGAACCTTGCACAGGCAAAGATTACTTATAAAGAAGATGTATTGTCTTTGCAGACAGAATATAGTACAGACAGTGTTGTTTCAGATACGGCCTATGAGACATACGAAACAGTAGTAGAAAATTTAGAGACAGAGTTAGAACTTGCGGAAGGTAATTTAAACGATGCGAACAAAATTTTAAAAACCTATCCAGCAAAAATAGAAAAACTATCTACGAATTTGTCTGCTCTGAAAAGTAAAATAAATGCATATAAAGTCGAGATAAAAACCTTAAATAAGAAATGGAAAAAGGCACAGAAAACATTTGAAGATGCAGAGGAGGAATATCAAAAGTTAAAAGAGAAAAAGGAAGAGAATGAGACTGTTCAAAGTTATATAAAACAATACATGGAAAAAAATGAAAGCAAAAAAGAAGGGAATACTTCGGATGAAGCAAGCGGTACTAGCAGTGATTCACTGGAAGCACTTACAAAAAATTTGCAGGAAGAAGGAAAAATAATAAATAGTAATTATAAAAAAGCAGAACAACAGTATAAAGCAGCCGAACAGAAGTTAGAAAAGATAAAAACAGCGTTAGAAAGTAAAAAACAACAAAAGGAAACGGCAGAGAACAAAATGGAAAGTTGCAATACAAAAAAGGCATCGTATCAAGAAACTCTGTCAAATGCACAAAAAAATAGGAAAAAGTATCAGACTACATATGAGCAGGCAGTGCTTGCTAAGAAAACAGGTATTCTTACAGCAGAAAAAGAGTTACAGCAAAATTTGTTAGCAGAAAACAGTGCCAGTGTTTCCTATAAAACGCAGCTAGAGACATTGACAAACACTTTAGATGCGGCACAAAAAGAATATGATGAGGCAAAGGAACAATTTGACAATTTTAATCAGTCCATTCAGGATGGTATCTGGTATGCACAGAGCAGCGGTTTGTTGCAGTATATAGGATATGAGGCAGGAGAGTATATTTCCAGTAAAACGCCGATTGCAGGATATTATAATGGAAAGGTACTATCAGTGCAAATTGATGTGGAACAAGATGAGATTGCTTCGATTCAAGTGGGGCAAGAAGTAATGGTTTCTATGCAAACAAAAAGAGGTGTGACAGGTACGGTTAGTAAGATTAGCAGTGAGCAAAGTGCATCCAGTGCCTCTAAGGTAAGTTATGTAGTGGATATTTCGATTGAAAATGAAGATGGACAGTTGGAAAGTGGAGAGACAGCAAGTATTCTTTTTCAAACAAAAGATAATCAAATGGAGAATAAGAAAGAGGAGGTATCACAATGACAATGAAACGGAAGAAAATGATTGGAGCTATTATTAGCGCTGTTGTGGTAATTATAATTGTGGTGAGTGTTGTTTATCAACGTTGGAAACCAGAAACACAGCAAACGGTTACAAAAGAAACTACCGTAGAATACGGAAATTTGACAGTAGGAGTTACGGAGAGTGGCTCTGCTTCTCTAGGAACCGTAGACCAGACTTTTGATATAGATATTAATACTTCATCAGGTACAAGTGAAAATACAGCAACCAGTACGTCTACGACTACAGAGGACAGTAGAGGAATGGATATGGCAGAGGGAAACAAGATGGATAGTGCCGCAACAGAGTCTACAACCTCTGACAACAATACTTCCTCTGTAGCCTTAGAAGTAGAAAAAGTATATGTAGCAGAAGGGCAGGTTGTAGAAAAAGGAGATTCTTTAGTTAAATTGACTTCTGAAAGTATAAAAGAGGTAAGAGCCGCATTAAAGACTAATTTAGCGAGTGCAAATCTAACATTAAAAAGTGCAAAGATTACGAGAAAGGAAACCAGTGTTAATGCAAAGTATGAGTATAAGGAGAATATAACGAAAGGAGGGACTGCAAAAGCTACATATAATGCGACAATAAGCAGTTTGCAAAGTGCAGTGGAGGAGGCACAGGATGCGGTCAACGAGGCAAAAGAGCGAATGGAGGCTATTCCGAAGGAAATAGCTACCTTAAATAAGAAGAAAAAGCAGGTACAGGCATCTGCAACGCAAACGACAAGCAAAGCAGGAAATGTTGTACCTTCTGATAATGGAAGTGAAGAAAAGGGAACGTCTGTTGCTGTAGGAGAAAATAATACGAATACTACAGGAACAACAACCAATAGCGATACTTCTACCGTTAGTGGTATTAATTCTCAGATCGAATCATTGCAAAATGAGCTTAGCAATGTAAAGAAAAATTATAGTAATTTAGTTAGTAAGGTTTCTCAGGCAAAGAGCGAGCTGGTATCGGGAAAGATTACAGCTAAAAAGACTTATGATGAAGCCGTGCTAAATTATAAAAATGCAAAAGAAATTTATGACATTGCAATGGACGGAATAGACGATGAGGTAGATGATGCGAAAGAACAGGTAAAAGAGGCAAAAAAAACATTAACTTCCTATGAAAAAATGGTAAAAAATGGAGTGATTACATCGAACTATGCAGGTACCATTCTTTCTCTGGGATATGCCGCAGGGGATACCTTAAATACTTCTACGGCAATTGCCTCTTTTGCAGATGCGGATGCAGTGACGGTTACGGTTTCTGTATCGCAGGAGGATGTTTCCACAATTGCAATTGGAGATGTTGTAAATATTGTATTTTCTGCTTATGAGGAGGAAACGTATTCTGGTGTAGTGAGTGCGATTGATACTGCAGAAACTAGCGATAATTCATCTACGATTGATTATGATGTAACTGTAAAAGTGACAGGTGATGTATCCAAAATATATCAGGGAATGACATCATATGTAACCTTTATTACCAAGGAATTGAAAAATGTAGTATATGTGTCAAATAAAGCAATTCAAACAGAAGGAACAAAAAGTTATGTAAAGAAAAAGGAAGGAAATACCATTGTAAAGAAGGAAGTGGTGACTAGATTTTCTAATGGTTCTTCTGTGGAAATACAAAGTGGGCTAGAAGAGGGTGACGTTGTTCTTATTGAAAGTCAGGTGAGCAGTTCATGAAAAAAAGAGAAATTTTAAGACTGGTTGCATTAAACTTACTTCAAAATAAATTTAAAGTTGTATTGACCTCTGTGGGGATTATTATAGGTGCCGCAACCATTGTTATGGTAATTGCCATTGGGCGTGGAGGGCAGGAAAAAGTAGCAGAGCAATTTAAAAATTTGAATGCAGGTGCAATTGATATTTCTTATGAAGAAGCCACAGAGAATAAAACCGAGGATGCCAAAATGGGAAATGGAAATTTTGGTGGCAATCAGAATATGCCGGGAGGAAAGCCTGATTCTAGTCAGAAAAATGGAACTGACAACAAGAGTAATCAGAACGGGAAAAGTGCAATGGGAGAAAATGGTTCCGCTCCGTTTGGATTTGGAGAATCCGCAAGGGGAGGAAATTCCAATGATAAAAACCGTATGAACCAGGATAAAATTGTATTATCAGAGGAAGACGTAGAGGATATCGAAACATTTGTACCAGATATATCTTCTGTATCGATTTCCTATACTACCAAAACAACAGTAGATGGAGGAGAATTAGAAGAAGAGACCAGTTATACAGTGGCAGGCGTAACAAGTATTTATGCAGAAATTTCTAATTTGAATTTACAAGTAGGCGAGTTTTTAACAAAAGAGGAGGAAGAAAATAAGGAAAAAGTTTGTATTCTAGGAGCTACGGTGGCAAAAGAAATCTTTGGAGATGCTGTATCTGCTTATGATAGTACACTATATATTGGTGGGAGAGCGTATACTGTAAATGGTGTATTGAAGGAAATCGGAAGCGTATCATCAGGAATTAGTGCGGACGATGCGATTTTTGTACCATACAGTACAGGAGTAAAATATATTACAGGAGAAAATATTAGTCCGACGATCACTGTAATTGCGGAAAATTTGAATGATTTGGAAACAACAATCGAAAATATTGAAACGGTTTTAGCGGAAAGTTATCCAAACGCAGAATTTACAATCACGGATGCAGGGAGCAAGATGGAGGCAGCTTCGGCATCAAATGACACATTGACAACGTTACTATTTGCAATGGCATTTATTGTATTTATAGTAGGTGGAATAGGCATTATGAATGTTTTGTTTGTTTCCATAAAAGAAAGAACCAAAGAAATTGGAATTTTAAAAGCCATTGGGTGTATGAAGCAGGACATTTTGTTGGAATTTTTACTGGAAGCCTGTTTTATTAGCGTGCTAGGAGGTGCGTTAGGCGTTCTTGTTAGTCTAGGCATTACACCAATCGTAAAAATGGCGAATATTCCTGTCTCTCTTAGTATAGCTGGAATGTTGACTGCCATGGTATTTGCTTTTGTGACAGGTGTTACGTTTGGCTTTTATCCAGCGTGGAAAGCATCGTGCTTGGTTCCTGTAGATGCGTTGAGTGAAGAGTAGAAGGAGGCATAAAGATGGACAAAACAAATAAAAAAATGAGCAAGAAAACAAAGCGTATTTGTATTATTTTTATGCTGTTTTTTCTGGTAGGAGTTCTTGTGTTCTTTGGCTTATGTTCCTATTTTTCTCGAAATAAGAAGGCAGAGGAAGAAATTAAAGTTGGTAAAAATCAAACTTTATTACAAGTGCAAATTAATGAGATACAAGGAAATGAAATTACATTTCAAGAAGTAGAGGAACAAACGACAGAAGATAAGAAACCAGTTGGTGATACGACAACAACAGATGGTGAACAAAAAAAAGATCAAACCAGTGGTGATACTACAAAACAACAGGGACAACCAGGCCAGGTTCCAGACAATAAAGGGGCAGGACAGGATAGGCCGGAGATGCCAGGAAATGGAGAAGGTGCTGGGGGACAACCAGAGATGCCCTCGGATGCAGGAAATGGGGAAATGCCACATATGCCTCAAAGTGAAAATGGTGGAGATACAGAAAAAAAAGAGGCGTCCACAGAAAATAAAACCGATACAAAGGAGAGTAAAAAGAACGATTCTGTTAAAAGAAAATCTTATCAAGTAAAAGGAGAAGAAAAGAGTATGTTTATTCCAGTTGGAACGACAGTGACTACACAACTGGGAAAGCAAACGACCTTTTCGCGTTTGTCTGCTGGTGATATTGTTAAATTATTGATAGAAACGACCAGTGAAGGAGAAGAAGTCATTGTAGGTGTATGGATGGTGTCCTAGAAAGGAGTGTGTGCATGGAAAATACGATTATAAAATTGGAGAAAATTAACAAAAGTTATCAAAAAGGAAAAACTTCATTACATATTTTAAAAGACATTGACCTGCAGGTAGAGCGTGGGGAATTTGTTGCCATTTTAGGACCATCTGGTTCAGGCAAATCAACACTTATGAATATTATAGGATGTATGGATGTGTTTGATACGGGAAAATATTATCTGAATGGAATTGATATTTCAAAGCAAAAAGATAAGGAATTTACAGGGATCCGAAATAAAGAAATCGGATTTATATTTCAAAAATACCACTTGATTTCTACCTACACTGTGTTGCAAAATATAGTTATGCCTCTTCTTATGAGAGGAATGGGTTTTGCAGAGGCGACAGAACAATGCATGGATACGATAAAAATGTTGGGGTTGGAAGAGAGGCTAGAACATAAGCCTGCAGAGTTATCAGGTGGACAGCAACAGCGTGTTGCGATTGCTAGAGCGTTGGTGGGCGAACCGGCATTATTACTCGCAGATGAGCCGACAGGGGCATTAGATACGTCCAGTGGTGCAGAAGTATTAAAGCTTTTTAATCGTTTACACAATATGGGGCATACAATTGTAATGATTACTCATGATCTGGAAGTTGCAAAATCGGCAAAACGAATTGTACGCATTATAGATGGGGAATTACATGAGGACGAGAAAGGATAGATGTTATGATTATTGATTTAGTAGAAGATGCGGTAGAAATAAAAATACATTTTGAGAATTTTACAGGTATATTACAATCGAACTATGAATTTGCATATGCATTAGGTAGAATGCAGAAAATGATGGGGCAGCCTTTGATAGAGGAAAATTCTTTGACAAGTTGGAAAGATGCCGTAGAGAAGCAGTTAAAAGATTATGAACCAAAAGATTATTTAGAGGAAAATTTGAAAAAACTGATATTGGAATATCGAATGCAGGAACAAGATGGAGAAGAAATTCAACAACTATATAGGAGGGGATATAAGAAAGAAGAGTAGTAAAAAAGTCTTGGAATCCAAAAGTGAGGTATTGCTACCTCACTTTTGAATGAAAGTTAAAAAAATGAATGAAAAAGATTTTAGGAACGATTGCTGTATCTTTGTTCACAATAGATACAACGGTAAATTCCTGTATTCTTGTCGGCTAATTTGAATTTGTGCGGTAATTCCTGCTCAATTGATGTGATACAACGTGGGTTGCGACACTTCAAAATATTTGTTACGGTTTCTGGTAAACTTAAGTGTCTTTTTTCAACAATCGTACCATCTTTAATAATATTGATAGTAAGATTAGGAGATAAAGCACCAAGAATATCTAAATCCGCACGTATCGGACCTTCAATTTTTATCATGTCCTTTTTTCCTGTTTTGTTACTTTTTGCATTTTTAATAATAGCAACACTACAGTCATCTTCTTTATCTAAATTTAAGTAATTGTAAATTTCAAATGCTCCACCAGCCTGAATGTGGTCAATCACCACACCGTTTTTTAAACCACTGATATTTAACATAATCCGTCACCATCCAATCCTAAAAGGGTCATGATCAAAGCCATACGAGCATAAACACCATATTGTGCCTGCTTAAAGTAAACAGCTCTTGGATCATCGTCAATTTCTGTGGAAATTTCATTTACGCGTGGGAGTGGATGAAGAACTAGCATATCCTCTCGAGCATATTTCATTTTTTTCGCATTCAAGATAAAACTATCTTTCAAACGAATATAATCTTCTTCATTAAAGAAACGTTCCCGTTGTACACGAGTCATATATAGCAAGTCCAACTCTGGCATAACAGGCTCCAAAACATTTACTTCTTTGTATGGAATGTTTTGCGCATCCAACACTTCAGTACGAAGATAATCTGGAATGCGAAGTTCATCTGGAGATATCATTACAAATTTAACATTATCATATCGAATCATAGCACGAATAAGAGAATGGACTGTGCGACCAAATTTTAAGTCACCACATAATCCGATTGTTAAATTGTTTAGACGTCCCTTTAATTTTTTTATTGTTAATAAATCTGTCAATGTTTGTGTAGGGTGGTTATGTCCACCATCCCCTGCATTGATAACAGGAATAGAAGAGTACTGAGCTGCTACTAAAGGTGCACCCTCTTTTGGATGACGCATTGCACAAATATCCGCATAACTGGAAATTACACGAATCGTATCAGCAACACTTTCTCCCTTCGATGCTGAACTGGAATCCGCTGATGAAAATCCCAAAACGTTACCGCCAAGGTTTAACATGGCAGCTTCAAAGCTTAAACGGGTACGAGTACTTGGCTCATAAAATAAGGTTGCTAATTTTTTTCCCTGACATACTGTTTTATAATTTTCTGGATGATCAATGATTTTTTCCGCAAGCGAAAGAACCGCATCCAGCTCGTCAACAGATAAATCAAGGGGTGATATAACGTGCTTCATAAGTACCTCCATATTGATTACTACTAAATTGACGTTTTTTATTATATCAGAGGATTTTTGAAATTACAACAAAAAATTAGAAAAAGATTAAAAAAACTATTGGTGAAATTTGGTTATTTTAATGAGAAAAAAGAAAAGTGCAGTCAATGTGTCACTGCTCGCAGGTAGGTATTTTTGGTATCGAAAATACTGTATGAAAGTCTAGTGAGTGTAGTATTGTCTAAAATTGTTACAGTTTACGAAACGGTGATCGGTAGCGTTAGTGTTATTGGGGATGAGGTATTATTGAAAAAAGATTGCAATTTTGTCTGTCACAAATTATAATAAAGTACGGAAACGATGCTTAAGATAGGAGGAAATTTATGATTAAATTATACGAAAATGGTGTATATTTACTCAATGGAACAGAAATCGTAGAAGACAATGGTGAAGCCCAGGCTGCTTTACAGGGTAAGCTAGGAAAAGCTCCAAACAAAGAAGAAGCAAAACAGGGAACCATGGCTTATAATATTTTGAAGGCCCATAATACTTCTGGTAATATGGACAAACTTAAGATTAAATTTGATAAGTTGACTTCACATGATATTACATTTGTAGGTATTATTCAAACTGCAAGAGCATCTGGATTGGAAAAGTTTCCTATTCCTTATGTTTTAACAAACTGTCATAATAGTTTATGTGCCGTTGGTGGAACAATTAATGAAGATGATCATATGTTTGGTCTTACCTGTGCAAAGAAGTATGGTGGAGTTTATGTACCACCTCATCAGGCAGTTATTCATCAATTTGCCAGAGAAATGCTTGCTGGTGGTGGAAAGATGATCTTAGGTTCAGATAGTCATACTCGTTATGGTGCACTTGGAACTATGGCGATGGGTGAAGGTGGACCAGAGCTTGTAAAACAGTTATTATCACAGACTTACGATATTAATATGCCAGGTGTTGTTGGTGTATATTTAACAGGAGAACCTGTAAAGGGTGTAGGACCACAGGACGTAGCATTGGCAATTATTGGTGCAGTATTTGCAAATGGATATGTAAATAACAAGGTTATGGAATTTGTGGGACCTGGTGTAGAAAAACTTAGTGCAGATTTCCGTATTGGTGTCGATGTAATGACAACAGAGACTACCTGTCTTTCTTCTATTTGGAAAACAGATGCAAAAATTAAAGAATTTTATGAAATTCATGGAAGAGTAGATGAATATAAAGAATTGTCACCTGCGGATGTTACTTACTATGATGGTATGGTTTATGTGGACCTTAGTACAATTAAACCAATGATTGCTATGCCATTCCATCCAAGTAATACGTATACAATCGAGGAAGTAAATGCCAATCTTGAGGATGTTTTGCATGATTGCGAGCAAAAAGCATTGGTAAGTTTGGACGGTCAGGTTGATTTCAAATTAACAGATAAAATTAGAAATGGTAAGTTATATGTAGAACAGGGAATTATTGCCGGATGTGCAGGCGGTGGATTTGAAAATATTTGTGATGCAGCAGATATTTTAAATGGTGCAAGTATCGGACATGACGCATTTACACTTAGTGTGTATCCTGCAAGTATGCCAGTTTATATGGAATTAGTTAAGAATGGTGCGGCTGCTAAGCTTATGGAGGCAGGAGCAGTTATGAAAACAGCATTCTGTGGACCATGTTTTGGTGCGGGAGATACACCTGCAAACAATGCATTTAGTATTCGTCATTCTACAAGAAACTTCCCAAATAGAGAAGGTTCTAAGTTACAAAACGGACAGATTTCCTCTGTTGCGCTTATGGACGCTCGTTCGATTGCAGCTACTGCAGCAAACAAGGGTTATTTGACACCAGCAACAGATATAGATGTAAACTTTAGCAAACCTAAGTATTTCTTTGATAAGACAATTTATGAAAATCGTGTATTTGACAGCAAGGGTGTTGCAGATCCATCCGTTGAAATTCAGTTTGGACCAAACATCAAAGACTGGCCTGCAATGGTTGCATTGACAGATAATCTTATGATTAAGGTAGTTTCTGAAATTCATGACCCAGTAACAACAACAGATGAGTTGATTCCTTCAGGAGAGACTTCTTCTTATCGTTCTAACCCAATTGGACTTGCTGAATTTGCATTATCAAGAAAAGACCCAGCGTATGTAGGTCGTGCAAAAGAGGTACATGCAGCAGAAGTGGCTCGTGAAAATGGACAATGTATGGGAGAAGTTCTTCCAGAATTAAAAGAAATGATGCATACGGTAAAGGCTACATTTACAGATGTAAATAAAACAAATACAGGTGTTGGAAGTACTATTTATGCAGTAAAACCAGGTGATGGTTCTGCAAGAGAACAGGCAGCATCCTGTCAAAAGGTTTTAGGTGGATGGGCTAACATTGCAAAAGAGTATGCAACAAAACGTTATAGATCGAATCTGATCAACTGGGGTATGCTTCCATTTATTTATCCAGAGGAAGAATTACCATTTGCTAATGGAGATTACATTTTTATTCCTGGCATAGCAGAGGCAGTTCGCAATAAGGCAACTACATTTAAGGCATATGTTGTAAATAAGGGAATGAAAGAATTTGAATTACAGATGGGCGAATTAACAGATGATGAGAGAGAAATCATTTTGAAAGGTTGCTTAATCAACTTCAATCGCGTTTAATTTGTAGTAAAAATATAGATAAGCAGGCCATACGGAAATGATGTGAAATGTCTGTATGAATATTGCGTCTGAAGAAAATTGGGAGATTGTGGATGTGAATTCACAATCTTCCCTTTTTGATTCTGCTACTTTATATTGTTATATGATTTGTTAAAGGATTGTTAATAAAATGTAAAGAAACCTACATTGCAATTCAAAGGAGTGTGTTATAAACTAGAGGGAAGGGTATGATATAAGGCATAGAATAAGGGGGATTTTTATGAAAGAAGAGAATAAGGAACAAATATTGCAAAGGGAAGAAAATGCGAGAAACAATAAACTGGTTACACAGATACATACATTAAGTACAGTGGTGATTACCATATTTATTTTGTTGCAATTCGTAAGTGGAAGAGCACCTGCCTTACAATTTCTCTTAACGCTTTTATTGGGACCATGTGTGTCAATTACAATGATTATTTTGCGAAAAAAAGAGGCGGACAATCCGTATATCAAGCATATTGCATCATATGGTTTCGCTTTGTTTTTTACATATGAAATGTTGACCGCTTCGGAGAGTTTAGTTTTTATCTTGGTTGTGCCAATGGTGTATGCGGTAACTGTATATGGAGATGTAAAGTATCTGATTAAGATTAATTTTGGAATTTTTATCTTAAATATAATAGCAGTAGCAGGTGGTGCGGCTACAGGTAGATTTGGCTATGCTGGAGCAGACAAGGCAATTGTACAGATGGTTGGCGTGATGTTAATGGCTATTGCCTCGCAATATACGGTAAAAACGCTACAGCATAATAATGCAGTAAAAATGGAAAATATCATACAAAATCGAGATGAAAATTTAGCAGTATTACAACAGGTTTCTTCTTTATCAAAAAAACTGGAAGAGGGCGTGCGAGAGGTACATGAACAATTAGAGAAACTAGCAAGTGTATCTCTAACGACCAAAGAAGCTATGCAACAAGTTACAAATGGAACGATTGATACATCAAACGCTGTTTCAAGCCAATTAGAGCAAACAGAATCTATTCAAGGTAAAGTAGAAATTGTAAATGAAGCGGCAGAAATCATCACAAATAGTATGAACAAGACTGTAGATGCATTAGAAAAAGGAAATAAAGATGTTGATGATTTGATAGATAAGGCGAACGAATCTGTACAGAATGGAAAAGTAGTAGTAGAAAAATTAGAAAAGCTAGATGCTTATATGAATGAGATGAATACGATTGTAGAAATCATCAATAACATTACAGAACAAACAAGTCTACTGTCTTTGAATGCCAGTATTGAAGCTGCCAGAGCCGGAGAAGCAGGAAAAGGATTTGCAGTAGTTGCTTCTGAAATTTCAGGAATGGCAACACAGACACAAGAGGCAACTTTGGATATTACGGAGTTGATTAACAATGTCTCATCTGCGATCAATGATGTGGTAAAGGTTGCTTATAATATGATTGAGGGCATCAATGAAGAAAAGGAAAAGACAGAAGAGACAGCGAAAAGTTTTGTTACTATTTCGGATAATACACAATCGATTCGTGGAAACATTGCTAGTTTAGCAAATCATGTTGAGAAACTGCAAACAGCAAACCAGGAAATCGTGACTTCTATTCATACAATTTCATCTATATCAGAAGCGTTGACTGAACATGCCAATGAGACAATGAATGCAGAAGAGGAAAATGAAGCAGTACGTAAAGAAATTGAAATTCGGATGCAGGAATTGATAGATATGGTGAAAGAAAACGAATCAGAAATAGAATAAAGCACCGAAAATAGTTAAGAGGTTATCGAATGGATAGCCTCTTTTTTATTCTATAGGAAAATATGCTCTATAGAGTAAAAACGATCCACAAGGATGGGGACAGATGTATAGGGGAAATTGCTGCAAAGGCACGCAACTTGTATCTGGGACGTAAAGTGGAGCCGAGTCTTTCATGATTAAGGAATATGGGGAGAGTCGATGCGAAATTGTTCACGTTGCTTTTTGTGCAGATAAGAGGTAAGCGTTTCATAGTACGTTCTGAAAATTGGAACAAATCTGTTATTTTATCATAAACTAATAAAAAATGCATGGGGGTACATTATGGCAACAAGAGTAGTGGTGGATGCAGGTCACGGAGGCTGGGATAATGGAGCTATGTTCAACGGAAGAAAAGAGAAAGATGACAATTTAAATCTGGCACTGGCAGTCGGAGATATTTTGAAGAATAATGGAATTGATGTAGTTTTTACAAGAACGGATGATGTTTATCAATCACCAAACGAAAAGGCAAGAATAGCCAATAGGGCAAATGCGGATTTTTTTGTTTCCTTGCATAGAAACTCAAGCCCAGAGCCAAATCAGTATACTGGTGTGCAGACATTACTTTACAACGATGGAGATATAAAAGAAGTGATGGCTGATAATATCAATCAACAACTGGAGCAGGTTGGATTTAAAAATCTGGGAAGAAGTATTCGTAAGGATTTAGCCGTTCTTCGAGGAACAAATATGCCAGCTGTTTTAGTGGAGACTGGATTTATAAATAATGATGCAGACAATCAATTGTTTGATCGGGAGTTTGATAATATTGCGCAAGGCATTGCACAGGGGATTTTGACAACAATAGAGCAACAAATGCCAGTTTATAGAATTCAGATTGGATTGTTTCGCAATTATGATAATGCACAAAGATTGGCGCGCAGAGTGGAGGATTTAGGATATACAGTAGAAATTCGTGAAATCAATGGGTATTATGCAGTCTTGGTTGGTAGATTTACACAATTAGATCGTGCGGAGCAGATACAAAATATATTGCATCAGGATGGATTCGATACAGTGGTAATTGCTCTCCGATAATTTAAATTTAGATAGGAGCAGCATTGTTTTGCGGTGAAAAATTATATCAAGACTGAATTGAGAGTTTTTTATAACATAAAAAGGCAGATTTTTCTGTCTTTTTTTTCAATTGTGTTCTTAAAATATACAAAATAGTTATAAAAGATTCATAAAATTTAATATATACCTTTTCAGAAGAAAAAATCTGGTATAGAATAGAAAGGATAAAGAAAGCGGAATGTTTCCGGGAAAGGAAAAAAATATCAGTTATGATATTTGGTGAAAAGATGGCAAAGATAATTGATGGAAAGAAAATAGCAGCACAAATTAAGGATGAGCTAAAAGAAAAAGTTGCTACTTATAAAAAAGCAGGAGTAGAGATTACATTAGCAGTGATTCAAGTTGGAAAGGATCCTGCATCTACGGTTTATGTGGGAAATAAAAAGAAGGCGTGTGAATATGTGGGGATACGTTCTCTTTCTTATGAAATGGAGGAGACAATTAGCCAGGAAGAATTATTAAATAAAATTCAAGAATTAAACGAGAGAAAAGATGTAAATGGAATTTTAGTGCAATTGCCACTGCCAAAACATATTGATGAAGATGCGGTGATACGTGCGATTGATCCTAAAAAGGATGTAGATGGATTTCATCCACAAAGTGTAGGTGCATTAAGTATAGGAGAGGCTGGATTTGTTTCCTGTACTCCAGCAGGTATTATTCAACTATTAAAAAGAAGTGGTGTTGCGATTGCAGGAAAAGAATGTGTAATAATAGGAAGAAGTAATATTGTTGGAAAACCGATTGCAATGTTATTATTAAGAGAAAATGGTACAGTAACAGTATGTCATTCTAAAACGTCTGATTTAAAATCTGTTACAAAGCGCGCAGACATTTTAGTAGTAGCAATTGGAAAACCAAAGTTTATTACAAAGGAATATGTAAAAGAAGGTGCAGTTGTAATAGATGTAGGCATTCATAGAAATGAAAACAATAAACTTTGTGGAGATGTAGATTTTGCAGATGTTGAACCAATTGCAGAAGCAATTACACCAGTTCCGGGAGGAGTAGGTCCTATGACGATTGCCATGCTTATGAATAATTGCGTTGAAGCAGTAAAATTACAAGATGAATAGGAGAAAAAATATGAAAATATTGTTTATTTCCCTGGGCTGTGATAAAAATTTAGTTGATAGCGAAGTGATGTTAGGTTTGCTTCGAGAAAATCAATATGAAATTACAGACGATGAACAGGAAGCAGATGTTATAGTGATTAATACATGCTGTTTTATAAATGATGCGAAAGAGGAAAGTATCACAACTATTTTAGAAATGGCTGAGCTTAAGAAAAGTGGAAAATTGAAAGCTCTGATTGTGACTGGTTGTTTGGCACAGCGTTATAAAGATGAAATTCGAAAAGAAATTCCAGAGGTGGATGCGATACTAGGAACTAATAGCTATGAAGATATTTGCAACGCAGTAGAAGAGGCTTTAAAAGGAAAAGTGACGGAAGAATTTAAGGATTTGGACTATTTGCCTTTAGTTGATGCAAAACGTATCAATACAACAGGCGGATATTTTTCTTATTTAAAGATTGCAGAAGGATGCGATAAACATTGTACGTATTGTATTATACCGGAAATACGGGGAGATTATCGCAGCGTTCCCATGGAAAAACTTGTAAAAGAGGCAACACAGTTAGCGGAAAATGGTGTGGAAGAGCTGATTTTGGTTGCACAGGAAACCACTATGTATGGTAAGGATATTTATGGTGAAAAAAAATTGCCTGTTTTGTTAAAGAAATTATGTGAAATTTCAGGTATAAAATGGATCCGTATTTTATATTGCTATCCGGAAGAAATTACAGATGAACTGATTCAGGTTATAAAAGAGGAACCTAAAATATGTAACTATTTAGATATGCCGATTCAACATGGTGCAGACGGAATTTTAAAACGAATGGGTAGACGCACCAATAAGAAGGAATTGATTTCTATTGTAGAAAAATTGCGAAAAGAAATTCCCGATATTTGTCTTCGTACTACTTTAATTAGTGGATTTCCAGGTGAGACACAAGAGCAGCATGAGGAATTACTTGCATTTGTAAAACAATTACGTTTTGATAGACTTGGTGTGTTTACCTATTCGCCAGAGGAGGGAACTCCGGCAGCTAGCTTTGCGGATCAGGTTCCAGAAGAGGTAAAACAGCAGCGTAGAAATGAAATTATGGAAGCGCAACAAAAAATTGCATTTGAAACTGCTGAGGAAAGGCTATATCAAAAGGTCGAGGTTCTTATTGAGGGAAAGCTACCTGAGGAAAACGTCTTTATAGGAAGAACATATCGAGATGCACCAAATGTAGATGGATACATTTTTGTACAGTCTTCTCACGAATTGATTTCTGGAGAAATGGTTATGGCTCAGGTCACAGATGCAAAAGAATATGATTTAATAGGCGAAGTTGTATGGGATTAGTTTTTGGGATAGAACAACTGAACGAAGAAAAATAATAAAATAAAAAAAGGAAGGAAAAAACATAAACAGAAGGGTTTATGTGTAGGTGTTACAATGAATTTACCAAATAAATTAACTGTATTACGAGTGATATTAATTCCATTTTTCGTAGTATTTATGCTTGTAAATGCAATACCATATCACAATTACATTGCCGGGGCTATTTTTTGTGTAGCCTGTATTACAGATACATTAGACGGCTATTTAGCAAGAAAATTACACTTGATAACGAATTTTGGAAAGTTTATGGATCCATTAGCGGACAAGTTATTGGTGTGCTCTGCATTGATTTGCTTTGTATCATTGCCGGAATTACATTTCCCAGCCTGGGTAGCAATTGTGATCATATGTAGAGAATTTACAATTAGTGGATTTCGTTTGATTGCTTCCGATAATGGTGTAGTAATTGCTGCAAGTTATTGGGGAAAATTTAAAACAGTTTCACAAATGATTATGTCTATTTTATTGATTTTTCATTTCGCGGGAAAAACAATGTATTATGTTGAGCAATTCTTTATTTACCTGTCTGTGATATTTACGATTGTTTCGTTGATCGATTATATTGTTAAGAACAAAGATGTATTAAAGGAGACAAAATAAATATGGTTTCAGTGGTAGGTGGCGGCGCTGCCGGCATGATGGCTGCAATTATTGCAGCAAGAAATGGGCATAAAGTACATTTATATGAAAAAAATGAAAAGCTAGGAAAAAAAATATATATTACAGGAAAGGGAAGATGTAATATTACAAATGCTGCAGATATGGAACAGTTATTTGCAAATGTAGTGACTAATCGTAAGTTTTTATATAGTGCTTTTTATGGATTTGATAATATGCAGACCATTTCTTTTTTTGAAGAGTTAGGGGTAAAAACGAAAATAGAAAGAGGAGAAAGAGTATTTCCTTTGTCTGACAAATCCTCCGATGTGATAAATGGACTATATAAGGAATTGCAGCGTTTAGGTGTGAAAATTTTCTTGCAGACTACTGTACTTGATATTATTACAAGTGATGATAGTATAAAAGCCATTGAAATAGAAAAAAATGGGAAAAAGGAGAGGGTAGACACGGCTGCCGTAATTGTGGCAACCGGAGGTTTATCTTACCCAAGTACAGGTTCTACAGGGGACGGATATCAGTTTGCAAAAAAAACAGGGCATACTGTAACCAGGTTGTCGCAAGCGTTAGTTCCATTCCAGATAAAGGAAGATTATGTAAAGCAAATGCAAGGATTATCTTTACGAAATGTAGAGGCGAGGGTTTTTGCTGGAAATAAAAAAATATATGAGAACTTTGGAGAGATGCTATTCACGCATTTTGGAGTTAGTGGTCCGTTGATTTTAAGTGCGAGCAGTTATGTGGCATCGTTTATAGGGAAAAAAGATATTACGCTTCAAATAGATTGCAAACCGGCTTTAAATGCAGAACAACTTGATGCAAGATTGGTGAGGGATTTTTCAGAGATGCCCAATAAACAATTTAAGCATGGGCTGGATAAATTGTTGCCAAGAAAAATGATACCGGTTATACTTGAATTAAGTGGTATTTCGCCAGATAAGCCAATTCATTCCATTACAAAAGAGGAACGACATAAAATAGTTCACTTGCTTAAAAATCTGGAATTGCATGTAGAACGATTACGTGGGTACAATGAAGCAATCATTACACAGGGTGGAGTATCTGTAAAAGAAATAAATGCAAGCACAATGGAATCTACAAAAATTCATAAATTATATTTCGTGGGTGAAGTGTTGGATTTGGATGCACTTACAGGTGGTTTTAATTTACAAATTGCTTGGTCTACTGGTTTTTTGGCTGGTTCACAAGTAGAAGAATAGGAGAAAAAAAGATGGCAATAAATATAGCAATTGATGGCCCGGCAGGGGCAGGAAAAAGTACAATCGCAAAAAAAGTGGCAAAACAATTAGGTTTTATTTATGTGGATACAGGTGCGATGTATCGAGCAATAGCACTTTATATGCTTCGCAATGCCGTAGATACGGAAGAAGAAGTAGAAAAGCATGTTAAACATGCAAATGTTGAAATTGCTTACCAGAATGGAGAGCAGCAGGTGCTATTAAATAAAGAAAATGTAAGCGGGCTTATTCGTACGGAAGAGGTAGGGAAAATGGCCTCTTTTGTGGCAAAGATTGGAGAAGTTAGAAAACAATTACTAGATTTGCAGAGAAACTTGGCTAAAAAGGAAAATGTGATTATGGACGGGCGTGATATTGGGACGCATGTTTTACCAAAAGCAGATGTAAAAATTTATTTAACCGCTAGTGCTTCTGAAAGAGCAAATCGTAGATATAAAGAATTATGCGAAAAAGGAATAGAGTGTAATTTGCAGGAAATTGAGAATGCTATTATTGCAAGGGATGAGCAAGATATGAAGCGTGAAATTGCACCATTAAAGCAAGCGGAAGATGCCGTTCTTGTGGATAGTTCGGATATGACTATTGATGAAGTGATTTCTACTATTATAACGATTGTGAAAAAAAATACCAAGGCATGTGAATGAAAGGCTGGGTGAAAAAATGGAAGTAACATTAGCAAAAAGTGCGGGATTTTGTTTTGGTGTAAAACGAGCTGTTGAAATGGTATATAAAGAAGCAGAAAAAAAAGAACAGGTTTATACCTATGGTCCGATTATTCACAATGAGCAAGTTGTTGCAGATTTGCAGAAAAAAGGAGTGACTGTTTTAAATACAATAGAGGAATTAAAGGCGATTGAAAAAGGAATAGTCATCATACGTTCGCACGGTGTTTCAAAAGAAATTTATGACATCTTAGATAGAGAAGAAATACAAATTGTAGATGCTACATGTCCATTTGTAAAAAAGATACACAATATTGTAAAAGAACATACAGAAAAAAATGAGAATGTGGTAATTATTGGTAATGCAAAACATCCAGAGGTAGAAGGAATAAAAGGTTGGGGAAACGGCAATGTTACTGTGATAGAAACAATAGAAGAAGCGAAAGCATATGTGCCGGATTCACAAAAAAAGACTTGCATTGTATCACAAACGACATTTAATTACAAGAAATTTCAAGATATAGTTGAAATAATTTCGAAAAAGAGGTATGATATAATTGCTTTAAATACAATTTGCAATGCTACAGAAGTGAGACAGAGTGAAGCGATGCAGTTGGCAAAAGTCTCAGAGGCAATGATTGTGATTGGAGGGCAATCAAGTTCCAATACACAGAAACTCTATGAGATATGTAAAAGAGAATGTGAAAATACTTACTATATACAGACACTTGTTAACTTAGATTTGGACGCGTTCCAGTCGTTTCGTAGCGTAGGTATTACAGCAGGGGCATCAACCCCAAATAATATTATTAAGGAGGTTCAAAAAGCATGTCAGAACAAAGCTTTGAACAAATGTTAGAAGAATCATTAGTTACAATCCACAACAATCAGGTTGTAGAAGGGAAAGTCATCAGTGTAAAAGAGGACGAAATCGTCTTAAATATTGGTTATAAAGCAGATGGTATCATCACTAGAAATGAATACAGCAATACACCTAATATTGATTTAAGAACTGTTGTTAAAGAGGGCGATACAATGGAAGCCAAGGTTCTTAAGGTAAATGATGGTGAAGGACAGGTATTATTAACATACAAGAGACTTATGGCTGAAAAAGGTAATAAGAGAATTGAAGAAGCATACAATAATCAGGAAGTATTAAAAGCACCAGTTGCTGCTGTTTTAGATGGTGGTTTAAGTGTAGTAGTTGAAGAAGCAAGAGTATTCATTCCTGCTAGCTTGGTTTCTGATACTTATGAGAAAAATCTTTCTAAATATGCTGGACAGGAAATTGAATTCGTTATCACTGAGTTCAATCCAAAGAGAAGAAGAATTATTGGTGACCGTAAGCAGTTATTAGTTGCTAAGAAAAAAGAATTACAGAAAGAATTATTTGAAAAGATTTCTGTTGGAATGACAGTAGAAGGTACTGTTAAGAATGTAACAGATTTTGGTGCTTTCATCGATTTAGGTGGAGCAGATGGTTTATTACACATTTCAGAAATGTCATGGGGTCGTGTAGATAGTCCTAAGAAGTTATTTAAGGTTGGAGATGTAGTGAAGGTACTTATCAAAGACATTCAGGGCGAAAAGATTGCATTAAGTTTAAAATTTGAAGACCAAAATCCATGGATTACTGCCGCTGATAAGTATCAGGTAGGTACAGTTGTAACTGGTAAAGTTGCTAGAATGACAGACTTTGGTGCTTTTGTAGAATTAGAGCCAGGAATTGATGCATTATTACATGTTTCACAGATTTCAAGAGAGCATGTTGAAAAGCCATCCGATGTATTAAAGATTGGTGAAGAAGTTACAGCTAAGGTTGTAGATTTCAACGGAACAGATAAGAAGATTAGTTTAAGTGTAAAAGCTTTATCTGATGCTTCAGAAGATGCAGAATAGAATTAGATAAAAAAGGTTGTTGCTTTGTATGCTTTTATGCATTAAAGCAGCAACCTTTTTTTGGTTCTATAGAAAAATACGTTCTATAGAGCAAAAACGCTCTATGGGGGAAGGTACCGATGCGAAAGGTGCATTGTTGCAAAAATGTGCAATATGCATCTGGCAGGCAAAACTCATTTTTATTATAGGAACAGTATATATAAAAAATTCTTTCATTGCATTTTCTATCATTACAAGCTACAATAAAAGAAAGAATGCAGAGGGGGTATATAGATGAACGATTATGAGGGATTTAAAGATGAGATATTTCGTTTGACTAAGATAGATTTGAATGCGTATAAAGAACGTCAAATGAAGAGGAGAATTGATACGCTTATTTCAAAGAGTGGGATAGACTCTTACAAACAATATGTGGAATTGTTAAAGCAAAACAAAGAAAAGTTGGATGAATTTCAAACATATTTAACTATAAATGTATCTGAATTTTATCGAAATCCAGAACAATGGAAGATTTTGGAAGAATCTGTTTTGCCAGTATTATTTGAAAAATTTGGTAAAAAGTTAAAAATATGGAGTGCAGCCTGTTCTACTGGAGATGAACCATATTCCTTGGTTATGTTACTTTCAAAGTATGTACCACTAAATAACATAGAGATTATTGCAACGGATATTGATAAGCAAATTTTAGAGAAAGCGAAAGCAGGACTTTATGCGGATAAAAGTTTAAAGGCATTACCTCAGGAATTTGTAACCAAATATTTTGAAAAAATCAATGATAAGACATATGCAATTTCAGACAAAATAAAGTCATGTGTAAGATTTGAACAACATAATTTATTAAAAGATACTTATCCGTCACGATGCGATCTGATTGTTTGTAGAAATGTTATGATATATTTTACAGAAGAGGCAAAAGTGGATATTTATACAAAGTTTGGACAGTCTTTAAAACCAGATGCGTATTTATTTGTAGGAAGTACAGAACAGATGGTTCAACCAGGAAAATTTGGATTTCAATCCATGCATTCATTTTTCTATAAAAGGATTGAGAAATAAAGGTTGATTTTTAGAATAATATTTAGTATATTTGTCTGTGGATATGAATAGATATTCGATACAAAAGGCATGATTTCATTGAGGGAGATTGACAAATGAAAGATATGGTAAAAGTTGCATTAGATGCAATGGGCGGAGATAATGCTCCGATTGAAGTTGTAAAAGGTGCAATAGAAGCAGTCAATGAAAAAGAGCAGATACAAGTATTGTTAGTCGGAAAAGAAGCTGCGATTCGTGCGGAATTGGAAAAATACACTTATTCTAGTGAACGGATTAAAGTTGTGAATGCAGAAGAAGTCATAACAAATGATGAAGCTCCGGTTATGGCAATACGTAAAAAAAAGGATTCTTCTATTGTAGTAGCACTGAATTTAGTTAAACACAAGGAAGCGGATGCGTTTGTATCAGCTGGAAGTACAGGAGCCGTATTAGTAGGTGGACAGTTAATTGCAGGCAGAATAAAAGGGGTAGAGAGACCCCCATTGGCACCATTAATTCCTACTGTAAAGGGTGTTTCGTTACTTATAGATTGTGGAGCAAATGTAGATGCTAGACCATCCCATTTATTACAGTTTGCAAAGATGGGTTCTATTTATATGGAAGATGTTGTTGGAGTAAGAAAACCCAAGGTTGCAATTGTTAATATTGGTGCAGAGGAAGAAAAAGGAAATATGCTTGTTAAAGAAACATATCCGATGTTAAAAAATTGTAGTTCAATTAATTTCATTGGTAGTATTGAGGCAAGAGATATTCCTTATGGAAAAGCAGATGTTATCGTTTGTGAGGCATTTGTTGGAAATGTTATCCTGAAATTGTATGAGGGCTTATCTGCTGCGTTAGTTGGTGAAATAAAAACTGGACTTATGTCAACAGTAAAGAGTAAAATTGGAGCATTGTTAGCAATGCCTGCATTGAAGAATACAGTAAAACAATTTGATGCAAGTGAATATGGTGGAGCTCCTATGCTTGGTTTGAATGGATTAGTTGTAAAAACCCATGGAAGTGCAACAAGCAAAGAAATTAAAAACTCAATTATTCAATGTTCTTTATTTAAAGAACAAAATATTAATGAGAAAATAAAAGAAAATATTCTTTTGGAAGATAATCAATAAGAAAGGTGGAAATAATATGGAATTCGAAAAATTAAAAGGTATTATTAGTGAGGTATTAAATGTAGATGCGGACGAGATCAAAATGGAAACATCTTTTGTTGATGATTTAGGTGCAGATTCTTTAGATGTATTTCAAATTATAATGGGTATTGAAGAAGAATTTGAAATTGAAATTGATAATGAAGAAGCCGAGAAAATTGTTACAGTTGCAGATGCTGTAGAGCAGATTAAGAATGCAATTGCATAGGAGGATAGGTTTCATTCAAAAGTATTTGTTATACTTATGAATGCCTTCCAGAGCAGATAGGCTGTCTGTATTTATACAGACAGCTTATCTGTGTAATTAGACAAAGAAAATAGAAAGGATAGGCTTGGGGTTATGATAAAACAAGAAAAGATTAATGAATTTGAAAATAAAATTGGATATCATTTTCAAAATCGAAATTATTTACGACATGCATTATCGCATAGTTCATATGCCAATGAAATGCGTTTGAGCAAATTAGCGAATAATGAAAGACTTGAATTTTTAGGCGATGCTGTTTTAGAATTGATATCCAGTGAATATATTTTTAGTACCAATGAAAGAATGCATGAAGGAGAGATGACAAAGCTTCGTGCCAGTCTCGTGTGCGAACCTACTCTGGCTATGTGTGCAAGAGAGATTGATTTGGGAAATTATATTTTGCTAGGAAAAGGTGAAATCGCAACAGGAGGAGCAACAAGAGATTCTATACTTTCTGATGCATTCGAAGCAGTTATTGGTGCAATTTATTTAGACGGTGGTTTTACTAGTGCAAAAGAGTTTATCATGAAATATGTTTTAGATGACATTGATAGTAAAAAACTCTTTTTTGATAGTAAGACTATCTTGCAGGAAATTGTACAGGCAGACTATAAAGAACCTTTGCAATATAAATTACTTGGCGAGTCTGGACCAGATCATGATAAGATATTTACAGTTGCTGCAATTGTCGATGGAAAAGAACTTAGTCAGGGGACTGGAAAAACAAAGAAAGCAGCGGAGCAGGCAGCAGCGTATCAGGCAATTCTAAAGCTTACAGATTAGAAAAGAAAGAGGGCATATATGTATTTAAAAAGTATTGAGATACATGGCTTTAAATCCTTTGCAAATAAAATCGTTTTTGAATTTCAAAAGGGGATTACAGCAATTGTAGGTCCAAATGGTAGTGGAAAAAGTAATGTTGGAGATGCAGTTCGTTGGGTGTTGGGAGAACAAAGTGCCAAACAATTGCGTGGTTCAAAAATGGAAGATATTATTTTTGCAGGAACAGAGTTGAGAAAACCGCAAGGTTTTGCTTATGTGGCGATTACTTTTGACAATTCAGATCATAAATTACCAACTTCATATGAAGAAGTTACAGTGGCAAGAAGGGTATATCGTTCAGGTGAAAGTGAATATCTAATGAATGGTGTAAATTGTCGTTTGCGTGATGTACAGGAATTATTTTTGGATACTGGTATTGGTAAAGAGGGGTACTCTATCATTGGTCAGGGGCAGATCGATAAAATATTAAATGGTAAACCGGAAGAACGTAGAGAATTATTTGATGAGGCGGCTGGAATCGTCAAATACAAAAAAAGGAAGGCTACTGCTCAGAAAAATTTAGAAGTAGAACGACAAAATTTAGAGCGAATTAATGATATTTTATCTGAACTGGAAAAGCAGGTAGGGCCATTAAGACAGCAATCGGAGACAGCCAGAGAATATTTGCGATTGCGAGAAAACTTAAAACAGCTTGATATCAATCTTTTTTTGCAAGAGACCGAGCAGCTTCAGGTAGAAGAAGATAAAGTGGAATCAAATATTGAAATCGTAACTGGTGATTTTCAAGATAAAAATGAAAACTTTGCTGCGATAAAAGAAAAATATGAAGAGTACGAGAAAAAATTAGAACAAAAGGATATCATTTTAGAAAAAAATAAAGGGATGGTAAACGAAAAACGTATTCACAAAGAAAAATTAGAGGGAGAAATAAAGGTTTGCCATGAACAGATTTTAGCAGCAAAACAAAATGATAAGCATTATCAGGAACGACTCCAGACTATATTGACAGATATTCAAAAAAAGAAAGAAGAGTGTCAAAGTCAAGTAGAAGAACAGAAAAACTTATTTTCCGGAATGCACAGTGTTGAGCAGAAAAAGGATCAGATGGAAGAAAAGGTTTTGCACTGTAAGACGCAAATGGATTTAATCAATGATAAAATTGATGAATCGAATCGGGAAATTATGCACCGATTAAATGAAAATGCTACATTGAAAGCAAAATATGAAAAATATAATACAATGCTTTTGCAAGAAAATGTAAAAAAGGCACAATTGACCCAACGTATTTTAAAAAGTAAAACAGAGGAATCTATTTGCATGGAAACCTTGCAAAAAGAAGAAGTACGTTTAAATGAGGTGACTTCTCAGATTAGAGAAAAAAATAGTCGTGTGCAGGAGTTACAGGAAAAACAGAAACAGGATAAAAGCCAACTAGAAGAATTAAGAAGTAAATTTAATCAAAAGCAACAGGAATATCATCGCCAGAAATCAAAATTGGAAACGTTGCAAAATATGACAGAACGTTACGATGGATATGGACAAAGTATTCGTCGTGTGATGGAACAAAAACAAAAAAATCCGGGTATTGTAGGTGTTGTTGCGGATATCATTAAAGTAAAAAAAGAATATGAAGTAGCAATGGAAATTGCGTTAGGCGGAAGTATTCAAAATATTGTAACAGATAATGAAAATACAGCAAAGACATTGATTGAATTCCTGAAAAAAAATCGCTATGGTCGTGCAACCTTTTTGCCATTGACAGTTGTTGGGAAAAAAACAATTACCAGAAGAGAAGAGGCAAGGAAAGAACTGGGCGTATTAGGTTTTGCCAATGAATTGGTTACAGCTGAGGAAAGATTTTTGAACTTGGTAGAATATTTGTTGGGAAGAATTCTTGTAGTGGATCATATTGATCATGCCATCGAAGTTGCAAGAAAGTTTAACAATTCCATTCGTATCGTAACATTGGAAGGTGAGCTGTTAAATCCAGGAGGTTCTATGTCTGGTGGTGCATACAAAAATTCCAGTAATTTATTAAGCAGACATCGTGAGATGGAAGATGGACAAAAACAAATAGAATTGTTAAGTCAAAATTGTAAAGAAATTCGAAATAAAATAGAAGAACTTCAAGATAATGGAGATAAGCAGGCGCAGGAACGTAGAAAGCTTCAAGATGAGCTGCAACAATTGTATGTGTTGGAAAATACTGCGAAGTTGAATTATAATCAAGCCAAGAGCAATCAGGAAGAAATTGAAAAAGGATATTTGACGATTCAAGAAGAAACAGAAGATATGGAAAGACAATTTGCTGAGTTGCGTGGTAATGTTACAATGATTCAAAAGCAGATGGATATGTTGGAAGAAGAGAATGCGGATCATGAAAGAAAAATGAAAGCATATAATAGCGAATTGGAAGAAAAAAAGAAACAACTGGATGATTTGAGAGAAAAAATGGCAGGAGTTTCTATTGAAGCATCTTCTTTTGAACAGAAAAAAGAATTCATTGAAACAAATATTCAACGTATTCAAAAAGAATTAAAAAATCTGGATGAAGAATACAAACAATTAGAAGACAGTGCAGAAGATTCTGCAAAACAGGTTGTAGAAAAAGAACAGACAATCCAGAGGATGAGGGCTCAATTAGAAAAAGAACAGGAAGACATTAAAGAAGTAGATTTATATATTGAAACATTAAAATTAGATCGAGAAGAAACAGCACAGCAGCACAAAGTATTATTAAAACAACGAGAGCAGATTTCTGAAGATATAGGTAATCTTGATAAGGAAATATTCCGATTAAATAATCGTAAGGAAAAAATAGCGGAACAAATGGAACAACAGGCAAATTATATGTGGGAGGAATATGAACTTACCTACCAGACTGCATTAGAACATAAAACAGAGGCACAGTTTGATTTTTCTACCATGAAAAAAGAAATTGCTCAGGTTAAGTCAAAGATGAAAGGGCTTGGAGATGTAAATGTAAATGCAATTGAGGATTATCGGAACGTATCGGAACGGTATGAATTATTACATTCTCAACACGAAGATTTGATACATTCGGAAGAAGTATTAATGAACATAGTAGAAGAATTAGATGTGGAAATGCGCAAACAATTTGAAGAAAAATTTGCAGAGATTAAAGCACAGTTTGATATTGTGTTCAAAGAATTATTTGGCGGTGGAAAGGGTACGATTACATTAATGAGTGATGAGGATATTTTGGAAGCTGGCATTAATATTATTGCACAGCCGCCAGGAAAAAAATTGCAAAATATGATGCAAATGTCTGGTGGAGAAAAGGCATTGACAGCGATTTCTTTGTTGTTTGCTATTCAAAATTTGAAACCATCACCATTTTGTTTACTTGATGAAATTGAAGCAGCGTTAGATGATTCGAATGTAAAACGATATGCACAGTATTTACATAAACTTACAAAGGATACACAATTTATTGTGATTACGCATCGTAGAGGAACGATGTCTGCTGCAGATGTTATGTATGGTATTACAATGCAGGAAAAGGGTGTATCTACAATGGTTTCGGTAAATTTAATAGAAGATCAGCTGGATGAAATGGAGAAGGCTGGCAAAAAGAATTAGGAGGAAAAATTATGGCACTATTTAATTTGTTCAGAAAGAAGAAAGAAGAAAACGATGTTCCAGAGGGGCCCGGTGGGTCGGAAAATTTAGTAGAAAGTGATACAAAGGACATACAAGATGCAATTTCTTCAGAAATTAAACAAGAAGATGCAGTAAAAGAACTTGTGGAAGAAGAAGAGGAAGATGAAACTGTTGATTCGGTTAATGTTACAGGCAGTTTACAGGGGTCCATTAGAGAGGCGGTTTTTGAAGAAATATCCTCCAATGAGTCTGTTTTAGAGGAAGCGGTTGCTGAAGAAGAGGATGAAAAAACGGATGAAATATATATGGATACCATGCAAGATGATATTCAGGAAGCGGTTGCTACAGAAGTAGAGAAAAGTGAAGGAAAAGAAAAAAAGGGTTTTTTCAAACGATTAGTATCTGGTCTTACAAAAACACGTAATAATATTGCAAATGGTATTGATTCTATTTTTAGTAGTTTTACAAAAATTGATGAAGAGTTTTATGAAGAATTAGAAGAAGTACTTGTTATGGCCGATATTGGAATAAATGCTACAACAGAAATATTAGAAAAATTACGTCAAAAGGTGAAAGAAGAAAAAATCAAGGATGTGGCAGAATGCAAGCAGATATTGATTGAGAGTATTAAAGAGCAGATGCGGGTGGAAGAAAACGCCTATGACTATGAAGATAAGAAATCGGTTGTACTTTTTATTGGTGTGAATGGTGTTGGAAAGACGACATCTATTGGAAAATTATCCAGTCAGTTAAAGAAAAAGGGAAAAAAAGTTTTAGTTGCGGCAGCAGATACATTTCGTGCGGCAGCAATTGAACAATTAGAAGAATGGACAAATAGAGCCGGTGTAGATATTATTGCACAACAGGAAGGCTCAGATCCTGCAGCAGTTGTATTTGATGCGCTTGCATCGGCTAAGGCAAAAGGAACAGATATATTGTTGGTAGATACAGCTGGACGATTGCATAATAAAAAGAATTTAATGGAAGAGTTAAAGAAAATCAATCGTATTATAGATCGTGAATATCCAGATGCGTGCAGAGAAACTTTTATTGTTTTGGATGGTACTACGGGACAAAATGCTATGGCACAAGCAAAACAGTTTAGTGAGGTAGCAGATATTACGGGAATTATTTTGACAAAGTTAGATGGTACGGCAAAGGGTGGAATTGCAATTGCAATCCAATCGGAATTAAACATACCAGTTAAATATATTGGTATTGGTGAAAAAATCGAGGATTTACAAAAGTTTGATGCAGATGATTTTGTAGATGCTTTGTTTGAAGTAGAAGAGTAAATCTAGTTATTTGTAACAGTCAGACACTGGACATAGATGCCCTTCGATTGAACTGTTACAGCTATTTTGAATTTATATAGATAATTGCTTGAAACGAAAAAGTAATAGTGCTAGAATATAAAAATAAGAATCTTACAGGATGAGAAAAGAGGTTGTTTGTAATGTTGACATTGGAAAAATTTGAGGAAGCATCAGAGTGCGTTAAAAAAGTAATCAATAGAACGAAACTTGTATATAGTGAGTATTTTTCCGCTACATCAGGAAACAAGGTATATTTGAAACCAGAAAATATGCAGTATACGGGGGCATATAAGGTACGTGGAGCATATTATAAAATTAGCACCTTATCGAAAGAGGATCGTGCAAAAGGCTTAATTACAGCATCAGCAGGAAACCATGCACAAGGAGTGGCATATGCTGCAAAAATTTATGGTGCAAAGGCTACGATTGTAATGCCAACCACTACGCCGCTGATAAAAGTAAACAGAACCAAGAGTTATGGTGCTGAAGTTGTATTGTATGGCAATGTATATGATGATGCATGTGCGTATGCATTAAAACTTGCAGAAGAGACAGGAGCAACCTTTATTCATCCTTTTGATGATGAACAGGTGGCAACTGGTCAGGGAACAATTGCAATGGAAATTTTTAAAGATTTGCCAACCGTTGATATTATTCTTGTTCCAATTGGAGGGGGCGGTCTTGCTACAGGTGTTTCGACATTAGCAAAAATGCTTAACCCGAATGTAAAAGTTATTGGTGTAGAACCAGCTGGTGCAAATTGTTTACAGGAATCATTAAAGCAGGGAAAAGTAGTTTCTTTGCCAACAGTAGATACCATTGCTGATGGTACTGCAGTAAAAACACCAGGAAGTACAATTTTCCCATATTTGCAGAAAAATATTGATGATATCATTACAATTGATGATAGAGAGCTTATCGTTGCATTTTTAGATATGATGGAAAATCATAAGATGGTAGTAGAAAATTCTGGATTGTTAACGGTAGCAGCATTAAATCATTTAGATTGTAAAGGGAAGAAAGTAGTATCTGTATTGAGCGGTGGAAATATGGATGTAATTACAATTTCTTCTGTTGTGCAACATGGTTTGATTCAAAGAGGAAGAATATTTACGGTATCGGTTCGTTTGCCAGATAGACCAGGGGAATTAGTAAATGTTGCAAATGTAATTGCAGAACATCGTGGTAATGTAGTTCGTTTGGATCATAATCAATTTGTAAGTATTAACCGAAATTCAGCGGTAGAATTACAGATTACGATGGAAGCATTTGGACATGAACACAAAAAAGAAATTATTCAAGCATTAGAGGATAAAGGATATCATCCTAAGATTGAGGATCCAAAGAGCGTTTATTAATTTCAACTGAGAATATATTATGTTAGTTTTGAATTTGATGCAAAAGATTTTTTGCAAATGGATTCTACATAGATGATAAAGAGTCATATAATTTATTATTAATAATAAATTATATGACTTTTCTGTTTTGTGTAGCAGTTTAGAGAAGGCACTTAGCTATCAGTAAGCATTGTTACCTTTTGGTGAACTAGGAGTTACTATTCACACCCCCGTGCAATCAGTAACGTTTTTAGAAAATGCTACGCATGAAAAATTGTCCCAGACTGTGCATGATAGACGTTCATACAGTATTTTCGGTATCGAAAATACCTAACTGTGAACAGTAAACAACAGTAACAATATTTCAATCGAACTCTTTACAATTTCTTGAATTTTTTGTATAATAAAAATATCTTATTTCTTTAGAGCAATACATTCTGTATTGTGATTTCCATGTTAAAATTTATTGATACAGAATAGTTGTGGAACAGCAGTGGTAGATTGCATTACTGTGGATTAAGTAGTAAAATGTGGCTATTAAAGCGTCGGATGTATGCGGACTGAACGGATTTATATAGAAGGGGTATAGATATATTTTGCTACGACCACATACTATTTATTGTGAGAAAAAGGAAAGGCAAAAATAAAGAATTGCCTTGACAGAATTGTAAATATATATTATCATTAGAGATACAGAACAGATGTTCGTTGAAAAAGGAGAGAGTAAAATGGAAAAAAATACAAATAAAATGAAAGCATTAGAAGCGGCTTTATCTCAAATTGAAAAACAGTACGGAAAAGGATCTGTTATGAAATTAGGAGACAAAAGTGCGAACATGCAGATTGAAACAGTACCAACAGGTTCTCTTAGTTTAGACTTAGCATTAGGTTTGGGTGGAGTACCAAAGGGAAGAATCGTTGAAATATATGGACCGGAATCTAGTGGTAAAACTACGGTAGCATTACATATGGTTGCGGAGGTACAGAAGGCTGGAGGTATTGCTGGTTTTATTGATGCAGAACATGCTTTAGATCCTGCATATGCAAGAAATATTGGTGTAGATATTGAAAATTTATACATTTCACAGCCGGATAATGGAGAACAGGCATTGGAAATCGCTGAGACAATGGTTCGTTCGGGAGCTGTAGATATACTGATTGTCGATTCGGTGGCTGCGTTAGTTCCAAAGGCTGAAATTGATGGTGATATGGGAGATTCTCATGTTGGTTTACAAGCTAGACTTATGTCACAGGCATTGAGAAAATTAACAGCAATTATTAGTAAATCTAATTGTATTGTAATTTTTATCAATCAGCTTCGTGAAAAGGTAGGAGTAATGTTTGGTAATCCAGAAACAACTACTGGTGGTCGTGCACTTAAGTTTTATTCTTCAATTCGTATGGATGTGCGTAGAATTGAGACATTAAAACAAAATGGAGAGGCAATCGGAAACCGTACAAGGGTACGTGTTGTAAAGAATAAAGTGGCTCCTCCTTTTAAAGAGGCTGAGTTTGATATCATGTTTGGAGAAGGTATTTCAAAGACAGGAGATGTACTTGACTTAGCGGCTAGTGAGGGCGTTGTTATGAAAAGTGGTGCATGGTATGCTTACGAGGGAACAAAGATTGGACAGGGAAGAGAGAATGCAAAGAAATATTTGAAAGAAAATCCAGATGTTTTTGCTGAAATAGAAAAGAAAGTACGTGAGCGTTTTGCACTAGGAGATACAGAAGAAGAACAAATGAAGAATGCGAAAGAAGAAGTGGAAGAACAGGCATCGGAGCAGGAATAAAATTGGGAAAAGTGTTTGAGCAATCAGACACTTTTTCTGTATAAAAGTCCAGCTAATAAATGTCAATAAAAAAATGAAAAAATATTGATTTTATTTTTGGAATAAAAAAGGGCGCACTTCCCCCTTGGTGAAAATATCATT
>CADABQ010000012.1 GCA_902786205.1 uncultured Lachnospiraceae bacterium | reverse complement strand
TCCAAGCTGCTTAAGATCTGAATATTGACAACTGAATAACTGCCAGGTATTGAATTTTCAAGGTGCATAGCTAAAATCTATGTGCGAAGTTTGAGTTACGATAAATAATGGAATACATATATAAAAAATGGATTTCCGAGAGAATTATATCTAGGATGAAATATGGTGCTTGTAGAAAACATAGATAGAATATATAGATCTATGTTTGCAATAAAACGGACTTAAATATAATGAAAAACGGAAATTTATCATATATCATAGTTAATTTATAACAACTAGAACATTATTAAGGAGGTAACATATGAAGTTAGGTATGGATTTACCTATACTGTCTGCTACATGGATATTAGTTATTTTGGCAATGGTGACAATTGCAAATCAGAAAGAACGTAAATTTTGGATGGAGGTAATAGGAGTATATATTTCACTTATTTTCGCAATTATTGGAACGTTCTATCCGATGCATTTCTATTTGATAAGTGATGATACTCCAATTCGTTTTATGGGGGTTAGCCCATTTCATAGTTTGCAATTTTTGGGTAATGATGAAAAAATTAAATTTTTATTGTGGAACATTATTTTGTTTATTCCATTTGGAATTTTAATTGCTACTTTGTTCAAAAATAAATTGGTACAGATTTTATTATATATGCTTACTATAGTGTGTTTTTCTGTTTTGATTTATGTAGAAAATATTCGTTCAGGAGTTACTCAATTTTCTTGGGATTTAGGTATTGCGGCAATGAACTTGTTTTCTTTAGTACTGGGCAGAAGTAGTGTGTATGTATACGAAATTTTAAAAAGAAGGAAGTGTCATTAAGATATGGTACGAGCAGGTATTTTTATGAATCAGAGCATTTTTTTGTTAGTAATACTTGTAATCATCTTGATCATAAGGAAACATAAAAAGATAGATATATGCAAATGTTTATCCCTATTATGGTCATGCTATTTTATTCTGCATTTCACAGTATTTAATTATCCTATTGGTGGGAAAATAGCTAGCTATATGTTTGAAAATTATAGTAGCGTGCCAGAATTGTTTAGGCATTTTAATTTTATTCCTTTTCATACAATTGGAGAGTGCATTGATAGTGGTTTACAAACTTTTATCAGACAAGTTTTTGGTAATATCATTTTGTTTGTGCCATTGGGCATTACCGTTTCGTGGATTTTTGAGCAAAAATCATTTAGATATCGTATGTATTTTATTGTGACGATATCTGTGTTAATTGAAATAACACAATTGTTTTTAGATTTATGCAGTGGTATGGTTGTAAAATCTGTTGATGTAGATGATATTTTATTGAATAGTTTAGGTGGACTTATGGGAGTTTGCTTTTTTGGCATTTTAATTTGGTGTTATAATTATGTTAGATCTAAAAGTGCATTACGACAAGTCAAAAAACAGTAAAGTGATTTGCCAATAGCATTGACCAGCCGAAACAATTAAAAAACTGAAGAAATGTAGACGCTCCACAGTGAGTACGTAGATTAGCCTATACTTTTTTGAGATAAAAAAAGTATAGGCAATTTTTTAGTGTATTTATAATAAAAATGCGATATAATAGAGATAATAAAATACAAAGGAAAAGAGAGGAGTTATTATTATGCAGAAAGAGAAGAAAGAAAAGAGGAAACGTAACGTAGGATGTTTCTCAGTGGTTTTTTCAGTTTTGATACTGTTGATTTTAGCAATATGGTATTTAGGACTTGGCGGTGGAAACGGAAACGGCTTTTTGGGAAAAGGTGATTCGAAACAGGAAAAAGTGGAAGAAACACCTGAAATAAAAAATTATGATATTGAATTGACACAGGATAATGAAATTATATTCAATGGAGAAACATTAGAATCTGTAGAAACATTTGTAAATAAATTGAAAATAGAAGTTGGAGAAGATAACTTAAATACTATTATTGTGACGATTCACGATGAGGAAGCTATTGCAGATTTCTTAACATCAGTTGAAAAGGCATTGGATGATGCAAAGATTAAATGTACGGTAGAGGATAAAAAAAATTAGGAGGAACAATACAAAGATGGTAGATTTTTTAGCAAAGTACATAATGGATATCATGATTATGGTGGCAGCAGCAGGTTTTGTGTTCGGTTTTGTAACCTGTTTGACAATCTGTTTTCGTGAAGGAGGACACAAAAGCAGAATGACCGATTATTTCTATAATATATTTTTGGTATGTGAAGAAATACTACCATTACTTGGTACCTTGGGTACGGTAGTTGGACTGTTACAGATAAAAGACGATACTGCCAGTTTACAGGCAGGATTTGTAACTGCGTTAGATACTACATTATGTGGATTGTTTTTTTGCATTATCCTTAAGATACTGGATGCTTTGATTATTCGAGGAATTTTTGAATTAAAAGACAAAGAATGGAGTCGTAAACATCAGAATAAAAAAATGAGGAACAATGATGGAAAAATTTAAAACAATGAAAAAAATCGTGAATCTATCTGTGCTGGTGGATATTTTGATGATTATGCTGTTTAGTTTTATTATGACTACCAATGGAGAAATGGAAAAAGATAGAGAAAAAAATGCAGCGACTATGAAGGCGTTGCAAAATCAAAATGCAACATTGGAGAAACTGCTTGAAAAGGATTGCCACTATGTGGTTATAAAACTGGCTGGTGGATTAGGGGAGCTTCGCAGTTTTGAGATAGAGGATCAGGAAGAGACAGAAAGCATTACATTTTCCAATGATAATAGGGAGCAGGCACAGAAGCAATTGCTGACCTACTTGGAAGATAAGAAACCACGAGAAGACAAGTTGTTTCTTATTTTTAATTATGATGGCAAAAATGCTTGGGCAAGGGATGTTTCTATTGTACAAAGTGTAGTGCAGACCATAAAAGAAGATATACCGGTGTATTATTTGGAAAATAATGTAACGGATTTTCAGTAGATGAAAATGGTTCTGTATAATAATTCGTGGGAGGGGTGTTTGGTATGGCAGATGAAAAAAGGATTGTAAATGGGTATGAATTTGCAACACAGGAAGATTATGAAAAAGCAAAACAAGAAGCAGAATCGATTGTGTATATAAAAGCGCATACGAATTTAAAAGACAAACAGCAAGTGTTAAAGATATATAATAAAGCTTCGGAAAATAAAATGTTTCATACAGTGATTGGTTATGATTTTATGCATCAATTGTATGCTTATTTGATTAAAAATCAAGTAATAGAAAAGGAATATATAAAGACAATTCCAATTGATAAATCTGTGACACAAAAGGAACTTCCGGAAGATGTAGAAAGCGCAAATAAGTTGGCAGAACAATATCGGGTACTTTATCAAGATTCAAAAGAAAAAAACAAATTGCACAAAATCATTATATGTTTTTTAGGTGGATTAATTGTATTGATGATTGTTATGGTATATTTCAATTACAATACCTATGATGAAAATGCCGTTCTTGATAAATATTCTGCCTGGGAAGAGCAATTAAAAGCACGGGAGGATGCGTTGGAGAAAAAAGAAAAACAGTGGAAGCAACAAAAAGAACAGGAACAGGATAAACAAAAGGAACAAAAAGAAAGCAAATAAATTTCACAATTTATACATAGAAGTTTGTTACGATAGTTACAGTTTAGATGGTGCGAGATTACCGGGCGCCTCTTGTTATATTGGCAAATAAAAGGGATTGTGGAGGAATCGATATGGAAAAATTAAAGATAATGGTCGTGGATGACGAAAGCAGAATGCGTAAACTTGTAAAAGATTTTTTGGGCAAAAAAGGTTATGAAGTAATTGAAGCAGAAAATGGTGAAGTTGCTGTTGACAAATTTTTTGAACAGAATGATATATCTTTGATTATTTTAGATGTAATGATGCCTAAGATGGATGGATGGCAGGTTTGTAGAGAGATAAGACAGTATTCTAAAGTGCCTATTATTATGTTGACAGCAAAGAGCGATGAAAAGGATGAACTTTTGGGGTTTGATTTAGGAATCGATGAATATATTTCAAAACCATTTAGTCCTAAGATTTTGGTTGCTCGTGTAGAAGCAATATTGCGTCGTACAGGAAATACGGAAGATGAGAATATAGAGATTGCTGGTATCGTGATCAATAAAACGGCACATGAAGTTTCTGTGGACGGAAAAGTAATAGAGTTAAGTTTCAAAGAGTTTGAACTTTTATCCTATTTTGTAAAAAATGAAGGTGTTGCATTATCAAGAGAGCGAATCCTAAATAATGTATGGAATTATGATTATTTTGGGGATGCCAGAACCATTGATACTCATGTGAAAAAATTGAGAAGTAAATTAGGTGATAAAGGAGATTGTATCAAAACAATATGGGGCATGGGTTATAAATTTGAATCACCAAAGACAAAATAAAATAGAAAAGAGTGGAATGCATGAAACAAAAAATAAAAAAACAATCCATTCGTTTTCGACTCAGTTGTGCTGTGTCCGCATTGCTTTTGGGTGTGTTTATACTTTGTTGGGGTGCAAATGAATTATTCTTACCTACGTATTATCAATATAGTAAAACCCAGTTGATGAAGCAATCCTATACAGAAGTATATGAAAAGTTAAATCAGGCACAAAAAGAAACAAGCAAAAAGAAGACAGACAGTGCACAAAAAGTAGATTCTTCTGTAGAGTTAGCATTGGAAAAATGGAGTGCAGATAATAACATAAGCATCTATGTGGTAGATTGGTTGCGTATCTATTATCAGGGACAATGGATTTATCAAGGTGTATTTTTGTATCCATCGGCGGAAGACCAACGGATGAATGAACGGGAACGGCAATTGGTTCTAAATCAGATGGGGGAAAATTATGGCGATTTAAAGGATATAGGAAAACAAGTGGATGCAACTACTTTGTATGAAGAGAAGAATGGACTTTATTCCATTGTGAAGGTGCATGACGATCGCTTGGATTCAGAATATCTGGAATTGGTTGGAAAAATCAAGATTGATGAAGACACACATACTGTCTATATGCGGACGAATTATGAAAGCATTCAAGAAAGCGTCAAATTATCCAGCCGTTTTCTTATTTATGCTGCATTATTAGCTATTTTGATTGGAATTGCGGTAATGTTTATCATAAGCGGAAGTTTTACAAAGCCGATTCGAAAATTATCTGAAATTGCACATGAAATGTCGGAATTGAATTTTGAGACAAAGTATACAGAACACAGACAGGATGAACTGGGAGATTTGGGGCATAGTATAAATGTGCTTTCTGAAAAACTTGAAATTACAATTTCTGAATTAAAATCGGCAAATAATGAATTAAAATCAGATATTGAAAATAAGATTCAAATTGATGAAATGCGAAAGGAATTTTTATCCAATGTAACCCATGAATTGAAGACACCAATTGCGTTGATACAAGGATATGCGGAAGGTTTACAGGATAATATCAATGAAGATCCTGAAGATAGAGAGTTTTATTGTGAGGTAATTATAGATGAAGCAAACAAGATGAACAATATGGTTAAAAAATTATTAAATTTAAATCAGATTGAATTTGGAAAAAACCAGATTGAATTTGAAAGATTTGATAGTGTAGCAGTGATACGTTCCGTATTAAATTCAAATCAGCTTCTTTTTGCACAAAAACAGGTAAATATAATCTTTCAACAGCAGGAGCCGATATATGTATGGGCAGATGAATATATGACGCAGGAAGTAGTGACGAATTATGTAAGTAATGCTTTGAATCATGTAGACGGAGAAAAAATAATCGAAATCAAAATGGAAAGAAAGCAGGATGTGGTTCGTATTTCTGTTCGAAACACAGGAGAACCAATACCAGAAAGTGATTTAGATAAAGTCTGGATTAAATTCTACAAAGTGGATAAGGCACGTACACGTGAGTATGGTGGAAGTGGAATTGGATTATCTATTGTTAAGGCAATTATGAATTCCATGCATCGGGAATGTGGTGTGCAGAATACCAGTGATGGGGTAGAATTTTGGTTCGAACTAGACACAAAAGAAAACTAGAAGTTACGGTTCACATTTAGGTGTGAACCGTAACTTCTAGAAAGAATTTGCCTTTGCTGTCGATTGTTGGTATAATAAAAGAAATACGGGTACCGTTTTCTTACAAGCGGGAAATGAAAAGTTGAGGGGGCATTATGGTGAAAAAAAGGGGAATTGGATTGCTTATTCTGTTTGCGGCACTTGGATTGACCGGTTGCGGAAAAACAATCGTGCTTGATGAACAGCAAACAGCAGAAACAGCAGAATATATAGCAGGTCTTATGTTAAAATATGATAAAAACTATACAGAAAGTTTGCAATATCCAGAAGATACACAGCAGCCAGGAGCAACTGCACAACCGACGGTTACTACAGTGCCGGGTATGACAGCTTCCCCTGGGGGACAAAATCCTTCTGCTACATCTGCGGATGGGGCAGCGGAAGAAAAAGTGGAATTATCGGATGCAATGGGAATTCCTAAAGTAGATGTGACTGTCGGGAAAATGACTACTTGTAGTACATATACAGGTGGAGAGGAAGGATATGCTATCTATGCAAAAAAGAATCAAAAGATAGTAGTAGTCAGTCTTAATCTTAAAAATACGACTACGAAAGGGCAGAAGGTTGCTCTTGCCAAAAAGCAAATAAAATACCAACTTACTACTGGGGATGGAAAAAGCTATTCTGCAGAGTTGTCTTTAGCAGAGGACGATTTGGTATTTTATAATAAAAAAATAAAGGCAGGAGAAACTGCCAAAGGAAAAGTTATTTTCATTGTTTCAAAGAAAGCGCAGCTGACAGGTAGTAAAATGACAGTAGAGGGCTCTGGTAAGAGTGTGACTGTACAAATTCAATAAAAAGGGAGAAAAAAATGGAATTTAAAGAGAGAAAGCGTATATTATTTTTTGGTCTACCATTTAGTTTTACAAAATATGTGATCAATGAAGAAAAAATAAATATAAAGACAGGTTTTTTAAATGTTGTAGAAGATGATGCATTTATGTACAAGATTCAGGATACACGTTTAAAGAAAAGCTTCATAGAAAGATTATTTGGGCTAGGAACGATTGTCTGCTATACAGGAGATATTACACATCCAGAACTAAAATTGATTCATGTAAAGAACTCTGATGAGATAAAAGAGTACATTATGCATGCATCCGAAGAGGCACGTTTAAAAAGAAGAACATTACATACAATGGACATCAATGGACAGTTTGATGAAGATCATGATTAAAAATACTTGACAAACAAAGAATAATGTGATTAAATGTAGAAGTATGCCGCACAGCGAGGTTTTAAGTTCTGTTCTACAGGCACCATAGCTGGCGAGTAATGATAATAGGAGGTGCCATATGTACGCAATTATAGCAACAGGTGGTAAACAGTACAAAGTAGCCGAAGGCGATATCATTAACGTAGAAAAGCTTGGAGTAAATGCTGGTGAAAACGTTACTTTTGACCAGGTTCTTGCTGTAAACGACGGTAGCTTAAAGGTTGGACAGCCAACAGTAGCTGGAGCAACTGTTACTGCTTCTGTAGTAAAAGAAGGAAAAGCTAAAAAGGTTATTGTTTACAGATATAAGAGAAAAACTGGCTATCACAAGAAAAATGGTCATAGACAGCAGTACACACAGGTTAAGATTGAAAAAATCAATGCTTAATTCATGCATGTAATCCAGATGGGAGCATAACATGATTACAGTGACTGTTAGTAAAAATGAAGACGGTATTTGCAATCGGATATGTATGCATGGACATGCAGGATATGCTGCTTATGGACAGGATATTGTATGTGCTGCAGCATCAGCATTGTTTATAAATACCGCAAATGCAATTGAGAAGTTTACTGATGATGATTTTTGTGTAAATCAGGACACCAAGACGGATCAAGTTATATTGCAGTTGACCTCGCCAATTAGTGAGAAGTCAAAATTATTGGTGGATTCCTTATTGCTTGGTTTACAAGGGATTGAGGAAGAATATAGCAGTGAATATATTCGTGTGATATTTCAATAAAAAATCAACAGGGAGGTGTAAGGATATGTTAAACATGAATCTTCAATTATTCGCTCATAAAAAGGGTGTAGGTTCTACAAAGAACGGTAGAGATTCTGAGTCTAAGAGATTAGGAGCTAAGAGAGCTGACGGACAGTTCGTTTTAGCAGGAAATATTCTTTACAGACAGCGTGGTACTAAGATTCATCCAGGTCTTAATGTTGGACGTGGTGGAGACGATACATTATACGCTTTAGTTGACGGTGTATTAAGATTTGAAAGAAAGGGTAGAGACAAGAAGCAGGCTTCTGTTTACCCAGTAGAGTCAAAATAATCGATAACATTAGAAACATAACACCCCAGATACTTGAGTAATCAAATATTTGGGGTGTTTTAACTCATGGAAAAAATAAGAAATGCTTTTATGCGTTGGGGGTTTTTCTATGAGTTAGAACATCCCAGGGTATAAGAAAAAAGAAAGATGAGGTGAAAATATGTTCGCAGATAGTGCAAAGATATATATTCGTTCTGGAAAAGGTGGCGATGGACATGTAAGCTTCCGTAGAGAATTATTTGTTGCAGCTGGTGGCCCAGATGGTGGTGATGGCGGACGCGGCGGTGATTTGATTTTTGAGATGGACGAAGGATTAAATACGCTAAATGATTTCCGTCATGTTCGAAAATATTTTGCTAGTGATGGAGAGCCAGGCGGAAATAGAAGATGCCACGGAAAAGATGGTATGGATATGGTTGTAAAGGTTCCACCTGGAACAGTAGTAAAGGATGCTGAAACAGGAAAGGTAATTACAGATATTAATTACGAAAATCCAAGAGAAATTGTATTAAAAGGTGGACGTGGAGGAAAAGGAAACCAGCATTATGCTACTGCTACGATGCAGGTGCCACAGTTTGCACAGCCCGGAAAGCCGGGAAAAGAGCTGACGGTATTACTAGAATTGAAAATGATTGCAGATGTTGGATTGGTTGGATTCCCAAATGTAGGAAAATCAACTTTCTTATCTCGTGTGACAAATGCAAAACCTAAAATTGCAAACTATCATTTTACAACGTTAAATCCAAATCTTGGAGTAGTTGACTTGGATGGCGGAGACGGATTTGTGATTGCAGACATACCAGGACTGATTGAAGGGGCGTCGGAAGGAATTGGACTAGGACACGAATTTTTGCGTCACGTAGAACGAACAAAAGTTATGATACACATGGTGGATGCGGCTTCTACAGAAGGTAGAGATCCGATAGAGGATATTAAGGTTATCAATGCAGAATTAGCATCGTACAATGAAGCGTTAGCAGAACGTCCACAGGTGATTGCTGCAAATAAGATTGATGTATTTTATGGGGATGAAGGCGACAAAGTTATTCAGAAGCTAAAAGATACATTTGAGCCACAAGGAATTAAAGTTTTTCCAATTTCGGCAGTTAGTGGAAAAGGTGTAAAGGAACTTTTGTATTATGTAAAAGAACGTTTAAATGAAATTGGAGACGAACCGATTGTCTTTGAAAAAGAATTTTTCGTAGATTCTTTGGAAGTGGCAGACGAGCCATTTACTGTAGAAGTGCAAGATGGTATGTATGTTGTAGAGGGTCCTAGAATCGAGAAAATGTTGGGATATACAAATTTAGATTCTGAAAAGGGATTTGAATTCTTCCAGAAATTCCTAAAAGAAAATGGAATATTAGAACAGTTAGAAGCATTAGGAATCGAAGATGGCGATACGGTACGAATGTATGGATTACAGTTTGATTACTATAAATAGATTGTAGTTACTTTAACTTTAATAGATGTAAATTAGCATCACTGTGTATTATTGAAAAGTGAAAGGAAGTCCTCTGCAAGAAGAGAGGCGAAAGCAGGGAGGGTAAGCCTTCCTGCGTTTTTTGCTATATAAAAGAGGAAAGCAATTATTTGCTTTGTTCTTGGAAAGGTACGAAGAACAGGATGAAGAAGAAATGGAAGTGCATGAAAAAAATTATTTTTGCTGATGTGACAAAAGAAGAAAAAGATGCCAACAAAATTATGATGACTATTATAACAATAGTAGTAATGATCTGTTTCTGTGCGGTTTTGTTAAACTATAAAACCATAAAATCACTTGCATGTATATCTGCATTGTTGTTAGCGGTTACAATTTTGATATGCGGATATCTTGTTTACATTCGACCATTGAAAAAGAAATTTATCCGTTGGGTAGCATCGGTAGCGGTGGCTATTGTGTTTACTATTTATACAATAAAGGGTTACAATGAGGGTGTGGCGGTGTTGTGGTCTTTTTTGGTGCCTGGAGCACTTATGTTACTGGCAGGAATGATAGAAGGCATTGTAGTGTCAGCTTATTTGGAGATTTTTTATAGTATCACATTTTTGACACCGATACATCGACAGTTGGCATATGCATATACGGATAGCTTTCGCATTCGTTTTCCGGTGTTGTTTTTAGCATGTATTCTTTTTTCTTTTTATATCAATTATAGAATGAAAGAGGTAAAGATAAAACAAATGCGGGAACGGGCAAGGATGGAAGTGTCCATGGAGGAGGAACGCCGTAAAATTGGGAAAATAACAATGCAGACGATATTCTCTATCTGTAATGCAGTGGATGCAAAGGATTCTTATACAAAGAAACATTCGGAACGTGTGGCGAAATATTCCAAAATCATAGCAAATGAATTGCGTTGGAGCAAACAGGAACAGGAAAACTTGTATAACATGGCCTTGCTTCATGATATTGGAAAAATTGGTGTACCAGATGCTATTTTAAATAAGCACGAAAAGCTTACAGAAGAAGAGTTTCAACAGATGCGAAAGCATCCTATTATTGGTGGAGAAATTTTAAAAGATTTTACAGTCATTAACGACGTATCAACTGGTGCGTATTATCACCATGAGCGATACGATGGAAAAGGATATCCAATTGGATTAAAGGGTGAGGAAATACCCATTGAAGCACGTATTATTGGCATAGCTGATTCCATTGATGCGATGAATTCAGATAGAGTATATAGAGGAAAAAAAGATATATCCTATATTCTGGAACAATTGGAGCAGGGGAAAGGTACGCAATTTGATCCCAATATTGATGAAATTGTAATTTCTTTAATAAAGGAAAAAAAGTTACGTTTGGATCGATAGATGGGAAAATCTATTTGTTGAAGGTGTATTGTACCTTTGGATAGTAACATAAAAAATAAAGTGTCAAATTTTTTACTTGACAGCAGTAAAAAAATCGTATATACTACCATCTGTAAAGAAAATTACTTTACAGGTGGTGTTTTTATGCAAGAAGAAAAACAAAAAAATACCGATGCTTTGTCGCAGATAGTGGAGATGTCTTTGTTGTATGACTTTTATGGAGGATTATTAAAGGAACATAAGAGATCTATATTTGAAGATTATGTTTTAAATGACTATTCTCTCAGTGAGATTGCAGCAGAACAAGGTATGAGTCGACAGGGAGTACATGATATTGTCAAGCGTTGCAGTAAAGAACTGGAACACTATGAAGAAACATTACATTTGATTGAAAAGTTTCACAAGACAAAAGAGCATGTAAACCAGATTCATCAGATTGCAATGGAAGTTCGAGAGACAAAAGACGTAGAGCAGATTGCAAAGATAGAGACGTTATCCAATTGCATACTGGATATGCTATAGTTAGGGAGAGGAGAAGATATGGCGTTTGATAGTTTGACAGAAAAACTGCAAAATGTATTCAAGAACCTTCGCGGCAAAGGGCGTTTAACAGAAGCAGATGTTAAGGCAGCCTTGCGTGAAGTAAAGCTTGCTTTGCTGGAGGCGGATGTAAACTTTAAAGTTGTAAAAAACTTTGTAAAGGCAGTACAGGAGCGTGCTGTAGGACAGGATGTATTAAATAGTTTGACACCTGGACAGACAGTTATCAAAATTGTAAATGAAGAGATGGTAAAACTTATGGGTAGCGATACCACAGAGATTTCATTAAAACCATCCAATGAGATAACGGTTATATTGATGTGTGGTTTGCAAGGTGCAGGTAAGACAACGGCAACTGCAAAATTAGCTGGACTATTTAAAAAGAAAGGACGTAAACCATTATTGGTGGCATGTGACATTTATCGTCCGGCAGCGATACAGCAGTTACAGATCAATGGTGAAAAGCAGGGGGTTCCTGTGTTTTCAATGGGTGATGGTCATAAACCGGTTAATATTGCAAAAGCAGCCATGGAGCATGCAGAAAAAAATGGCAACAATATTGTAATTATTGATACGGCGGGTCGATTGCACATTGATGAAGATATGATGGATGAGTTGATTGAGATTCGTGAGAATATTCAAGTAGACCACAGCATATTAGTTGTAGATGCCATGACAGGTCAGGATGCAGTAAATGTTGCAGAGACCTTTAATGATAAAATTGATATAGATGGTGTGATTTTGACAAAATTAGATGGTGATACAAGAGGTGGAGCCGCATTGTCAATTCGTGCTGTAACCGGAAAGCCAATATTATATATTGGTACTGGTGAAAAATTAACAGATTTAGAGCAGTTTTATCCAGATCGAATGGCTTCCCGTATCCTTGGTATGGGCGATATTCTTACATTGATTGACAGAGCACAAGCGGAGATTGATGAAGAAAAAGCAAAAGAACTGGAAAAAAAGATTCGAAAAGCAGAATTTGATTTTAATGATTTCTTAGAGCAGATGAATCAAATGAAGAAAATGGGTGGTCTTTCTAGTATTTTAGGTATGTTACCGGGGATAGGATTGCCAAAAGATTTAGAAATACCGGATGATGCTACCAAAGGAGTAGAAGCGATTATTTATTCTATGACAATGGAAGAAAGAACTCATCCTGATATACTAAATCCATCCCGTAAAAAGCGTATTGCGCAAGGTGCTGGAGTAGACATTTCAGAAGTAAATCGAATGGTTAAGCAATTTGAGCAGGCAAGAAAGATGATGAAACAAATATCTGGCATGATGGGTGGAAAGAAAAAAGGTAAGTTTAAAATGCCATTTGGCTTTTAATATATGCAACGATTATAGTTGCGCTAATTTGATGAACACAATAAGGAGGTGAAATCAAAGATGGTAAAGATTAGATTAAAGAGAATGGGACAGAAAAAGGCACCTTTCTATAGAATTGTTGTTGCTGATGAAAGATCTCCTAGAGATGGTAGATTTATCGAGGAAATCGGTACTTACGATCCAAATCAGGACCCTAGCGTATTTAATGTAAACGAGGAAGCTGCTAAGAAATGGTTAGCTAACGGTGCTAAGCCAACTGATACAGTAGGTAAGTTATTAAAGATCGCTGGTATTATGTAAGAGCATGAACAAAGGAATATGTGTGGCTTGTACAAATAGTACAAACTATACATATTCTTCTTGTATATGCAGAAGTATTACAAAATGAAGGATACATAATAATAGAAAACAAATAGATAGGCAGGCAAATTGCACTGCATTAAAAAATAGATAGAACAGAGAAATAGTTTGTAAAAGGGAGTATACAACGCAAAAGCGGAAGATAGTTAATATACTTCAAGAAAAATTGGAGGTAGTGGGGAATGAAAGAATTAGTTAAAATAATTGCAGAATCTTTAGTAGATAATCCGGATGAAATTGTTATTACGGAAGAAGAAAATGAAAGAGGAAGTGTTATAACCTTATCTGTAGCGGAAGAAGATATGGGTAAAGTAATTGGAAAACAAGGCCGAATTGCAAAAGCTATCCGTACGGTAGTAAAAGCAGCGGCTTCAAAAGATGATAAAAAAGTAAGTGTAGAGATACAACAGTAATTAGCATACACATACAAGGAAAGAACAGGAAAAGTAGAGGGGCGGGTGATACCGTCCTTTTTTTACAGGAAAAGTGGAGGAAATCATGGAGGAAATGTTACGAGTAGGTGTATTTGCAAATACACATGGTATACAAGGAGAGATTAAGGTTTTCCCTACGACAGATGATAGGGCAAGATTTAAAAAATTAAAAGAAGTGTATATAGATACGGGAAAAGAAAAAGTAAGAATGGATATACAAAGTGTTCGCTTTTTTAAGAATATGGTTATTATGAAATTTAAGGGAATCAATAATATCAATGATATTGAAAGATACAAGGGAAAAGATTTGTTGATTCGCAGAGAACAGGCAGTTCCTTTACAAAAAGATGAGTATTTTATTTGTGATATTATCGGTGCCAAAGTCGTATCCGACGAAGGAGAAGAAATTGGTGAATTAAAAGAAGTGTTGCAAACAGGAGCAAATGATGTATATGTGGTGAAAACAACTCAGGGTAAAGAAGTGCTATTTCCAGTCATCAAATCCTGTGTATTAGAGGTTGATACGGAAGAAAAAAAAGTAACTGTGCACATTTTGCCTGGATTATTAGATTAGGAGGAAGTTATGCATTATCATGTATTGACACTGTTTCCGGAAATGATTACGCAAGGGATGGGGTTTAGTATAACTGGCCGTGCACAGAAAAAGGAGTTGTTGCATTTAGATGTAACAAATATCAGAGATTTTGCTCAAAATAAAAACTTCAAGGTGGATGATTATCCATATGGAGGTGGGGCTGGAATGGTCATGGAGGCAGAACCGGTTTATTTAGCCTATGAAACAGTTTGTCAAAAGATTAAGTCGGAAAATCGTAAAAAACCAAGAGTATTATTTATGACACCTCAGGGAGAAACTTTTTCCCAATCTATGGCACAACGTTTGGCAGAAGAGGAAGATTTACTATTTTTGTGTGGACATTATGAGGGTATTGATGAACGTGTTCTAGAAGAAATCGTGGATGAAAGTGTATCCATAGGGGATTATGTACTTACAGGGGGAGAATTGCCAGCAATGGTAATGATGGATGCTATATCCAGATTAGTACCAGGAGTATTGCATAATGATGTCTCTGCGATTACGGATACTTTTTCTGATAATCTCTTAGAATATCCACAATACACAAGACCGGTAGAATGGAGAGGAAAACGTGTGCCAGATGTCTTGTTGTCTGGACATCATGAAAATATAGCAAATTGGAGACGGGAGCAATCCTTGTTGCGAACCATGGAAAAAAGACCAGATTTATTTTCACAAGTTCCATTTACGGAAAAAGATAAAAAAATAATGAAAAAAAATCTTGTATTTAGAGATAAAATGTGATATTATGAAAATGTTGTGATTAAAAAGATGGTCCGCTGTTATTGGTATGTAATAAGAACATCTAAATATTAAAGGAGGTTCACACATGAACGATATTATTAAGAGCATCGAAGATGCACAGTTAAAGAGCGAAGTTGCAGATTTTAATGTAGGAGATACTGTTAAAGTTTCTGCAAAGGTAAAAGAAGGAAACCGTGAAAGAACTCAGGTATTTGAGGGAACTGTTATTAAGAGACAGAATGGTGGAATCAAAGAAACATTCACAGTTAGAAAGAATTCTAACGGTGTTGGTGTAGAAAAGACTTGGCCAGTACATTCTCCAATCGTAGAAAAGATTGAAGTTGTAAGACGCGGTAAAGTTAGAAGAGCTAAATTGTTCTACTTAAGAGACAGAGTTGGTAAGGCAGCTAAGGTAAAAGAATTAGTTAAATAATTACCGAATTTTAAGAAAATTACCCCCGTTTGTTTCGTGCAATTTTGTACGAGAATAAAAGGGGGTTTTTCTTTACAAATTCAGATGCTTTTAGTAAAATAAATCTGTATGGTTAGGATACGAAATATAAGAGAAGGAAAACAGCTTTGGGAGACGAGTGAAAAATGGAATATGGATATAGAGAAGAAAAAGAGAGTGCGTTTCGCAGCGTGATAAAGGAATGGCCAATTTTACTTGTGGAAGTGGTTGTTGCCATTTTACTGGCGGTATTACTGATTGTATTTGGGTTTGAAAAGACACAGGTGAATGGAAAGTCTATGGACCCTGTGTTGAAAGATGGTGATGTGATCTTTGTGAGTAAGATTGCATACATAGGATTTAAACCAAAAAGAAATGATGTCATTGTATATCGACAAGATGGAAAAGAGCATAGCTATAACAGTGTAAAACGTGTGATAGGACTTCCTGGTGAGAAAGTTCAGATCAAAGACGGAAAAGTTTATATAAATGATAAAGAATACAAAGAAATCAATAAAGTAGATGCCATGATCTCTGGAGGTGTAGCGGAAGATCCTATTGAGTTGGATAAAGGAGAATACTTTGTATTGGGTGACAACCGTAATCAAAGTGAAGACAGTCGTTATTCCAGTGTGGGCATGATAAAAAAGAAGGAAATCGTAGGAAAAGCATGGTTGCGTTTAAAACCTAATTTTAATTTTGTAAGTTGGATAAAAGCGCAGGATGCACAAGCAAAAGAAACGGAGTAAAGAAAGATGCATTTTCAATGGTACCCTGGACACATGACAAAAGCAAAAAGGATGATGCAGGAAAATATCAAGTTAATCGATGTTGTGATTGAACTTGTAGATGCAAGAATCCCTTTGAGTAGTAAAAATCCGGATATAGATGATTTGGCAAGAAATAAATCCCGTGTTATCTTGTTAAACAAAAATGATTTAGCACACAAAGAGAGAACCGAAGAATGGAAAGCATACTTTGAAAAACAGGGATATTTTGTTGCTATGGTTAATTCCAAAACCGGTAATGGTGTAAAAGCAGTACAGAACATTGTTATGGAAGCCTGCAAGGAAAAAATTGAGCGAAATCGAAAAAGAGGAATTATAAACCGACCGATACGTGCGATGATTGTAGGAATTCCCAATGTAGGAAAATCTACTTTTATCAATAGCTTTGCCGGAAAAGCATGTACAAAAACAGGAAATAAACCTGGCGTGACAAAGGGAAAGCAATGGATTAAATTAAATAAAAATGTGGAATTGTTAGATACTCCAGGAATATTATGGCCGAAGTTTGAAGACCAAATCGTTGGATTACGTTTGGCGATGATTGGTTCAATGAAAGACGAAATCTTAAATATTACGGATTTGGCGATTGAAATGATTCGTTTTTTACAGGAAGAATACCCACAAGTTTTACCACAGAGATATGAAGCAGAAAAAGATATGGAGCCAGTGGCAGCATTAGAGCATATTGCAAGAGTACGTTCTTGTAAAAAGCCGGGTGATGAGCTGGATTTGGACAAAGCAGCCAGTATTCTTATGGATGACTTTAGAAGTGGAAAACTTGGAAAAATTACATTGGAGAAAGCAGAAGTCTAATGCAAAAAGCATAAGACCATAAAGGGGGGGTTACAATGTATGATGAAAAAAAGGTAGAGGACAGCTTACGCATATGTCGTGAAATAAAAACCTACTACAAATCAGGAGTATTTGACAATCCCAAAAATGTTTTTGACTTGGATACTTTTTTAGATGTTGCGGAATCAAAGGTAAAAGAAGAACGAAAAGAGAAGAAAACAGGTGTGGAGGAGGATGCGTTTCAGGCACGTTTGCAAGAGGCGATTGATTATGGTAACACACTTAGACAGAATCGTGGTCGGGAAGATTTTCAGAAAGAGGAGAGGGTAGATACAACTCATCTGGAAAAGGCAAAAGAGAGTGAGGCGTCTGATCCAAAGACAGAAAAGCAGAAGAAATCGAAAACAAAACCGGCACAAAGAGAAAAAACAAAGATACAATTTGCAGAAAAGCAAAAAGAAGAGTTGGCAAAGCAGTCTGTAGAAAAGCAAAAGAAAAAAGCAAAAGGACAGCCTGCGGGAACACAAAAGGAAAGAAAGCTTGCAGAGAAGCAAAAAGTAAAAAAACAACAAAAAGTAGTTACGCAGGAAGAGGATGAGGAAGAAGAAAGCTTTTTGAAAATCATGCTTTCTCGATTTGTAGAATTGTCTATTTGTGTAATCATTGCGTTTGGTCTTTCTGCGGCCTTCAATCATTATATTGGTACGCATACCATTGTAGAAGGTGGCTCTATGGAAGGTACACTCCATGATGCGGATAGTTTATATGTAGATAAGATTTCTTATCAATTTGGAAAACCAAAGAGATTTGATATTATTGTTTTTCAGCAAGATAAAGATAATTATTATATAAAACGAATCATTGGTTTGCCGGGGGAGACCGTAGAGATTAAAGATGGAACCATTTATATAAATGGCAATGTATTAAATGAAAACTATGGTTTAGAAAATATGGATGATATGAAAAATACATTTGATGCGGTTACAGTTGGAAAAAATGAATATTATGTACTTGGAGATAATAGAAACCATAGTACAGATAGTCGTTCAGAGGATGTTGGTCTGGTAAAGAAAAGCCAAATTATTGGAAAGGCAACTTATCGTATTTATCCATTTGATACATTTGGAAAAATCAAGTAAAATTTGTGACGAGAGCGGTTGATGCAAAGGATGAGAGAATATGGCAGAGACGATTGCAAAGATAAAAGAAAAGTTTGAGACATCAGAAATGAAACAGTGGTCCCAATTACAGCAAATGTATGGGTCAGATGATAGACAGGGAGTAAAAAAACTTTTAGAAAAATACAAAAAGCAACAACAAAAGTATGAGCAAGAAATACTTCGTACAGAAAAAATGAAAGAATTTGAATATAAATACCAGGAATATTCCTATATCTGTGGAATTGACGAAGTGGGAAGAGGTCCACTTGCCGGACCGGTTGTTGCAGGTGCAGTGATACTTCCAAAAGAGGAAGAGATACTTTATCTAAATGATTCTAAACAATTGTCCGAAAAAAAACGAGAAGAATTATATGACATTATTATGGAAAAGGCAGTTGGAGTGGGAATTGGTGTAGTTCCGCCAGCTCGTATTGATGAAATTAACATATTACAGGCCACATATGAAGCTATGCGTATTGCTATTTCTAAATTGCCAGTCAAACCAGATCTTTTGTTAAACGATGCTGTGACAATTCCACAGGTAGATATAAAGCAGGTAGGTATTATAAAAGGAGATGCAAGAAGCATTTCTATTGCAGCTGCCAGTATTGTGGCAAAAGTAACCAGAGATCGAATGATGGTGGAATATGATAAACTGTATCCAGAATATTATTTTGCAAGCAACAAGGGATATGGTTCCAAAGCACATGTAGAAGTGCTAAAGCAGATTGGTCCATGTGCGATTCATAGAAGTAGTTTTTTGGGAAAGATACTTGGAAAGTAAAGAACAGGGGATGAATCTATGACAGAGGAAGAACGGAAACGTTTAGAGGCAATTGCGTTATCTTATGAAAGTGGAGATGAGGCACCGAAGGTAATAGCGTCTGGAAGAGGTTATGTTGCGGAAAAAATTTTAGAGAAAGCAAAAGAAGCGGATATACCGGTACATGAGGATAAAAAAGTAGCGGATGCTTTAGCAGATGTAGAAATCGGTGCATATATTCCAAAAGAACTGTATGAAGTAGTAGCGGAAATTTTAGTATTTGTAAGCGATATGGAAAAAGTACGTGAAAAAATGGTGAAATAATTGATCAAACAGAAAAAGAGAAAAATTGGAAACGAAAAAGAAAAACAAGCTGGAGCATATTTACAGTCTTGTGGATATGAGATTTTAGAATATAATTTTTATACCCGGACAGGTGAGATTGATATTGTTGCAAAAGATGGTGAATACCTTGTGTTTGTAGAAGTGAAATACCGCTCCACAGATGTATATGGATTGCCGGAAGAGGCAGTAAATTATAGAAAACAAAGCAATATGATCCGTGCTGCACAATATTATTTTCTAAAACGACAATTGGCAGAGGACACCCCTTGTCGATTTGATGTTGTTGTTTTCCTTGGAGAAAAATGCAAATTAATTCAAGATGCATTTGATGTAGGTTAAAAAGGTTTTGTTGGCAAAAGTTTTCGGATGACAAATAGTTATGACATGGATAGAAAAAGGAGTGAACGAGAGTGCAAGTAAAATGGACCAAAACCAATCAGATTGCCAAAGCAGCTTATAATAGTGAAAAATATGAGGCACAGCTTAAGAAAAAGGGGGCAGTGTCTTTTTTTACGTTCCCTATGTATGAGAACATACCATTTATACGACATGGTTTTTCTACTAGAGAGGGCGGTGTCAGTAAAGGATATTTGGGAACGATGAATTTAAGTTATAGCAGAGGCGATGAGGATGCGAACGTAGATGAGAATTATCATCGCATTTGTCAGGCATTGGATATGGATACAAAAAATCTTGTTTTGTCGGATCAGATACATGAAACGGTGGTATATCGTGCAGGGAAGAAAGACTGTCAGGGAAATGATTTAAAAGAAAAGAAATTAACTGGAATAGATGGATTAGTAACAAATGAAAGGAATACTGTGTTATCCACTTCCTATGCAGATTGTGTACCGCTTTTCTTTGTGGATGAAGAAAAGCGTGCAATTGGGTTGAGCCATTCCGGATGGAGAGGAACGGTAGGGAAAATTGGCGCTAAAACGGTTGATAAGATGCAAAAAGAATTTGGCAGCAGACCGGAGAAATTAAAAGTTATGATTGGACCTTCTATCTGTCAAGAGTGTTATGAAGTGAGTAAGGATGTAAAGGAAGCTTTTGAAGACTTCGTTTCAGTGGAACAAATTGTAGATGTACAGAAAATGCAAACAGTGGAAGTGCAGGAACTGGTAGATTGTGTATTTCAAAGGAAAAAAGCGGAAAAGTACCAGTTAGATTTGTGGATGGCAAACAAACTGATACTGATGGAGGCGGGAGTAGTGGAGAAAAATATCGGAGTATCCTGTGTTTGTACTTGCTGTAACTCAGAATTATTATACTCTCACAGAGCATCCAAAGGGATGCGCGGAAATCTGTCGGCTTTTTTAGAAATCGTATAATAGCTTTGCAGGGCAGAAGGAACGGATTTGATAATTTGCTGTAATAATTCTGGTAAAAAGTATTTGTTTATATTAGAAAAGTACTTTTCTTTTTGGTGGAAATGTGTTATAAATGTATGGTGATGCTTAAAAAAGTGAAAAGAAAGCAAAGTGATGGTGACGCTTTGACTTTAGATAAGGAGAGAACAAAATGAGAAAAAAAATAGTAGCACTTGGTTTAGTGGCAGTTATGTCATTATCATTGGCAGGTTGTGGAAACAAATATGTGAAGTTAGGTAGTTACAAGGGATTAAATGTGGATTACACTGCTTCTAAGACAGAAATCACAAACGATGATATCAATTCTTCTATGGAAAGCAAGATTTCGGAGGAAGCAAAAGCGGTAAAGGATAAAGATTATAAAGCAAAAAAGGGTGATAAAGTAAATATCGACTACAAAGGTTTGAAAGATGGAAAGGCTTTTGAAGGTGGTACAGCAACCGGTTATGATTTAGTTCTGGGTTCTGGAACATTTATTGATGGATTTGAAGATGGATTGATTGGTGCAAAGAAAGGACAGAAATTAAGCCTTGATTTGACATTCCCTAAAGATTACAGTAACAACAAAGATTTAGCAGGAAAAAAAGTTGTATTTAAGGTAACTGTAAATTCAATTACACAGATTCCTAAGGTAGAAGATTTGACAGATAAATATGTGAAAGAAAATATAGATGGATACAATACGGTAGCAGAGTATGCAGCGGCTGTAAAAAAAGAGTTACAGGATAATTTAGATGAATCTATCTTAGAGCAAAAGAAGACAGCTGCATGGAACAAAGTAATTGATGGATGTAAGATTAAAAAATATCCAGAAGACCAGGTTGAAAAGTTAAAAAAACAGGCAAAGACATATTATGAAAATATGGCAAAACAGTATGGCATGGAATTAAAAGATTACATCAAACAGGTAGGTTATACAGAAGATCAGTTTAATGAAGAAATTGAAAAGAGTGCAAAAGAAGAAGCGATTACTCGTGTTGTTATGGATTTAATTGCAGACAAGGAAAAGATTAAAGTTACGGATGCAGATTATGATAAACAGATTCAGAAATATGCAGATCAGTATAATGTAACAAAAGATGAATTCTTAAAACAGGTTACAGATGATGATGCAGAACAGATTAAGGTTGGTATCAAATTAAGTAAAGTACAGGAACTTGTAGTGAAAAATAGTAAGATGAACCTTACAAAGGCAACTGCAACACCAAGTGCTACAGCAGATACAAGCAGTTCAAGCAAATAAGAGAAAAATAGGATATAAAACGGCATGACTTACATTCGTGTAGGTTGTGCCGTTTTTTGGCTGTATTGAAAAATAACAGTAACAAATAACATAAACGGTAAAAAACGAATATTGCATTGGAAAAAGAGAAATGGTATAATTATATCGTGTATATTGAAAATAAAATTCAAGAAATGTGTTCTATAAAATATATGTATTCGTTTGTAGAATGCACAGAAAGGAAGAATTAGATGAAAGGGAAAAAAATAAAGATTAATACAAAAAAAGCAGTTGGCTTATCTATGGCAGTTGCAATGTCGCTTACAGGAATGCCACAATATGCTTTGTATCCTTTTGAAAAGATACCGGTTGTTAAAGCGGCAGATTCTACTGTGACGGTAGATTCCAATGCAGTTGTACAACAGATCGATTCAAAGGAAACAAACAGACCAGGTATACCGGATGGAACATTGTTGAATGAATTAAAAAAGGTGGTCAACACTTCGTTGGGAAGAGCAGCAGACCATGATATAACCTTTGCGGAATTGATGTCATATAGTGGGGAAATTGATTTATCTACAGTGGGAAGTCAGATTACGTCAATCAGTGGTTTGGGGTATGCTAGAAAGGCATCTAAAATCATACTTACCAATGTATCGATGACAGCCATTGAAGATTATGAGTTCGATAATTGTAAAGGATTGCAGGAGATTGTATTGCCTACCGGATTGACCCAAATAGGTAAATTTGCCTTTCGAAATTGTAACAAACTAACGAAAATTACGTTGCCAGATACCGTAACAGCGATTGATGAATCTGCATTTGATGCATGTACAGCATTGGAGGAGATTAATATTCCATCCGGTGTAAGTCTGATTGGAAAAGGAGCATTTGGTGGTTGTACGGGATTAAAGAAGATGGAGATTCCAAATGGAACGGTAGAATTGGGAGCATCTGTGTTTGAGGGATGTACAAACTTGCAAACATTGCATTTGCCAGAGGGTATTAAGAAAATACCAGCATCTTTTTGCGCCTATAGTGGTATTCGTAATATTACGCTTCCAACGACAATTACAGAAATTGGACAGTCCGCATTTTTGGGAACAAGCGGCTTGCAACAAATAGACTTATCAAAATGTAACAATTTAACCGTTATTGGTAATAATGCATTTGCAGCAAGTGGGATTACCAGTGCAACATTACCAACATCCTTAAAGTTGATAAAAAGTAATGCATTTGAGGCATCTGCGATAAAAGAAATTAGCATTCCGGATTCGGTGATGGGAAGTGGCGATGGTGCTGAAGAAGGTGGTGTGGAAAAAAATGCTTTTTGGAATTGTAAAAATCTTACAAAGGTAAGCTTGTCGAAAGGGATTTCTGTTTTGCAAGAAGGTATCTTTAAAGGTTGTACAAGTTTGACACAAGTAGAGATGCGTGACAAGGAAAATAGTATTTTAACGAGTATCGAACAGGAAGCATTTATGGGATGCAACAATTTGTCGGACACAGATTTTTTGAAAGGTTTGACAAAGTTAACAAAGATAAAAAAGAATGCATTTACTTATGTATTGCCGGAAAAATACGACGAAAAAGATATTTATGGAAACTTGGATTTGTCCAATGGATTGCGTTCTATTACTGTTCCGGATTGTGTAACAGAGATTGAGGCACATGCGTTTGATTCGCAGGTGGGTGTAAAAAATATTCAACTGGGAAAAGGCATTATAACGATTCCAGAGAGCTTGTTTGAAGGCTTTACTAATTTGCGTCATGTGACATTACCATCGCAGTTGCAGGAAATTGGCGACAGTGCTTTTGAAGGATGTATGCAATTAGCAGCAATTACCTTCCCGGATACATTGCAAAAAATTGGGAAAAGTGCCTTTGAGGGGTGTAGTGCAGTTAATGATATTCAGAATGTGGCGTATCATGTAAGATATGTAGAAAATTCTAAAATATATGATGAAAGGCCTGCGGGAAATACGACTGCAATGGAGTGTTTGGTATATACAGAGGATGAAGCAGGAAAACCAAAGATAGAAGAAAAAGCAGCGGAATATGCATCGATGTTGACGGAAAGTGAATATAAGGAAAAGGGTTCCCCACAAGGATATAAAAAGTTGTATATTATTGCAGAAAAAAGATATGCAAAGCCAGAAGAAGTGGCATATCGGGAGGAAAAAGTTTCAGATGACGAACAAGAATATACAGCATATACTTATGATAAAGAACAGGGAACAATATCGAATGTACAAAAAGTGATCTCTTCTTCAGATAATTTAAAATCAGGAGTAAGTGTAACGCCAAAAGAAGGATATGTTGGATATTATGTTCGACAGAGCATCTATAACATGTTGAGCTTAAGAAATTATACAGGCTTGAAAGAAATCCAATTACCAAATAGTATAACAGAGATTGGAGATCGTGCGTTTGCAAATTGCTATAATGTAAAGAACATTACCTTGTCGAACCAATTAAAAGAATTGCCAGAGAATGCCTTTTCTATTAGTAAACGTGAAAAACTAAATCAGACAGATTGGTTAAAAGATGGAGAGGTTCGGAAGGAAAAGTATGTAAACGAGAGAAAGGTCACCTTGCCAGAAACAATACAGAGTATTGGAAACTCTGCATTTAAGAACAATGCAAACATGACATTAACAAAAGAAACCTTACCAAGAGAATTGTTGAGCATTGGAGATTCTGCTTTTGAAGAGTGTCGTAGTCTATCAGAAATTTGTATTTCTTCCAAGGTGAAATCTATCGGAGAACGTGCTTTTTATGCTTGTTGCGAATATACAAAACTAGATGAGCAGTCACATGGTTATGATGTGTATAGACCAAATGCGGAAAAAGGATTGAAAGATATTGATTTAGGACAGGCAAGTGCATTAGAAAGTATTGGGAAATATGCATTCGGACTGACGGTAATAAAACAATGTAGTATTCCCAATTCGGTTACTACCATTAATCAAGGGATATTCCAGGATTGTCATTACTTGCAGAAAGTAGTATGTTCGGATAAGACGAATGCAATTAAAGCGGATGTATTTGGCAATTGTGCAAGTTTGGTTTCAATTACCATACCAGCGCAGGCAACTATCAGCCGTAATGCATTTCGTGGTTATCAAATCGGTGACTTTAGTTTTTCGGTTACAGATCCGGAGCCAGTCAGTGTATCTGTCGGAGAAGTACAGGCACTGTCTACTAACACCTTTTTGGCAGACTACTTGCGAAATGAAATGAAGGTGACTGAGAAAGATGGTGTGACGGGTTACATAGAAATGGAGCCAGCTACAACAGAAACTATAAATGCATGGAATATATACAAAGCCAATGTAAAAGGCGTGAAAGAGGGAACGACCAGAGTTAGTATGGAGGGAACCATTAATTTCTCCTTATATGATGATGTAGTCATTCCGAAGGCTCCAGAAGTAACGGTAACTGTTACTGTTACAAAGAAAAAGTGTACAGCAATCGAAGATACCAATAGCAATATTGTGCTTGGTGCAGAAACAAAACAGGTAGAACTAAAACCAAAGGTACTGCCGGAAGACTGTTCGGAAGCAAATGTATGGACAAGTGGGAATTCTTCTGTTGCGCAGGTTGAACCATATACCTATTTAAAAGATGGCGTTGCAACCGTAAGTTCTTCGGCTATTGTTGTACCAAAAGGACTTGGAACTACAAAGGTAGTATTAAAATGTGGTTCGGTAAAGAAAGAATATCAGGTTAATGTAGTAGTACCGGCAAATGGAATTACATTAGATTCAAAACAGATTTCTTTGAAAGAGGATTCTGGAAAGAGTGTAAAATTAGTACCAACTTTGACATATGATGCTGGAAAATATACGCAAGAACAGTGGAATAACTACAAGGATATTGTTACCTTTAAGAGCGATGATACAAAAATTGCCAAAGTATCAGAAGATGGTGTGGTGGAACCGGTTGCTGCAGGTGTTACTACAATACATGCAACAACACTTGGAAGTGGAGTAAGTGCAACGTGTCAGGTGGTTGTTACTGCGGATGAGACAATGGTATACTTTGTGGATGAAAATGGAACGGCTATTGATAAAAATACACCATTAACGGTGCAGGCTGGGGAAGAATTTACCTTACAATTTGCTACAAATCCGGTAGACGCATTGGATACAATTCAATATGAGTTTGGTGGGGAAGCAGCGTTTAAATTTGTAAAAGCGGATACAAGACCAGTAAAAACAGAAGATGCGGGAACAAAGAATAAAACAGTTGCGATGACCTTTGTTGCAAATAAAATTGGAAAAGGAAGTATTAGTTTATTACCGGAAAAGTATAAAAATAAGGAAAATGTAATGGCTACTCGACAAATACAGGTGGTTGCAGATACAAAAGAAGTAGTGTTTGCACCGGTTTCCAAAATGCATGTTGGAGAAAGTCAGTCCTTATTTGGATATGCAACTTCTTCTGTGGGAAAGGCAGAAAAAATAGAAGATGTAAATAAGATTACAACGGATACTATTTACTTCACATCTTCAGATGTTACAAAGGCAACCATAGATTCTAAAACGGGCGTCATTACCGCTTTGAAGGATGGAAAAGTTACTGTTTATATGCATATTGATAACGCAACGGATCCAAAGAAAAATCAGGTAAAGAGTTTGGAAGTAGAAATTTCTTATCCGGCTGCTTCGAAAATTGTGGTGAAAGGAGAAAATAATAAATCAGTTGTACAGGTAGGAGAAAAATTAAAATTGAACACTTCGCTTATTCCGGCAGAAGCTGTGGAAAAAGTGACCTTTACTTCGCTTACACCACAAATTGCTACGGTAGATGAAAATGGACTTGTAACTGGCTTAAAAGCAGGTACGGCACAGATTAAGGCAACTACTTCGGAAAGTCAGGTGTCTGCTATTGTAGAGATTACGGTGGCGAAAAAGAGTAGTAAACCGGGTGTAGTAAAATTGGCAATTGCGAAAGTCAAAGGATTGAAGGTAATAAACATAAAAGGGAAAAAGGCGAAGATAACCTGGAAGAAGGCAAAGAATATTAGCGGTTATCATATTTTACTTGCAACCAATAGTAAGTTTACCAAAAACAAGAAAAATGTTATAGTATCCTCAAAAGCAGTCAGCAAAAAGATAAGTGGATTGAAAAAAGGAAAAACGTATTATGTGAAGATACAGGCATATAAAACGTACAAAGGAAAAAAAGTTTACGGAAAGTATTGTGCTGCAAAAAAAGTAAAAATAAAGAAATAGGTAATTGTGTTGAGGGCGCATCTATATTTTTAGATGCGCCCTTTGAATCATTAAGTCCATAATCTTGTTTCACGGGTTACACTGCCAATATAGTTGCAAAAAAAAGTAGAATATTGAAACGTACCGTGGTATAATAAAAAATAAGTCGTGCATCGCACGCAAATAGATAGTAGAAGACGTAGACGAGACTTCTATAGAGCACACAAGCGGGCTTGCGTGTTGTCTAGTGGTTTCGGCGTCTTCTGGAAAAAGGAGAGAAATAATATGTACAAAAGTTTTACGATGGAGCTTGCTGGAAAGACACTTACTGTTGATGTAGGTCGTGTGGCAAAGCAGGCGAATGGTGCTGCGTTTATGCATTATGGAGATACTACTGTGTTATCTACTGCGACTGCATCTGAGAAGCCAAGAGAAGGAATTGATTTTTTCCCACTGAGCGTGGAATATGAAGAAAAGATGTATGCAGTAGGAAAGATTCCAGGCGGATTTAATAAACGTGAAGGAAAGGCATCTGAAAATGCAGTATTGACTTCTCGTGTGATTGACAGACCAATGCGTCCGTTATTCCCGAAAGATTATCGAAATGATGTAACATTAAACAACTTAGTTATGTCTGTGGATCCGGATTGTAGCCCGGAACTTACAGCAATGCTTGGTTCAGCAATCGCAACTGCAATTTCAGATATTCCGTTTGATGGTCCATGTGCTACTACACAGATTGGTATGATTGATGGAAAATTTATTGTCAATCCGGGACAGGTAGAAATGGAAGCGTCTGATTTGAAATTGACGGTTGCATCCACTCGTGAAAAGGTTATCATGATTGAAGCTGGTGCCAATGAACTTCCGGAAGATCAGATGATTGAGGCAATTTACATGGCGCATGGTGTCAATCAGGAAGTGATCGCATTTATTGACAAGATCGTAGCAGAGTGTGGAAAAGAAAAGCATAGCTATACGAGTTGTGCAGTACCGGAAGAACTGTTTGCTAAGATCAAAGAGATGGTTCCACCGGAACAGATGGAAGAAGCAGTTTTTACCGATGATAAGATGGTACGTGAGGAAAATATTCGCCAGATCAAAGATCAATTAGAAGAAGCCTTTGCAGACAATGAAGAATGGCTTGGCTTGATCGATGAGGCGGTATATCAATATCAGAAAAAGACCGTTCGTAAGATGATTTTAAAAGATCATAAGCGTCCGGATGGTCGTGAATTGACACAGATTCGTCCGTTGTCCGCAGAAGTAGATATTATTCCTAGAGTACATGGTTCTGCAATGTTTACACGTGGACAGACACAAATCTGCAATGTTACAACGCTTGCACCATTATCCGAGGCACAGAAGGTGGACGGATTAAACGAATTAATTACGGGAAAACGTTATATGCACCATTATAACTTTCCATCTTACTCTGTAGGTGAGACAAAGCCATCCAGAGGTCCGGGAAGACGTGAAATTGGACATGGTGCATTGGCAGAAAGAGCATTGTTACCAGTACTTCCAAGTGAGGAAGAATTCCCATATGCCATTCGTAGTGTATCCGAAACATTTGAATCGAATGGTTCTACTTCTATGGCGTCTACCTGCTCTTCTTGCATGTCTTTGATGGCAGCAGGTGTGCCAATCAAAAAGATGGTAGCGGGTATTTCTTGCGGTCTTGTAACAGGAGAGACAGATGATGATTATGTACTTTTAACAGATATTCAGGGATTGGAAGATTTCTTTGGAGATATGGACTTTAAGGTAACAGGTACGGATACAGGTATCACAGCAATTCAGATGGATATCAAGATTCATGGATTGACCAGACCAATCGTGGAAGGTGCCATTCGCAGATGTCGTGAGGCTCGTATGTTTATTATGGATACGTGCATGAAACCAGCAATCAGTGAGCCGAGAAAAGAAGTTGGAGAATATGCACCAAAGATTGTGCAGATTCAGATTGATCCGGCAAAGATTGGTGATGTAGTGGGACAGCGTGGAAAGACCATCAATGCCATTATTGAGCAGACAGAGGTAAAGATTGATATTACCGATGAAGGTGCAGTTTCTATCTGTGGTACAGATGCAGAAAAGATGGCAAAAGCTGTTCGTATGATACAGATTATTACATCGGATTTTGAAGAAGGACAGATTCTGGAAGGTGATGTAGTAAGCATTCGTGAGTTTGGTGCATTTGTGGAGTTTGCACCGGGAAAAGAAGGTTTAGTGCATATTTCTAAGATTTCAAAAGAACGTATCAATCATGTAGAAGATGTACTTTCTGTGGGAGATCATGTTAAAGTGGTATGTCTTGGGAAGGACAAAATGGGCAGAGTAAGCTTTAGTATGAAGGACGTAAAGCAAGATTAAAAATAGAAAAATGTTATTGATGTATACAACCCCAAAAAGTTTTGCTTTTGGGGTTGTTTTTAGTCTCTGGCAAGGCGCATTCGATAGAGAAAAACATTTTACAGGATGTGTGCTTTCTGAATAATAGAAAAATTGTAGAAATTATACAAAAATATTATAAAATTTTTGATAATGTTACAAAAATATTTTCGTATAATTTCGTAATCGAAAAAATATGAATAAAATATTACGAAAAATGTAATGTTTGAAAAATAGGATAGAAAATAGAGAAAAAATCCATGGAAATTAGTAAAAAATAACAAAAAGTACTTGCGGATAAGCTGGAAAGCTAGTATAATATAAATAGTTTTTAGTTACAGTTTTTAAAGTAAGGCGGTTTTAATATGGGTATACAATTTTCGGAACAACGGGGACGTAAGAAAAAACGTCTGGGAGATATTTTGGTTTCTGAAGGTGTGATTACAGTAGAACAACTGGAAGAAGCATTGGAAAAACAACGAGATATGAAAGGCAAAAAGCTTGGTACTGTGTTGGTAGAGCTTGGTATGACGACAGAGGATGATATCGTGACAGCATTACAAAGACAGTTGTCATTGGATCGTGTCAAACTATCAGAGATTAAGATACCGGAAGAGATTCTTAAGCTGGTTAGAGAAGATGTTTTGCGAAAGAATACATTACTGCCTTTTGCATTTAGTATTGAGAATATGAATGTTTTACGTGTGGCTATGGCAGATCCACTTGATATTGTAGCGGTGGATGACTTGGCGATTTTGACAAATTTTCAGATTGAGCCGGTTATTGCAACACCAAGAGATATTACAGCTGCTATCGATCGATACTTTGGTAATACCGAAGCGATGAAGGTGGCAGAGAAGTTTGCAAAAGAGCGAAAGGAACAATATGCAGAGCGTCGAAAGGAAGAAGAGATAGAGAACGCAGACGTAAGCAATGCTCCGATCGTTCAGTTGGTAAATAAAATTATCGAGCAAGCTGCCAGAGTACGAAGTTCCGATATACATATTGAGGCACTGGAGGACAAGGTACGGGTTCGTTTCCGTGTAGATGGTGTGTTACAGCAGGCGATGCAGTATGATAGTTCGCTATTAAGTGCTATTGTGGCCCGTGTAAAGATTATGGGTGGTATGGACATTTCGGAAAAGCGTAAACCACAGGATGGTCGTATTACCAGTGTGGTAGATAATGTTGAGTATGATATTCGTGTATCTGTGTTACCTACCGTCTTTGGTGAAAAGATTGTTATGCGTTTGACACAAAAGAAGGGATTAAATAGAGACAAGAAAGACCTTGGGTTGGCACCAGACGAGTTGGTACAGTTTGACCGTATTTTAAGCCACCCACATGGTATCCTTTTAGTTACAGGACCGACTGGTAGTGGTAAGTCTACTACTTTATATACAGTATTGAGCGAGTTAAATACCGAACATGTAAATATCGTAACGGTTGAAGATCCGGTGGAAGCAAATGTAGATGGTATCAATCAGGTACAGGTAAACAATAAAGCGGAGATGACCTTTGCCAATGCGTTGCGTTCTATTTTGCGACAGGATCCGGATATTATCATGATTGGTGAGATTCGAGATAATGAGACTGCAGAAATAGCGGTAAAAGCATCTATCACTGGTCACCTTGTAGTTAGTACCTTGCATACAAACAATTCAGCTAGTACCATTACTCGTTTGGAAGATATGGGAATTGAGCCGTATCTGATTGCAGATTCGGTGGTCGGTGTTATTGCACAGCGACTTGTGCGTAAGTTATGTCCAAAGTGTAAGCGTAGTCGTATGGCAGAGGCTTTAGATTTAGAGACGCTTGGCATGTCTCTAGATAGTGAAGCAGTGATTTATGAACCATGTGGATGTCATATGTGTAACAATACAGGCTACTACGGGCGAATTGGTGTCTATGAGATTATGGAAATAACACCAAAAGTAAAAGAAATTATTGCTAGACATGGAAATGCGGATGAAATAAATAAAGTGGCATTATCGGAGGGCATGAAGACGTTACGTACTTCTGCAGCAAAATACGTGTTAAGTGGCGTGACATCAATTGCAGAGATGAACCGCATTGCCTTTGAATAAAAATAGAAAAGATGGAGTATAAATAAGCCCTCTAGTATAGGGTAAAAGAAGGGAACGAGGCTATGATTACGATACAGGAATTGCTGGCAGATGCCAGACAAAGGGGAGCATCTGATGTACATATTTCCGTGGGAATTCCTCCTAAGTTTAGAATACATGGTATTTTGGAGGACGTGATCAGTTGTCCACGACTGATGCCGGAGGATACAGAGAAGTTGATACAGCCCATGCTGAACAAACGAACAACAGAAATTTTGGTAGAAAAAGGAGAAGTGGATTTTTCCTATTCTTTACCGGAATTAGGACGTTTTCGTGTCAATATTTTTAAACAAAGAGGTACCTATGCTTGCGTATTGCGATTGATCAATACCGAGATACCGACACCGGAACAATTGGGATTGCCACCTGCTATTTTGGGTTTGACAGAGCTTAGAAGAGGACTGGTATTGGTTACAGGACCAACGGGTAGTGGTAAGTCTACCAGCCTTGCTTCTTTGATGAATATTATCAATGAGAATTACGCACATCACTGTATCACATTGGAAGATCCAATCGAGTATGTGCACAATCATAAAAAATCCATTATGAATCAACGTGAGATTGGTTTAGACACGGGCGGATTTGGTGTGGCGCTTCGTGCAGCATTACGTGAAGATCCGGATGTAATCTTAGTAGGTGAGATGCGTGACCTGGATACTATTCAGGTTGCATTGGAAGCGGCAGAAACTGGCCACTTGGTATTTTCTACTTTACATACCATTGGTGCTGCACCAACCATTGATCGTATTATTGATGTATTCCCACCGGAACAGCAGCAGCAGACACGTATCCAATTGGCAGAAGTGTTGGAAGCAGTTATTTCTCAACAACTTATGCCAGTGGTAGGAGGCAGAGGTCGTGTGGCAGCCTTTGAAGTAATGTTGGCAAATCCAGCTATTAAAAACTTGATTCGTGAGGCAAAAAGTCACCAGATTCCATCTATGATACAGACGAATAAAAAGTTAGGCATGCAGTTGATGGATGATGCAATCTTTGAATTGTATCTAAAACGTAAGATTGATGCAGATCATGCATTATCTTATGCAGTAGACCCGGCTTCTTTAGAGAGGCGTATGTTCTAATTATAAATATGTGTGCTGAGACGAGAGAATAGAGAGGTGATAATGTGGCGACATATGAATACATAGCGGTAGACAAGATGGGTAAGCAAAAAAAAGGTACCATGGAAGCCCAGAATGAAGACCGTGTTAAAGAGTTTGTAAAAAATGAAGGTTTGATACCGATTTCGGTAAAAGAACAGAATTTTTTGGATAAAGATATCAGTTTTGGAAATAAAAAGGTGAAAGCCAGAGATTTAAGTGTATTTTGCCGTCAGTTTAACAGTATTTTGGCGGCTGGTGTTACTATCTTGAATGCATTGCAAATGCTTTCTGAACAGACAGAAAATAAGACCCTTCGAGAAGTTACGAAAGAGGTACAGATTGATGTAGAAAAGGGCGAGAGCCTTACTTCTGCCATGAGCAAGCATCGGGAAACGTTTCCACCATTATTGATTCATATGGTGGAGGCTGGAGAGGCATCCGGTAGTTTGGAAATTGCATTTGAACGTATGGCGATACAATTTGAAAAACAGGCAAAAGTACAGGGACAAGTGAAAAAGGCCATTACCTATCCAATCGTAGTTATTTGTGTGGCGATAATAGTTGTAATCGTTATGTTGGTTGTGGTATTCCCACAGTTTAAGGATATGTTTGATAGTTTGGGTTCTGATCTACCACCTATTACAAAAGTGGTGATAGCCATGAGTAACTTTGTTAAGAATTTTTGGTGGCTGTTAATTATCTTGCTTAGTTTAGTTGTACTTGGTATTCAGACATTTCGAAAGACACCAAATGGACAGTTGTTCTTTTCAAGATTAGCCTTACGAGTACCAGTTGTCAATCAATTAACAGTAAAATCGGCATCTGCTACATTTGCCAGAACTATGAGTACGTTACTTGCAGCAGGTATTCCACTGGTGAATGGAGTAGAGATTGTTTCAAAAATTATTGGAAATGTAATTGTAAGAGATGCTTTAAGTGGTACGGTAGATGAAATCAAACGTGGTGTTCCACTTTCGGTTCCTTTACGGGAAAGTGAAGTGTTTCCACCAATGGTACATCAGATGACACGAATTGGTGAAGAAACCGGTAATGTAGAAGGTATGTTAGAGAAAGTTGCGGATTACTATGAAGAAGAAGTAGAGGTCACAACAGCATCTATGACAGCACTACTAGAACCAATGATTATTATAGTACTTGGTGTGATTATTTTATTTATTTTACTTGCAATTTATTCGCCTATACTTGGTTTATATAGTGCATTGGATCAAGGTTAATTGTATGTTTCACAAGGGGGGGACATGCTTTTAATATAATTGTGACGATAGTATGACTATTGGCACAGAAACAAAACAAAGCAAAGAGAAAAGGAGAGATGGTTATGTTGAAGAAAATGTATGACCTACAGAAAAAGAAAGGTAAAAAAGGTTTTTCTATGATCGAGTTAATCATTGTTATTGCAATTATGGCTGTATTGATGGCTTTGATTGGTACACAATTACTTCCTTACATGGAAAAATCTAGAGAAAGAAAAGATCAGTCGGCATTGGATGCTTGTTTAACAAATTTTAAATCCGCAATTGCAAATGCTGAGTATTCGAACGATGGTGCAGCAAAAAGTTTTACTGGAATTAGTGGTTTGCCATCAGAAGTTAAGACTGAATATGAAACACTTGCAGGTACATATAAAACGGATAGCGCTATTTCTAACGCATTCAAATCTACAGAAGCAAAAGGCGGCACAGTAACATTTGGAATTACTGCTGATGGAGTTTGCTTTGTAAAAGTTACGGCAAAGAGTGGTGCTAAACATGGTGGTTTGTATGTAAGTGAGAAGTTTACAGGATATGTAAATGATGCACCTAAGGATGGTGGCTCTGGAACAGGAGAACCATAAGAAGGATAATTAGTTAAAATTCAACATTCCCACCGCATTTTTACCTTTCTGCGGTGGGAATAAAAAAGGAGAAGACACAGATGGAAATTTTAATATATGCATTAATAATTATATATGGTTTGATTATAGGAAGTTTCCTCAATGTGTTGATTCTTCGAATCCCAGAAAAAGAGGACTTTGTGATGGAACACTCTCACTGTATGAAGTGTGGCTATCAATTGGCTTGGTATGATATGATACCTGTGTTTAGTTATCTTTGCTTAAAGGGGCATTGTCGTAAATGTGGAGAACCAATTTCCATCCAATATCCTATTATAGAGGCGTTAAATGCGGTTCTATATTTTTTGATTTTTTATGTAAATGGAATTAATTTTCAAGGTTCCATTTATTGTTTTGTTACATCTGCTTTATTAGTCATTTCAGTAATTGATTTTCGTACGTTTGAGATTCCTCTTGGACTTACCATTTTTATTGGGGTGATGGGTATTATTTGTGCAGCAATGGATTACAAACATATTTCCTTGTATATCATTGGGATGTGTTCCGTTGGATTGCTTTTGGAAATATTATTTATTGTTTCGAATGGCAATTGGATTGGTGGAGGAGATGCAACACTTATGATGGCTGCCGGTCTGGTTGTGGGCTGGAAGAAAATTATTGTTGCCTTCTTTTTAGCATGTATTTTAGGAGCTGTCATTCACACGATTCGTATGAAAGTATCCGATGAGGATCATGTGTTGGCATTAGGACCATATTTAGCAATGGGAATCTATATTGTGATGCTTTGGGGTGACAAATTGATTCATTGGTATCTTACGGTTTCTGGCCTGTCAGAACTGTTGTAAGTAGAAAAAAATGCGTCAAGCAGAGATTTGCTTGCTTAGAGAATAGCGGACGAGGCTTGTACCTCTTTTGCTTGTGTTAAATTATATCTGCCTCCTGGAAATGTAGGATTTGTATAGCAAGAAAAAGGATTGGAAAAGGCAGAAGAAACAGGTTGCAACGAGAAAAAAGATTTTTTGAAAGCATGGTTTTCTTGTCGCAGAGAATGAAAGCAATTTCATTTTGTGCGATGCGAAAACAGGTGCATGCCTGCAAAGTGTTAAAAACCTTAATTAAGGAGGAGAGAAAAGTGGGTAAAAAAGTATTAAGTATAGAAATTGGGTTACATCAAACTCGTGTGTGTGAGGTGGAAGCCGGTAAGAAAAATCCACATGTAAGCAATTGTATTACATTTGAGACACCGGAGAATATTGTAGAAGATGGCTTCGTCCTTGATAAAGATTTGATGGCACAGACGTTAAAGACAAATCTTTCATCGGCTAAGATGAATACAAAAGATGTTATTTTTACGATTACATCTACAAAGATTGCAAACAGGGAAGTTGTGATTCCATTGGTAGCGGATAATAAAATTCAGTCTATTATTGATGCCAGTGCGACAGAGTATTTTCCATTGGATGTATCGGAATATACGATTTCTTATTCTATTTTGGAAAAAATCAATACAAAGGAAGAAAAGAAGATTAAGTTATTGCTTTTGGCAGCGCCAAATAATTTAGTAAAGAATATATATGGTTTTGCAGAAGTTGCTGGATTACATATTTATGCGATTGACTATATTGGTAACAGTGCATACCAGTTATTGAAAAAACAGGTAGGTACTGGAGTAAATGTATCGGTACAGATCAATGACCAGACTACTTTGGTCAATGTTATGGAAAACGAAAGCCTTTCCTTACAACGTACCATTCCTTATGGCGCAATGAATATTGTATCTGCCATATTGGATAATCCTATATTTGGGAAGACAAACAGTCGAGAGGCAATGCAACTTTTGATGCAGGAAAATATTATCAATTCTCATGTGGATATGGCAGGAGAAATCAGTCCGGGGCTTTCCATCGGTTCAGATGATTATGATCGTGTGATGCGTGAAATACGTGGGCGTGAAGATGTTACAAGTACCATTCAGTACATTATGAATAATGTAAACCGTGTATTGGATTACTATATGTCCAGAAATTCGGAAAAGCGCATTAATGCAATTTACTTAACCGGTGTTGGTGCAAAGTTTAAGGGGATTGAAGTTTTATTTACCAACGAAACTGGTTATGATGTAAAGAAGATTGACAGTTTATTTGCGGTTAGTTTTGCAAAAGGATTGCAGATAGAAGGGAATCAGGCGGATTATCTGACGGTGATTGGTGCTTCCATTGCACCGGTTGGTTTTATTCCTGCTGAGGTACGTGCAGTGGAGGATAAGACTGGAAATTCTAAGACGGCATCTATCGTATTTGCTGCCAGTTGTGCGCTGGCTGCTGTTTTGATTGTAGGTTCGGCAGCAAACTATCAGATTGCAAGATTTAAGCATGGTGTTTATGAAAAACAAATTGAAGATAAGAAATATATTGAGGATGTATATGCAACTCACCAATCTGCAAAGGAAGCTTATGAATATACTTCTTATATGTATAGCATGACATCGAATCGAAACTTCCAATTAAATGAATTAAAGGAAAAGATTGCATCGGTTATGCCATCAAATATGAAGGTACTTTCATTGACATCAAATGATACAGAGTTATCGTTGAATATTGAGGCAACCTCTTCTAAGGTGTCTGTTTCGGAGTTATTGATACAGTTAAAACAAATTCCAAGTATTTCTAGCGCTACAGTAGCTAATCTTGTAGAAGAAGTTGGTGATAATGGAGATTCAGATAAAGAAACGTTTACGGTTATTTGTGGTTATAATCCTTTCCATGCGGAAAAGGATGAAAAAGTTTCCTTGAAAGATGAAGTTGCAGACAAAGAAGATGAGGATAGTAACGACGCTACAGGAAATACAGATACTACAAATAATACAGAGGGACAGATAACTGCTACGAATGATGCGGGAACTGCATCAAATGCAAATTAGGAGGGAGTAAGCTATGAAGAAGAAAAAACCGGATATTTTATCGAATGTGTCGGAAAGAGATAAAATGTTACTATTTGTATTGGGGGCAATATTAGTTTTGGCAGCTGCTTTTTTCTTTATCTTTTCGCCAACGATGAAAAAAGCGGATGAGGTGAAGGAAGAAAATAAGGAATTATCTGCTTATGTAGTGGAATTAAATCAAAAGATTGCGCATGAAGATGAGAAAAAGCAAGAAATTATCACTTTTAATAATAATCGTCAGGATATTATGAAAAAATTTCCTTCTGGTATGACGTATGAAAAGGCAATTGCCATTTTAGCAGATTTAGAAGATAAAACAAAGATTTTTTCATCTCAGGTTACTTTAGCTGTTAATAATCCATTTTTTAATCAGGATGAAATTAAACAGGCTGGAACTGCAAATATTCAAAAAGAGGATATTTCTAGTAAATCATCTGTGGCAGTACAAGGAGTTTCTCAGGAAACGTATCCATCTTTGATGGGATATAAGACAACATTGACTTTGGCGTTTACTTGTACAGATAGTGAATTAACAAAGGCACTTGATTATATCAATAAATATGACGATAAAATGTCTGTAGAGACAATTACCGTTGGATATGACGAGACAAGCGGCAATCTTGCTGGAACAATGAATTTATGCATGTATTCTTTGAAGGGTTCAGAAAATAAGTATGAAGCACCAGAGAATAAGGATGTAAAACTTGGTGTTGCAAATATTTTTGGTTCCAAAGAATTAAAGAGTGCTAAAAAGAAGAAGTAGACATAGATAGGTCAACTGGTAATGCTAAGTAGCCGGTTGGCCTTTTGTGGAAAAAAGGTATTGAAAGAATTAGGGAAGGAGAAATGGCATGACAAATAACAAAATAAATACAAAAGGTTTTACGTTAATGGAAGTATTGGTTAGTATTGCCATGGTAGGAATTTTATTTACACCGATGTTGACTTTTTTCTCACATAGTACAAAGACAAATATAAATGCTAAAAATATGCAGCGTGCAAATACAGTAGCGCAGTCTGTAATGGAAGAAGTACGTTCTTATGATACGATTGCAGATATGGTATCGATATATCAGGATACTACAAATACGAATTTAGTACGCACTGAGTCGGATTTCAAAAAGAAGTATACAGCATCTATAAAAAAAGCAGATGGAACATTTGAAAATACAAAGTATTATTTTGTAAGAAATGGTTTAGAAAGTGACGGTAAGGAATATAAAGCAGAGATTACGGTTGATACGGATACGTACCGCCATTTAAATGATACAGAAGTACCTGTGATTTCTTCTTTAGGTTCTGGTAGTACAGTTATGGCTGCTGAGATTGATGAGACTATGAATGCTTTATATGAATATCAAAGTCGTTATCACTCAAAAACAGGAAAAGATATTTCACTGGAAACTTTGGCATCAAAATTGACAAAAAAAATTAAAGTAGATATAACAGATACAACGGATGCATCTGGAGTAGAAGTGTCAGATGATATGGTTCGCGTTACTATTTATGATGAATACAGTATGGATGGTTCAATTGCAGGATGCGATAAAAAAATCCAAAGTGCATATTTATATAATGAAGAAGTTGTTTATGAGAAATTAAAGGGTATCTATTTATTTTACAATTATGATGTGTATAATACTACTACAAACATTTTTCAGGGAATTGACATTAATGTAAATTATGCGAAACATCCAGATTGGAAATGTGATTATGGACTTTTTGCTATTTGCCAGAAAGTATATAGTATTAATAGCTCGAATACATCATATACTGGTGATGAGATGGATAAATTTGCAGATCAGTATGGTTCACGTTCTCAAATTACAAAGAATATTACGATTGAAGGAAATGATCATTCCAGCGATATAAATATGCTTTCTATTTTTTCTAATTTAAACTATGCAGTAAATGGTGATTCTAAAACGAAGGAATCTATGGATAGTATTGTGAAAAATCAATTGATTCAGCGTTTAGCAAAAGTGACTATTACCATTTATGATAAAGATAATAAGAAATGCACTACAATAACTTCAACGAGAGGAGAGTAAGAAATGGAACAACGGGTAGATAATAAATATAAAAAAGGTTCTTCTTTGGTATTTGTCATTATTGCAGTTGCTTTCGTAGGTATTTTATCTACTATTATTCTCCGTGCAACATTGATAAATGTAGAAACAAAGGGAACAGATCGAAGTATAAAAAAGAATTTTTACAGTGCAGAGGCAGTGACTGACAAATTAAATATTGCATTGGAAAATATTTCGCAGGAAGCTATGAAAAAAGCGTACGTAGATTTATTACAAAGTTATGCATCTGATGGCATTAATACCACAGATCAGAATACGATTCAAAATAAATTTGCAAAGAGATATTTGAATAACTTAATTGGAATTTTAGCACCGGGACAGGCAATGAATGCATCAAATGATTTAGCACCGGGAGTGACCTATGAGCCAAAACAGTTAAAGCAATATATAAAGAATGCACTTACGGCAGATGGCGAGCCAGATGTTTCTGATTTTATTGACATGGAAGATCACGACAAAAATGCCTTTTTGACATTGCAATATGGGGATGAATCGAGTTATGATGCAGAACGATATTTACTCTTGAAAAATGTTAAGGTAAAGTATATCGAGAATAAAGGAGATAAAGACCGGGCGGTTTCTACCTGGATTACAACAGATATAAAAATGGTTGTTCCAAAACTTAATTTTGAGGGAGGAAATATTTATCCGGATTTTACAAAATATGCGATTATTGGTAATGATAAAGTAGATGCATTAAATAGTACAAAGACAGCCTCTGTCAATGGAAATGTATATGCAGGAGTAAATGGTCTTAATGTGTCTGGTCATGAAGATACGTTATCCATTGGGGGAAGTAGTAGTCGTTTGGTTACAAGGGGAAATATTAATGTACAACAGAGCGGCGGATTGACGTTAGGTTCAGAGGATAATCCTGTTGAAGTTTGGACAGAAAACTATACGACCAGTGTACTAAAGGATTCTATTAATGAGGCAAAGTTGACGGTATATGGAGATAGTTATGTACATGATGATTTGTCTTTAGATGGACCAAAATCTAATGTGAAATTTTTAGAAGGAAAGTACTTTGGTTATAGTTTTAATAAAAATAATGCAGGGGATACTGATTTTGGGAATGAAGTAAATTCACAATATAGTAGTGCCATTATAATTAATGGTAAACAGTCCTCTCTTTTTATGGGAAATAAAATGTCAGAGATTTTATTGGGTGGACGTGCATTTATTTCCAGAAATCAGGATAGTGGTACAGAAATAGGTAATCAGGCTGGAAGTAGCATGCGAAAAGATATACCGATTGGTGAATCTGTTTCTGTAAAATCAAATCAGAATTTTTATTTAGTGTCCAATGATGATTTGGCAGAGGGATTCACAAATCCTATGTTAATCGGAAAATATAAAACGCTTGTCGATGCAGGTAAATCACCTATGTCGAATGGTGCGGCAACCACATTAAAAAGTTATTTAAATGGAAGTGAACCTGTAACAAATTATGTGTATGATTTATCTGGTACATCTACAGATGCAGCGATGGTTTACTTTTATTACAACTTTAAAAATCAATCGGCAGCGGATCGTTATTTTAAAAATTATTGTGATAAAAATGAGATGGCAAAAAAAATTCAAAGTAGTGAGTACTTAAAATTTCCTAGCGGACTTGATATTTCAATTTCTCCAAATCTTTCTCTTCTTACGGTTGGTAATGCATTAACATATAGTAGTAAGGAGAGTGGTTTAAAGTCACAGGATGGTAATATTACAGAGGATAATGAGGAATATTATAAAAAAGAATCAATTCAAAAAGCTGCAAAATATAAATCTTATCAACTTACACTTACGGATGGAGATTGGAGTAAATACATACAAACTGGAACTTCAGATGGAGATGGTGGATTTAATCTAACGGATAAAAAAGCAGATCCTATTTTTAACGCATTGATGACAATGGATGGTAGTTCATATGTTTTTGTAAATGAAGCAAAACAAACGGGTAGTTTATATGGTTTTGAAACATTGAAAAACAGTATTAAATATAAGGCGGTACCAGTAGATGTAAAAGGAAAAAAGGTGTATGCTATTTTTGTAGTAGAGACAAATGATACTGGAAATACCAGCTTGGAAATGGGAACAGAGATACCGGTGGATTTGCAGAGCGTTTTAAATAAAGCAGGGATTACTAATCCGAATGATTCTGTTGCTATTGTAGTTTCTAATTGTAACATACAGGTAAATTGTAATTTTAGAGGATTGGTAATTTCTAAAAATACCGTTTCCTTTTCGGGATCTAATTTAAAGGTTACAGCTGAGTCCGCATTATTACAGGATATGTTTTCTGCACAAAAATCAAGAGAGGGTTCTGTTGGTTTAGATCAGCGTTTCTTGAAATATTTTGAAGCGTTTTCTGGTATTTCTTACGGTGAAGATGTAAGTAGTGCTCAGGAAAGTGTAGATTTTTCTAGTTGCATTAAATATGTAAACTGGAAAAAGAATAATGAGTAGCAGTAAGGGGGAATATAAAGATGAAGAAAAATAGAAAAAAAGGTTTTTCTATGATCGAAATGATCATTGTAATTGCTATTATGGGAATCTTTACCGCTCTTGCTACGATTGGTTTTGGGTATTTAAAATCGGGAAATGTGAAATCTGCCGTTAAGACGGTTGACTCCAATTTGACAAAATTAAAATTAGATACAATGAGTAAAGAAAATAAACCGTATATGTGTATCTATAAGGTAGGTTCTAATTATTATATGTTGTGTACTACAGATACTACTATATCTCCAAATGCAAAAAATGGGCTGAAAATTGGAAATGGAAATGTAAAAATTTCTGTTGGAGGAACGGAACTTACCGGTTCTAGTAAAATATATATTGCTTTTAAAAAAGGAAGTGGAGCGTTTGCTAATAAGGTTACCCTTGGCGGCGTAGATAATAATACAGTAACAACGAGTAGTGATTCTACTATTGAAATGGAAAATTCCAGTGGTTCTGGTACAAAATATACGCTTCACATGATAAAAGATACAGGAAAGCACTATATTGAACAAAATTAAGGATGGTGAAGAAATGAAAGAGAAGAAAAATGCAGGTTTTACTTTGGTTGAACTTCTGGTCGCTATGTTGATGTCTTTAATTTTGATTACTGGAGTGGGGCAGTTTATGGCAGCATCTACCAATAATTATCAGGCAGTAGATAAACAGGTAAATTTACAGATGGAGGCACAAAGTGTTATCAATTCCATTTCAGATATGGTATTGGAGGCAAATAATGTGGCATTTGTAACAGCAAGTGATGGAGAAAAATATTTCATTATTTATTATAATTTGGGAGAAAAATCATCTACCGGGGGTGTGATGGACAAGACAACCGCAAAACAAAATATTATTTGGTTGGATTCCTCAGAACATAAATTGTATTTATTTACCTGCAACAGTAAAGATGATTATAACGATGCTATGGGACCAAAGGCAAATAAGATGTTATTTGCGGAGGGAGTTCATAATATTCAGTATGCAATTGCAACAGCAACAGGAAATACAACCTTAAATGCAAAAGGATTAGATGCCAGTGCTACACAAAGTGCACCTATGGTGAAGATCGATGTAGAACTTTGGTCTAAGGTTACTTCAAATAGTAAAAAAGAGGATGGATATATCTATAAGGCATCTGATACAGTAGCACCAAGAAATGAAATAGTTGCTATTCCATAAGGTTATACAGGAAAGGAAGGTTCCAAGTGGAGATTGAAAAGAAATTTACAATTAAACAATTACCTGAATTAGAAAAGTATACATGTATACACATGGAGCAAGGATATTTGTGTACAGCTCCTGTAGTACGCATAAGGAAAGCGAATGAGGATTATATTTTAACTTATAAATCAAAAACAGCATTAAGCGAAAAAGAACATGGTACAAAAATTTCTAACGAGGTTGAACTTCCATTAACGGAGTCTTCCTTCTATCATTTGAAGAAAAAAATTGATGGAAAGATGATTGAAAAGGATCGTTATCTTATTCCTTTAACAGACGGAAAAAAGGCAGAATTGGATATATTTCATGGGTATTTAGAAGGCTTAATATTTGCGGAAGTAGAATTTGCTAGTGTGGAAGAGGCAGATCAATTTATTCCGCCAGAGTGGTTTTTGGAAGATGTGAGCCTAGATGATAGATACCGTAATAGCTATTTATCACAGATTGAATGTTGGGAAGAAGCATGATAACTTATTTTATTGTTCAAATGAATTTGAGCATCTAGGAGGTAAAGATTATGAAAAAACACTGGAAAGCATTTACAGGCTTACTCGTATGTTTTGCTATCTTAGCTGCTGGTACAATTGGTTATTTTGTGAATAACAATTTCTTAGTAAGAGAGGAAAATCGTTCCAATGTGGTTGCAAGTTTAGCAACTTCCGCAAATGCAGGAGATTTTGTTATTTTGGAGATTGTTCCAGATATGAGTTATGCCCAGCTTGGTTATTTACAGGCTGGCTCAGAGCCTATTGATATTTTAAAAGCATCAAAAGCTGGTAAGGCAGATGAAATTGCAAAGATTGCAGGTGGCGGAGTTACATTAAAGAAAACAATTGATGGAAAAACCTATAAGCAATTGAGCCAAATTTATGATAATATGGATAAATATTGGCAGCAAACAGCATCAGGAAGTTCAATACAGTCAAATAACAAGTATACTTTTGCAGATGGAAATTCTTTCCCTATTAATGCAAACTCATTGCGAAGCATGTTTTCTTCTCAAATTAGTTCGGATGATAAGGTTGTTGTAAAAACAGTTACAGCAAAAGATTTGAATGCAGCAGATACTGATTCTATTAAAGCATTGTTAAATAAGACAGATCTTATTTATGTTTCTGAAACTTATGTGGATGGGGCAAAATCTGCACAGCAGGATCTTGCGAAAACGTATGCTGATGTAAGTAATCCAGGACAAAAATTTACAAGCGGAAAGTGTGATGCAAATTGGAATGTAGTCAAAACGATTTTTCAATATGTTGCAGACAAAGAAAATCCACTTCCAATTATGATGGATAAAGAAATATACACAGATGCTTTATCTACGGATAGTAAGAGCGTAGATACGGTACAATATGAATTAAACCGTAATGTAAAGTATGCTTCTGAAACAAAGGATACGTGGGAAGCAAATGGTGACCTGTTTAAGAAGACCACTTATAAGGCAGGCACATCCAAGAACGCATCCGATAATAATATGTATAAATTGTATTTAATGTCGATGTTCCGTGATCCGGCAGAGTTTTATAATTTATTTGTGGAAAGTAAGTTAATCGATGGAAGCGGAAATTACGCTTTACAGTCTGGAAATGCTGCGTCCTATTGGAATACCTATACTTTTTTACCATGTAAAAAAGAGATTAAACATAGTGATCATGAAGAAGGAGATACAAGTTTCTGGGAAAATGATATGGCAATTTCCCTAGAGCCAAAGAGTGGAAAGTGGATTAACTGCAATGGGATTTCTTTTGAGCAGAATAAGTCGAGTTCCTTTTTAGATACAAAGAATGAAATAGTACAAATATTAAAGTATAAACCTCGTTCTTGTATCAATGGAGAAACGTATGATGTGTTAGAGCTGGAACCGGCAAATCATTTTTCTTTATCTGCCGCGTATATTGAACAGTTATTGCCATATACCAGTTACACGACAAAAGACACCTTTAAGTTAAAGATTACGAAGATGACAACTGCCGAGTATGTGGGTAAGACAGGTGATTTGGCATCAAAATATGATTTGGTATATATCGGTAATGATATAGAAGGGTTACATACAAAGAAAGACAGTAACGGAAAATTGCTTACGGATTATTCCTCTAAAAATGAACATATGAATGGTGTAATCTATGCCCATTTAGGTGCGAAAGTGCTGTTTAATTATGGAACATTGACAGATACATCAAACAGTAATGGTGACAATTCAAATGGTGTAGCATTTTTTGATGCTAGAGATAGTGGCACCTTACACTATTCTGGAAATGATATAACAGAATTAAAGAAAAAACAATTAACGACCTATTTGGATACAGGACTTCCAATTGTAGTGGCAGATGGTTTGATTGACGATGCAAAGAAAGATGTGCCAACCTATTTTAATGATCAGTCTAATAATAATATGCGAAACTTCTTAAAAGAAAGAGCAAATGATTTATTGTCATTAGATTTTAATTATCGTTCGGTATCAAATGAAGAAGCAAACGAGAAAATCAATCGTTTGACAAAGAAGAAACCAACGCTTACAATTTCTAGTTTGCGAGCATCTGGAACTACGTATACTGATTTGAGTAAATGTAATGTTTATAATTTTGATAGGAACTCTGAAAACCGTAAATTTACATTTAGCTACAAGGTTGACAACCCAGAGGATTCTAATGCAGATTTTGTTTTGAACTTTTATGTAGATAAAAATGCGGATGGTCGTTTTACAAAGGCAGAACGTGTAGGTGGAAAGAGCTTCAAGGGAAATGGAAGTAATAATAGTTATACATTTAGTATGAATCCAAGTTATACAGGTGCATTCACATGGAAAATAGAAGTATATCCGAAAAATAATCCTGGAATGGTTTGTTCACAGATTGGTTATAGTACCATTCGTTTTACGAATAATGATGTAGCTAAAAAAACAGTACATGTATTGCAGGTACAGGCGGTAGCTGGTAATAATAAGCATAATACTAGTTGGGGACGAGAAAAAGCACAGCAGATTAATTTGTCAGATTCTTCTTTTACAAAATATTTGAAACAGGATGAGGTAAGTAAAGATTTTGATATTAAGATAACGGTAATTGATTTGCAGGACTTTACCTACGGAAAAGATGGATCGCAATACTACAATAGGGATCATGGTGGCTGGTATGATGAAAACTATAAAGAGAAGTTATCCAGAGTGGATTTGCAGGAAAAATACGACATGATTATTTTTGGTTTTGCAGACAGTTATCGTGACTTAGAATTTAATAATACACAAATTGCAAAGGATATTCAGGATTATATTGATGCAGGAAAGAGTGTTATGTTCTCACACGATTTAACATCACAGATTAATAACGAAAATGCCTTAAAAGATGAAACAAACACTTCTGTTTTTATGGAAAATACAAACGGAAAAGGTTTTAATAAATGGATGCGTGATGCCATGGGATTGGATCGTTATAATCAGGGAAAACGTATTTCCAGCAATAAAAACTGTAGCAATTATACAAAAACCAGTGGTGGTGAGAAGTATGGACTTACTTATACGGCATTAATGCAGTACAGTAATTTCAGAAGAGCTTGGGCTAGTGCAACGGAAAGTGATGTGAAGGATTATTTTGGTCCATATAATTATCTGTATTTGAATTTGAAATCCACAAACAAGGGTTGGCCGGACATCAATCAGGGATATGCTACTCAATATGTTACTTGTGTCAATGAAGGTCAGATTACAAAATATCCATTTGATTTGTCAGAGTATAAAAATTCAGATGGTACCTATCCGATTTCTACAACCCATGGACAGGCATATCAGTTGAATGTGGAGTCCGATGATGTGGTATGCTGGTTCACATTGAGTGATAAGAAAAATGGAAAAGGTTGGTATAGCGCATCTCCAAATGACGTAGCAAATAACTATTATATTTATAATAAGGGAAATGTTACCTACACAGGAGTTGGACATTCCAAACTTAGCGAGATGACAGAATTTGAGAAAAAATTGTTTATCAATACTATGATTGCTGCTCTTCGTGCAGGTGTAGAAGGACCACAACCGGAAATTACGAATGGATTCAATATTCCGGAAGGGGATGAAGACTGTTATGTCGTATATGCAGATGTAGACGCAGATTCTGAAGATAAAGAGTTTAATAAGACAGAAGATGTAGAGTTTTATGCGCATGATGACAGTACAGATGAGAAATACGTATATGTTTCCTTAGCAGTACAGGGAAAAGAAGGTGAAGAGTATAAAGAAGTATCAGCATCAGACGGATATAAATTGACTAATGAAGCTGGAAATACCATTAATCCGACTACAATTACCAGTGTGGAAAATGGTGAAACACATAAAGTCTGGAAAATAAATAAGTCTGATTTAGCGGCGGAAAATGGAGTGGTTACTTATAAAATAAAATATCCAAGAGCAATTTTGGAACATCAGTCTTCTCAGAAATTTAAAATTTATGCATATAGTTATGAAGGTGAAGGAAAGTATAAAGTAAAAGGTTATCAATATGGTGGCATTATGCGTCGTGCACAATTTAAATTAGATTAGTGAAAAGCTGTGGAAACGTTTGTTTTCACAGCTTTTTCACTCTTTAGAAAGGCTATCTTTCGTTGACATTAATTTTCTAAAATTGTATAATAGATAGGATTGTATGTGCATACTAAATGCACGGGACAATTGTATGGCAGAGGGTGCTAAAATTTAGAAAGAAGGAGTGAATGGATGAAGTTTTTAGAAAAGTTTGAAAGAAAGTTCAGTCGGTATGCAATTCCCAATTTGATTAAGTATATTTTGGGTTTGTTTGTTCTTGGAACGTTCCTTGACATGATAAGGCCTGGATTTTACGGACAATATTTGTCGCTTGACTTTAGTATGGTGGCAAAGGGACAAATTTGGCGTTTGCTGACTTTCATTATGGCTCCATACGGAGTAAGTAAAGGATCCGGGATGATTGTATCCCTTTTCTTTCTGCTAATCCAAGTGAGTCTGTATTATATGATTGGAAATGCGTTGGAACAGGCATGGGGAAGTTTTCGATTCAATTTGTATGTGCTTAGTGGTATTTTGTTTAATGTTATTGCAGCATTGATTTTATACCTGGCTTACAAGAATTTGTATGGAGTAGCCGTGCCATATGCCAATATTACGGTGAGTGGTGTGGAGTATATTGGATTGGATTACATTTTTCAATCTATGTTCCTAGCCTTTGCATTTCTATTTCCGGATGTACAAGTATTGTTTATGATGGTGATTCCATTAAAAATCAAGTGGCTAGGTTATTTGTATGGCGCATTGCTTGCGTTTAATATTGTATCTGATTTTGCCCAAGGTGCTTATATACTTGGAACGGCAATGCTTGTAAGTATGGCAAACTTTTTGCTATTTGCGTTCTGGTCCTGGAAGGTCAAGAGACCAACAGGAGCGCAGATGCGTCGGAAAAGACAGTTTCAAAAGCAGGTGCGGAAGGCTGCAACAAAAGCGGGAGAGCCAAGACATCGTTGTGCAATCTGTGGCAGAACGGAATTGGATGATCCAAATTTAGAGTTTCGTTTTTGCTCAAAGTGTGAAGGTAATTATGAATATTGTAGTGATCATTTGTTTACTCACGAGCATGTAAAACGAAAATAATAGTATGCGTGATACGCAGAATGGAGGATGAAAATGGGACTGGTTAATGTATTTAGCATTGTATATATACTTGCTATGTTTATTTTGTATGTTACAGTCGTACTAAATAAAAAGACGGTTACTATGGGTGTGAAACAAAAGAATACAATTAATTGGCTGAATTTGGCAATTTTGCTATTTGTTGGCTTATTGGTTCGAATTCTTTTGGCAAAGTTGGATCCGGGGTACGATACGGATATGAATTGTTTTTCTGCTTGGTCAGATTGGGCATATAAAGACGGCTTGGCAAATTATTATAATATTCAGGATCGTTTTACAGATTATACGCCTGGATATATTTATATTTTATGGATTGTTGGTTGGTTTAGACATGCATTTCCGGCACTGACAGCTTCTACGATTATTGTAAAGATGCCGGCAATTTTGTTTGATTTGGCGACTTGCGCTTTAATTTACAAAGTGGCACGTAGACATTTTGATGAAAAGGGTGCAATGGTTCTTGCTGGTTTCTATTTGTTTAATCCGGTTATTTTAGTAGATTCAGCTATGTGGGGACAAGTAGATTCTGTATTTACGTTCTTTATTGTATGGATGGCGGTGTTGATCGCAGATCACAAATTGATACCTTCTTATTTTGTTTTTGCGATTAGTATTTTGATGAAACCACAGGCACTGGTTTTAACTCCAATTTTAATCTATGGTATTTTGGATCAGGTATTTTTCAATGATTATTCGGCCAAGCGTTTCTTTCGACATCTTGGTTATGGTCTGTTGGCGATTTTATTTATGTTTGTATGTACCATTCCGTTCCATTTTGATCAGTATTGGATCACCTTTGCAGCAAAGAGTGTCACAGAGGGGACAAAGACTTGGCTTCCAGTTGCAGCAACTGCGTTTACGCAAGCGACAGGAAATATTTTGCTCCGCCTTGTACAAATGTTGCTAGGAGTGCTTGCACTTTATACAGGTACCTTGAGTTCTTATGAATATGCTACGGTAAATGCATATAATTTCTGGGGTATGTTAGGACTCAATTGGCACAGTCAGACAGAGAAAGCGTTAGGTGTTACATATGCCACGTGGGGAATGTTATTTATTGTTCTTTTGGTGATAGCAGCAACGGTATTATGTTATTTCAATCGCAAAAAGACAGACGGCAGTAAATATTTCTTGATTGGAGCATTTATCGCAGCAGGATTTTTTACACTTTCTGTTCGTGTACATGAGAGATATATGTTCCCAATATTTGCATTGTTATTGTTAGCATTTTTATTCAAACCAAGAAAATCATACTTATTTATCTTTATGGGATTAACGCTGGTACAGGTAAATAATATATGGCATGCGTTTAAGTTTTATCCGGATCATTTTGACTGGAAAGCAAAATTTCCGCGTGTAGTAGGTGCTTTTCATTTGCTGTTATTCCTTTGCTTGGTGATTGTGCTTGTGAAGGATTTGATTCTTGAGAGAATGAAGGCAGAGGAAACAGTAGAGGAGAGCCTTTTATATGGAATTAAGAAGGATGGAATATTGATGAAGTTACAGGAACACTGGAAAGACTGGAAACCAAGAAAGAGTCAGGAAAAGTGGAAATTGACAAAATTTGATTGGACAGCAATTGCTGTGATTACCTTGGTATATGCCGCGATTGCATTGTTTAATCTTGGAGACATGCATGCGCCGGAAACTTATTGGGAGACCTATACGCAAGGCGATACTTTGAATTTTGATTTTTCGAATAAGACATCTAATTTGACAAAATTGGCTTATTTTGATGGAAGATATGAAAACCGTGAGTTTTATGTAGAGGAAAGTGCAGATAATGTAAATTGGACACCGGTTGCTGTGAATGCACAAGATTTGGCATCTTTAGGAGGAGAGGCTTCTAAATTTACAATGAGTAGTGTATTTTGTTGGGGTACAGCGGATATTGCTGTGACACAACCTTATGTACGATTGCGATGCAATTCGAATGAAACAGTTTTAAATGAACTTGTATTTTTCGATGAACAGGGAAATAAGATACAGCCAGTCAATGCGAAGGACTATGCAAATCTTTTTGATGAGCAAAAGGAATATCCTACCATTACGACATTTAACAACAGCACTTATTTTGATGAAATTTATCATGCCAGAACGGCCTATGAAATGACACAACATGTATATAACTACGAGTGGACACATCCACCATTGGGTAAATTTATCATGTCCATTGGTATCCGTATTTTTGGTATGTGTCCGTTTGGATGGCGTATTATGGGTACTTTATTTGGTATTGCAATGCTTCCAATTTTCTATTTGTTCTCTAGAAAATTGTTCCAAAAGAGTTGGGTTGCAGCGGTCACAACGACTTTGTTTGCAGCAGATTTTATGCATTTTACGCAGACACGTATTGCGACTATTGATGTATATGTGACATTCTTTATTATACTGATGTTCTATTTTATGTATCAGTATTATTGTATGAGTTTTTACGATACACCTTTGAAAAAGACGTTTGTACCGTTATTGTTTAGTGGTATTTTTATGGGACTTGGTTGTGCATCAAAATGGCTGGGTGTATATGCAGGAGTTGGTTTAGGAATTGTATTCTTTATCGTTGTGTTCCGTCGCTATATGGAATACCATTATGCTTGGTTACATCCAAAGGAGGAAACGAACGGTATTAAGAATGAAGTGATTATCAAAGGTTTTAAGAAGAATTTAATATTAACATTAGCTTTTTGTGTGTTAGCATTTGTTATCATACCGGGAACAATTTATACATTATCTTATATTCCGTTTAATAATGGACAGGATATGGGATTGATTCAGAGAATGATTAAAAATCAGGTAGATATGTGGAATTATCATTCGAAATTGGATGCAACACATCCGTTTTCTTCTACATGGTATCAATGGCCAATTATGCAAAGACCAATTTGGTACTATACAGCGACAATTAAACCGGCAGTAGAAGGTGTTTCTGGTGCAATTCAAGGAAATATTAGTGCATTTGGTAATCCGCTTGTTTGGTGGGCTGGTATTCCTGCATTTGCATATATGCTGTACAGATGTGTTCGTTTTAAAGATAAAAAAGCAATTTTCTTGAGTGTTGCATATATGGCACAGTTGACACCATGGATGGGTGTGACACGTTGTACCTTTATTTATCATTACTTCCCAAGTGTACCATTTATCACGATTATGATTGGATATTCTATGTATCATATTTATGAGTCGTGCAAAACAAACAAAGGAAGAAAGAATGTAAAACTTGCCTGCATAGTGTATGCCGCATGTGCAATTGGATTGTTTATTATGTTCTATCCGGTGATTTCCGGTTATCCGATTGACGTAACTTATGTTGCTAAATTTTTACGTTGGTTTAGTAGTTGGCAGTTAGCATCGGTTTAACACGATTAAGAAAGTAGCAGAGCGGATTGCAAATATCCGCTTGACAAATAAAGGTTGAAATTAACTTTATGCTCTGTAAGAAGTAAAAAGTTACCGTTCATATAATTGCGAATGGTAACAATGAATTACTTCTTGCAGGGCATTTCTGATTCAATGCTTTTCTTTTTAAAGGAATACTGTTATAATAAGTAATAGTGCATGGTAAAGGAGAAAGACAGTATGAGCCAGATAAAAGAGTTAGTGAAAAAAATTAGTAAAGGAAAAGATTTACAACAGAATATTCCTGTGTATAGAGATATTTTGTTTGATTTATATCAGCAAGTTTCAATTTTACATGTTACGATGGAGTATTATATGCTTTATGAAACCTTGCAGGAGCAAAGAGGTGCAGAAAATGGGTATTTACAGGATACCATTTCTGTAGTAAATCAGCTTGTGAAAGCTGCTTTTGGTGGGGAAAAGCTTTCGGCGGAAGAAAAGAAGGAAAAGATTGCACAGCTTGTAGCTACAAGAAACGATGTAATCTGCAAGATGAAAGTTTTGACAATGTATATTGATAAACTACAGATTTATGAACATGTAATCAATCGTGTGGAATTAAAATATGAAAAGGATTTTCCATTAGCAGATATTGATACATTTGTGCAAAAGGTGTATCAGTATATTTTTAGTGGAAAAGACAATGTAGTGATCAATGAGAGTATTAAAGAAATTTTGGGAGAATTACCGGTAAGAATGGCTCGTTCTAAGTATTTTCAGTTGATTGAAAATAGTTTATCTGTTTATAAAGGCTCGGATCAGTCTGCGGTGGAACGTTATATTTACATGCTTGAGACAAGCGCTATGTTGTATGAACCAGAGGGCGTGGATGTGTATTTTACGGATTTAAAGGAATTGACAGAACGTTTGAGTAAGACAAAGTTTTCGGAGTTATCAGAAACAGAGTTTCAAGAATTGTATGATGAATTGGAAGAAAATGCAGAATATATGTCACAGATTGCGGATTTATATGTAGAGATTGAGAGTGTTTTAAACAGCTTATATTGTTATCTGATTGCGGAAAATGGACAACCTATGACAGAAGCCAGTGATAAAGCCTGTGTGGAAGTGTTACAGTGTATTTCTGGGTTGTTCGAAGCAGGAGACTGGAAGAAAGTTCCAAAAGAGTTAGATGAAAAACTGGTACTTACAGAGGGAAAACAAGAAAAACTGGTAGAGGACATGTTACAGTTAGAAACTGTTTTAGTAGATCTTCAAATGAATCACAGAGGAGAATTGGAACAGTTAAATCTTGTAGATGATTTTGTGAAGTTGGATACCATACAGCAGCTGTTAGCATCTTCCGGTACTTTTATTGAATTTAATGAGGAAGATACAGAAGAAGAAATTGCGGATGAGACTTATATTGCAGAGCAGACGAATCAATTATTGGAGAAGCTGAAGGTACAGTTTGCAGAGAATGAAATGTGTGTCAATCGTGCAGTAATTGCTGCAACCATCAGTAAGTTTCCTGTGTTCTTTACTTCTTCAAAAGAAGTAGAAGAGTATATCAGAGGAGCTTTGGAACGCTGTCAAGATGATGCAGAGCGTCAAGCGAGTATGAATGTAATTCAGGCCATAATGGAAGGGTAAAAGATGGTTGAATGGTTGGATCAGTTATATTTAGATGGATTTACAAAGCGTGCTGCAAAACACATAAAAGAAAAGGTTGAAAAGGAAAAATTACAGTACCCGGTTTTTTGTGTTTCGCTGGCATTTAATCCGGATAATCTGTTAGATATTATAAATGTCAATGAGTTATTGTTTCCTTATTACAAAAAGCAGACTTGTTACATTCTTGGACTTGCGTCTTCCAGAAGGCAGGCGATGATTATGGCAGCAGCGATTTTGACAAAGCTATATCGAGAAACGGGGAGTCTGGATGTAAGATCCTTTTATCAGAAAAAATTTCAAGGTGTGTTTTCGAGTAAAAACACGAAGGAGGAATAGGGCATGTTGCATATTCTATTACTGGTTTTAAAAATTATCGGTATTCTTGTACTTGCCCTTCTTGTACTTTTCCTGTTGTGTGTTTGCCTTGTTTTGTTTGCATCTGTTCATTATAGAATGCAACTGGAAAAGAAAGCGGAAGACAGTTGGAAAATAGATGTTCGTGTAACGTGGCTTTTACGGCTTTTATCTATTCGAGTGAAGTATGAGGAAAGCCTGTATGTATGTTTTCGAATCTTGGGTATTCCGATAAAAAAGTTTCAGGAGCCTATGACAGAAGATACTTCAAAGGAAGCGGCTTCTAAAGAGAATGCGAATGAAACGAAAACGGATCGTACAACCTATAAGGGAGAGCAAACTTCATTATCAGTTTCGCAAGAAGAGAAAAGTAAAGTTACTTTGCAAAAGCAAGAGGAACCGTCTTTGCAAAAAAAACAGGAGGTTTCCAAAACAGAGCAAGATGAGGAGTTGCAAACTGTACAAAAGATTGCGAATGAGCAGAATGATAAGGAAACGTTTACAGATAAGATGAGCGGCGAACATAAGATAACAGGGACTTTTTTTTGGCAAAGACAGAAAGATAAGGTTACGAAGTGGTATGAACGTGTAAAAGCAATGTGGTTTTCCATTCGACAGAAGAAGGAAAATGTAATAGAGGAGATTACCAATGTAACAAGTTTCTGTTCTTTGCCCGAAAACAGGGCAGGAGTTACTGCGTTGTTGGAAGGCGGGAAAAAGATTTTCCGGCATATATGGCCTAAAAAATGGAAAGGGCAGATTCGTTTTGGTATGGAAGATCCTGCAAAAACAGGTAAAATACTGGGAATTTTAGCTGTTTTGTTTGGAGTGATTGGCACATTTCCGGAGATAGAGCCAGATTTTCAGGAGGCTGTATTGGAAGGAGAGCTTTGGGCAAAAGGACGTCTTCGCATTGGTGTTCTTTTATGGATTGTATTTCTAGTTTGGCGAAATGAAAATGTGAAAAAATTGAAGAATAATTTTGAAAAGATTAGGAGGGTTTGATGATGGCAGATGGTAAGAATAATATGGGGCAGACCGTAGAAGCACTGTTTAAAGGGTTAGATGGATTTATGTCAACAAAAACAGTAGTTGGGGAAGCTGTAACTTTTGCAGATGGAACTATTGTTGTGCCATTGGTAGACGTAAGTTTTGGAGTTGGAGCCGGAGCTTTTGCGAATGGTGAGAGAAAAAAGGATAGAGCAGCAGGTGGTATGGGCGGTTCTATGCAACCTAGCGCAGTGCTGGTAATTCAAAACGGAACAGTCAAACTTGTAAATGTTAAAAATCAAGATGGTCTGACAAAAATACTGGATATGGTACCGGATTTTGTAAATAAATTTCTTTCGGGTAAAGAGGAAAATATGGATTATTCGGCTGATTTTAAGGATGAAAAGGAAGAATAATTATCTGGGATACTAAAAAAATAAATTTCTGCTTGCAATTTATTACAATGTTTGATAGAATAAATTTTGTTTGGTGCATAGCAACTTTAGCGATGCACAATAAGCGTAAGGAGGTGCTTTTAATGGCTAAATGTGCAATTTGTGAAAAAGGAGCTCACTTTGGTATTCAGGTGAGTCACTCACATAGAAGAAATAACAAGATGTGGAAATCTAACGTAAAATCTGTAAAGGTTAAGGTTAACGGTGCTGCAAAGAAGATGTATGTTTGTACTTCTTGCCTTAAGTCAGGTTTAGTAGAGCGTGCATAATGCTTAGAAAACCCGGTTCTGAGAACCGGGTTTTCTTTTTGCAACCATATTGTCGTTTGGGTGTTTTGCAACTATTTTGACATGTTATGAAGGTTCATGCATAGGATGGCTATTTTTTGCTTGCGTACCTATGGGCAAAAGAATAGATTGTATGCACAGATCAGTAATACGATAATAATTACAATAGACCAAAAGAGATCAGATAAAAATAGCATGATAGTCATACCTACGGCAATCCAGAAAAAGATAAATCCCAACATTTGTTTCATAATAAATCCCAGCCTCTTTTGCGTGATTGTGTATAAAGGTTAGATACCTATGGATTGTTATGTACTCTGACAATCCTACAGAATATTCACATATTCTGGTACTTATGTGCCATTTTTATGCGTATTTTTTGGAGGTCTTAAGGAAAATTACCACATTTGAGCAATCGCATATGGGTTCAGACCTTTTATTTTGGTATCCTCTATTATAATATATGATAAAAAATGAAAAGCATGAAAAAAGTGTCCAGCCAGAAAAATATTTTTTGCTGATTTATATATTCTGGCACTTTATGAATGTCTCCTGATGAACTGTTACTTTTTTTCAACAAGAAAATTGCTTTTAGGGTGGAAATAAGAAGGAAAATCAGTTATACTAAATAAATAAACTACAATTATTTGTACAAAGAAGTAATTGGAGCAGGATAGTGAAAGTAGTTGAGATTTAGGGAGAGCCCAATCTTCTGACTATATTTTAAGATAGGAAAGGGTGTATAGATTATGAAGGGACATATTTCAAATAATAACGGCGAAGTATTGATCGACAATGAAGTTATGGCAAAATATGCAGGTTCTGCAGCAGTGGAAAACTTCGGTATTGTCGGTATGGCATCGGTAAATATGAAAGATGGCTTGGTAAAGTTGCTGAAAAAAGATAGCGTAAGTCATGGAGTAAATGTTGTTGTAGATGAAAACAACAAGTTAAAGATCGGTTTGCATATTATTGTTGCGTATGGTGTTAGCATTACTGCTGTATGCCAAAATTTGATCGAAAATGTAAAATATAAAGTAGAAGAATTTACCGGTATGGAAGTAGAGAAAATAAACGTATTCGTCGAAGGTGTAAGAGTAGTGGATTAAGGAGGATAAGATTGTGAGTATCAAAGCGATTGATGCGGCAATGCTACAGAAGATGTTCATTGCTGGAGCAAAGAACATTGAAGCAAAAAAAGAATATATAAATGAGTTAAATGTATTTCCCGTTCCAGATGGAGATACAGGAACAAATATGACTTTGACTATTTTATCTGCGGCAAAGGAAGTTGCTTCACTTGAGGAGCCTACGATTGAAACTTTATCAAAGGCAATTTCCAGTGGTTCCTTACGAGGGGCCAGAGGAAATTCGGGTGTTATTTTATCCCAGTTGTTCCGTGGATTTACAAAAGGAATTGCAGGTGAAACAGAACTGACGGTTCCAGTTTTAGCAAGAGGTTTTGGAAAAGCAGTGGAAACTGCGTATAAGGCGGTTATGAAGCCAAAAGAGGGTACGATTTTAACGGTTGCCAAAGGTGGTGCAGATAAGGCAGAAGAATTGGCATCTACAGAGGATGTGCAGGATTTTTGTCAACAAGTTATTGTATATATGAATGAAGTGTTGGATCAAACACCAGAGATGCTTCCTGTATTAAAAGAGGCAGGTGTTGTTGATTCTGGTGGAAAAGGTCTTGTTACCGTATTAGAAGGTGCGGTAGATGCTTTGATGGGTAAAAAAGTTGATTTTGAAAGCCTAAAAGCAGAGCCTGTAAAAAAGATTGCATCTACAATGGATTCTAGTGAAGTTTCTACGGCAGATATCAAATTTGGATATTGTACAGAATTTATTATTATGTTGGAAAAAACTTTTACGGAAGCAGATGAGCATGAGTTTAAGGCGTATCTAAGTGGTATCGGTGATTGTGTGGTTGTTGTAGCAGATGATGAAGTAGTAAAGGTTCATGTGCATACAAATGATCCGGGATTAGCGATTCAAAAGGCGCTTACTTATGGCGCACTCAGCAATATGAAGATTGATAATATGCGTTTAGAACATACGGAAAAGGTTATCAAAGAGGCAGAAAAGAAAGCAGCAGCGGAAAAAGAACAGGAAAAGGCTTCTCAGCCAAGAAAGGCGTATGGATTTATTAGTGTATCTGTTGGGGAAGGACTTAGTGAAATCTTTACCGGCTTAGGTGTGGATCACTTGATCGAAGGTGGACAAACCATGAATCCAAGTACAGAAGATATGCTTAACGCAATTGATGAAGTAAATGCAGATACGATTTTTATTTTGCCAAACAATAAAAATATTATTTTAGCAGCAGAGCAGGCAGCAGAGCTTACAGAGGATAAAAATATCGTTGTGATTCCTACTAAAACCATTCCGCAGGGAATTACAGCCTTAATCAACTTTATGGATAATATGACTCCGGAAGAAAATAAACAGCAAATGATAGATAATATCGCAAATGTGAAGTCTGGTCAGGTGACCTATGCGGTGCGTGACACTGTGATTGACGGAAAAGAGATTCATGTGGATGATATTATGGGTATCGGTGAAAGCGGCATTGAGGCAGTAGGCAAAGATATTACGGGTACTACATTAGAATTGTTGTCACAGATGATAGATGAAGATGCGGAGATAGTATCTGTATTTTATGGCGAAGGTGTTACACAGCAGGATGCAGAGGCATTGGCAAAGGCCATTGAAGAGAAGTATTCGGAAGTAGAAGTAGAAGTACAATTTGGAGGACAACCGGTATACTATTATATTTTATCTGTTGAATAATGAAATGCTGGTAGGATTGTGAAGTTCAAGGAGAGAGTTATTTGCATGTGTTGCAGATAACTCTTTCCTATTCTGTATGCTTTTACGATCTATGGTAACAATTTAGCTGAGCAGAAAAGGATTGTACAGGTAGAATGCAAAAAGTGGTAGGGTAATTGATTTGTTAGGTACCATTTTGAATAAGAGGGAAAAGATATGAGAGAGATGGATCCAATTTTAGCTATAAAAGGAATTGGCGAGAAGGCGCAACAAAAATACCAAAAATTAAATATTTATACAGTTGGTGATTTACTGGAGCATTATCCGAGAAATTATGATGTGTATAAGCCTATATGCCCAATTCGTGAGTTAGTGGAAGGGGAAGTTTCTGCTATTGAAGGTGTGTTGGAAAGTGTTCCTAAAATACGAAAGGTAAGAAAATTAAAAATTTTATCTTGCAGTATTCAGGACGGGACTGGCACAATTCGCCTTACTTGGTTTAATATGCCTTTTGTAATGTCTGCTTTACATTCTGGAACTCGCTATATTTTTCGTGGTAAAGTCATACGAAAAAATGGTGTGTTGGTAATCGAGCAGCCACAGATGCTTACCAAAGAGCAATTTTATAATAATTTGAATCGTTTGCAACCAGTATATTCTTTAACAGCAGGGTTAAGCAATCATGCAATTAGTAAATCGATTGCTTATGCATTGAAAGAGGGAGAAATTCAAACGGATTATTTGCCAGTTGATTTGCGGAAAAAGTATCATCTGATTGAGAGGAAAAAGGCACTTCGGGGAATTCATTTTCCAAAGAATAAAGAGGAGATGATCGATGCCAGAAGAAGAATTGTGTTTGATGAATTCTTTTTGTTTGTGATGGCATTAAATCAATTAAAAGCAAAAAAGGAAAAAAGAAAAAATTTATATCAGATGAAACCTGTGAAAGAGTGTGAGGAATTGATGGCTTCCTTGCCTTATTGCTTGACGAAGGCGCAGCTTCGAGCCTGGGAGGAAGTCCAAAAAGATATGATGGGAGAAGGGGTTATGAATCGATTGATCCAGGGAGATGTAGGATCTGGTAAAACGGCCATTGCAGTTCTTGCTCTTCTTTTAACTGCCATGAATGGGCATCAGGGGGCAATCATGGTGCCAACGGAAGTGCTGGCAAAACAACATTTAGAGAGTTTTCAGGAATTGTTAGAGCCGTATTCTCTGGACATTGCACTTTTGGTAGGCTCTATGACGGCAAAAGAAAAAAGACAAGTTTATAAAGGATTAAAAGAGCATGAGATTGATATTGTAATCGGTACGCATGCATTGATACAGGAAAAGGTGGAATATGCAGACCTTGCATTGGTAGTTACGGATGAGCAACATCGTTTTGGTGTAAAACAGCGAGAAAACTTTGCGGGAAAAGGCACTCAAGCACATGTACTTGTTATGAGTGCCACACCAATTCCTAGAACATTGGCAATTATTTTATATGGAGATTTGGACTTGACGGTGATAGATGAATTACCTGGAAATCGTATTCCTATCAAAAATTGTGTTGTAAATACTGGATATCGTCCCAATGCATATGCATTTATAGAAAAGCAGGTGAGAGAGGGAAGACAGGCGTATGTAATCTGTCCTATGGTGGAAGAAAGTGAGAATATGGAAGCAGAAAATGTAATAGATTATACAGAACAATTGCGTAACGTGCTTCCTATGAATGTAAATATTGAGTATTTACACGGCAAGATGAAACCAAAAGAAAAGAATGCGATTATGGAACGATTTGCATCAGGTGAGATACAAGTGTTAGTTTCTACAACTGTAGTGGAAGTTGGTATTAATGTTCCAAATGCTACAGTCATGTTGATAGAAAATTGCGAAAGATTTGGTTTAGCACAGTTACATCAGCTTCGTGGCCGGGTAGGACGTGGAGGCTATCAGTCTTATTGCATTTTTATGACCGGGCATGAAAGTAAGGAAACAAAAAAACGTATGGAAATCATGGGAAAATCCAATGATGGTTTTTTAATTGCAGAGCAGGATTTAAAATTACGAGGACCGGGGGATCTATTTGGAATAAGACAGAGTGGACTCTTGGAATTTAAAATGGCAGATGTATTTCAAGATTCTCATGTGTTAAAGGAGGCTTATGAGGCAGCAAAAGAAGTGTCAGATGGAGAGTTACTCCAGATTTATAAAAAATATGAGCGCTTACGGGAAAAGTTATGTAGATACACGGATGAATTAAGTTTATAGTTTGGCTGAACTATTATAAGAAAAGTAACAGTTCAGCCGAGGACATTCATAAAGTGCCAGAACAGGCGTTAGCCCGATAGAAATGATTGTGGAAATTGCACTTAGCCTGCCAGCAGTCATGTGCAATTTCCACAATCATTTCTGCCCGGCTGAACTGTTACTAAGAAAATGTTGAATTGCCATTAATTACCTAGACTTTTAAAAAAAAATAGGTTATAATGTCACTTATATTGCAAAATTTTATCGTTTTATGCGCAAAAGCGGAACGAGTGAAAAAACGGCTATATACAAGCTGAAGATGGAGGTATATCGATGTATAAGATTGTAAAGAAAAGAGCGTTGGCGAATAATATCGTCTTAATGGACATAGAAGCACCTAGAGTTGCTAAGCATTGTTATCCAGGACAGTTTATTATTGTCAAGATGGATGAGAAGGGTGAAAGAATTCCTTTGACGATTTGTGATTATGATCGTGAGCAGGGAACTGTTACAATTGTGTTCCAGACAGTTGGTGCATCTACAACAGAAATGGCTAAATATGAAGAAGGACAGGCATTTAGAGATTTTGTAGGACCTTTGGGCTGTAAATCGGAGTTGATCGATGAAAATCCAGAAGAATTAAAGAAAAAGAAAATCTTATTTGTTGCAGGTGGTGTGGGTACAGCTCCTGTGTATCCACAGGTTAAATGGATGAAGAGTCAAGGATATGATGTAGATTGTATCATTGGTGCAAGAAACAAAGATTTAATTATTTTAGAGAATGAAATGAAACAGGTTGCTAAGAATACATACGTTTGTACAGACGATGGTTCTTACGGTTTTAAAGGAAATGTAAATGATCAGATCAAAGATTTGATTAACAACCAGGGTAAATCTTATGATCTTGTTATTGCAATCGGACCTGTTATTATGATGAAATTTGTATGCTTGTTGACAAAGGAATTAAATATTCCTACTATTGTCAGCATGAATCCAATTATGGTAGATGGAACTGGTATGTGTGGTGCATGTCGTCTTAAAGTCGGAGATGAAGTGAAATTTGCATGTGTAGATGGACCAGAGTTTGATGGTCATTTAGTTGATTTTGATCAAGCTATGAAGAGACAGCAGATGTACAAGAGTGAAGAAGGTAGAGCAATGCTTAAACTTCAAGAGGGTGACACACATAAAAATGGTGGTTGCGGTTGCGGTGGCAACTAATCAGTTTGTGTAGTCAGAAAGGAGATTAAAATGGCAATTGAAGTAGATGTTATGAAAAGAATTCCTGTAAGAGAGCAGGATCCCAAAGTGAGAGCTACAAACTTTGAAGAGGTTTGTTTAGGATATAATTTAGAAGAAGCACAAGCAGAGGCTTCTCGTTGTTTGAATTGTAAAAATGCAAGATGTGTGACTGGTTGTCCCGTTAATATTGATATTCCTGCATTTATTAAACAGGTTGAAGAAGGTAATTTAGAAGAAGCTTACAATGTTATTAGTAATTATTCAGCACTTCCTGCTGTTTGTGGACGTGTATGCCCACAGGAATCACAATGTGAATGCAAGTGCGTACGTGGAATAAAAGGCGAGGCTGTTTCTATTGGTAAGTTAGAGCGTTTTGTGGCTGACTGGGCTAGAGAAAATAATGTAGCACCAAAGGCAGATGCAGCGAAAAAGAATAAAAAGGTAGCTGTAATTGGTTCTGGTCCTGCAGGACTTACTTGTGCTGGAGATTTAGCAAAGAAAGGTTACGATGTAACTATTTTTGAAGCATTACATGAAGCTGGTGGTGTACTATCTTATGGTATTCCAGAATTCCGTCTTCCAAAGAGTACTGTTGTAGCTGCTGAAGTGGAGAACGTGAAAAAGCTTGGTGTTAAGATTGAGACAAACGTTGTAATTGGTAAGGCAACTACAATTGATGAATTATTAAATGAAGAGGGATTTGATGCGGTATTTATCGGTTCTGGAGCTGGTTTGCCTAAGTTTATGGGTATTCCTGGAGAAAACGCAAATGGTGTATTTTCTGCAAACGAATACTTAACAAGAAGCAATTTGATGAAGGCATTTGATGACAGCTACGCAACTCCAATTGCCGGTGGCAAAAAGGTAGCTGTAGTCGGTGGTGGAAACGTTGCTATGGATGCTGCCAGAACAGCACTTCGTCTAGGAGCTGAGGTGCATATTGTATATCGTCGTAGTGAAGAAGAACTTCCTGCCCGTGTAGAAGAAGTACATCATGCAAAAGAAGAAGGTATTATTTTTGACTTATTAAGAAATCCAAAGGAAATTCTTGTGGATGAGAATGGTCATGTTAGCGGTATGAAAGTTGTAAAAATGGAATTAGGTGAGCCGGATGCATCTGGAAGAAGAAGACCAATTGAAGTAAACGATTCGGAATATGTTTTAGATGTAGATACTGTTATTATGTCATTAGGTACTAGCCCAAATCCATTGATTTCGTCTACAACAGATGGCCTTGACGTAAATAAATGGGGCTGTATTGTTGCAAAAGAAGAAAATGGCGAAACAACAAAAAATGGTGTATATGCAGGTGGAGATGCCGTTACAGGAGCAGCAACCGTTATTTTGGCTATGGGAGCTGGTAAATCTGCAGCACAGGGTATTGATGAATTTTTAAGTAAATAGTAATAATTCAGAAATTATTTTACAAAAGAGAATCCCGTATAACGATTGCTGTTATATGGGATTCTTTTGTATTGTAAAAAAGGCAGCGGAATATTTGTAACAGTTCAGCCGGGCAGAAATGATTGTGGAAATTGCACATGACTGCTAGCAGGCTAAGTGCAATTTCCACAATCATTTCTATTGGGCTAACGCCAAACATGAATAAAGTGTCCAGCCAAAAAGGATATTTTTAGTCATGTTGTATATTCTGGCACTTTATGAATGTACCCGGCTGAACTGTTACGAATATTTATTGTTGTTTGTTCATATGCTAATAAATAGTACTATTTGGATATTTCGTAATTTTTCGAGTGAACACTTTAGGATAATAACGGTAACTAATAACAATAATTACTCATAAACAGGAGAAAGTAAAAGTGGACTTGTTTCTATGCATTTATTATAATGATTGAGGAAGTCAAGCGGATATTTGCAATTCGTTCTGCTACTTGCTTGATTGTGTTAAAGAAGCAGATATGGACTTATCCACTTTGTTCATAATTGTCTATAGTTGGAAAGAAGGTAATAAAATGGCAAAAAAAGTAAAGAAAAGAAATGAAATAAAAACGGAAGATACCTGGAGATTAGAGGATATCTTTGCTACGGATGAAGAATGGGAAGATGCATATAAAGAAGTAATGTTGTCTTGCGATGAATTAAAAAAATGGAAGGGAAAAGTAGTTGCAAGCGGAAAAAACTTGCATGCTTTTTTGTATTTGTATGAAAAGACAGGAATATTGTTTGGAAAGGTGTATGTTTATGCACATCAAAAATATCATCAGGATACGGCAAATGCAACTTATCAGGAATTATCAGATCGAGCAGACACGTTGCTCATGCAGTATCAGAGTGCTACTTCCTTTTTTCAGCCAGAAATATTAGGAGCTTCTGAGGAACAATTTGAATGGGTATATGCTGATTTTATGCAGTGGGTTGATGAAAAAGACAAGCCAGGGTACGATAGATTTTTCGGAGAAATCTTACGACAAAAAGAACATCGATTATCCGCAGAGATGGAAGAACTTTTAGCAAATGCGAGGGATGTGTTAAGTTCGCCGGATACGATTTTTTCAATGTTTAACAATGCAGATATTTCTTTCCCAGATATTTTAGATGAAAATAAAGAAAAGGTTGCGATTACACATGGACGTTTTAGCGCACTTTTACAAAGTAGAGATAGAAGAGTACGTAAAGATGCATTTGAAGGGCTATATAGCAAATATAAGGAATTTGAAAATACGCTTGCAGCAACCTATTCTGCCAATGTGAAAAAGGACATTTTTATAGCTAAGACAAGAAAATATTCATCTTCTTTGTCTATGGCATTGGATGAAAGTGACATCCCAGTTGCGGTATATGAAAATTTGATTCAGGTTGTCCGTCAAAATTTATCCCTGCTCCATCGTTATATGAGAATTAGAAAAAAAGCATTACAGGTGGAAGAATTGCATTTATATGATGTTTATGTGCCAATGGTAGAAGAGGAAAAGAAGGAGATTTCTTTTGAACAGGCAAAAAAGATGGTGTTGGAGGGATTGTCTCCAATGGGCGAGGAATATGAGCTTTTATTGAAAAAGGGATTTGAGCATCGTTGGATTGATGTATACGAAAATAAGGGAAAACGAAGTGGAGCCTATTCCTGGGGTTCCTACGGGACACATCCTTATGTTTTGTTAAATCATCAGGACGATTTAAACAGTGTATTTACGATTGCACATGAAATGGGACATGCATTGCATTCGTATTATTCAAATTCTTCACAACCATATATCTGTGCAGATTATGAAATATTTGTTGCAGAGGTTGCTTCTACTTGCAATGAGGCATTGTTGATACATGATTTATTGGAAAAAACAACAGAAAAGAAAGCGCAGGCATATTTGATTAATTATCATTTGGAACAATTCCGTACAACGCTATTTCGACAGACTATGTTTGCCGAGTTTGAGTGGAAGGCACATCAAATGGCAGAAAGTGGAGAAGCCCTTACAGCACAAAGTCTTTCTACAATGTACCATCAGTTGAATGTAGATTATTTTGGTGAGGATACTGTGATTGACAAAGAAATAGATTTAGAATGGGCAAGGATACCACATTTTTATAATTCTTTTTATGTTTATCAGTATGCCACAGGGTATTCCGCAGCAATTGCATTATCCACAAAGATTTTAAAAGAGGGGGAACCGGCAGTAAAAGATTATATCAATAAATTTTTACGTGGCGGAGGTTCAAAAGATCCAATCGCTTTATTAAAAGGTGCTGGAGTAGATATGAGTAGAAAAGAGTCTATTCAGTCTGCGATGGATGTGTTTGAAACCTTATTAGATCAAATGGAAGCATTGCTATAATTATAAAAAAGAGGTTGTCACGCTAAGAAAATTTTTTAACCTATAATAGGTCCTTGTTCGTATTCTGTCTTTTGGATTGTTCCGTATTTTTCGTAACATATCTGGTTATATAGATGCGTGGCAAATAAATCTTTTTCAAACAGTGAAAAAGCACTATCTGGTAATATTTTTTTTGCATTTGCAACTTTTGTAATAATGGGGATGTCGGAAGTTTTGTGTAAAAGAGAACTTTTACTTTTACGAAATCCTAGTAAACGTACATAAGGAGGTGTTTCTACAAAACCTTCTTTTGTTATGTTTACTAGAATGTGTAGCAAACTACGACAAATACGTGTATATACCAATTCTTTGGATTTTATATCCATAGCTAATGTCTGGAAATTTTTGGCATAGGATAACTGTTTTTTGATTTTGTTTGATAGCGTTTCTGAAACATCTAAATAAGCAGTATAATCGACCTCTTGTGCAAGTTTATAATATAATAAACTTGAAAAATCATTTTCTGTAATTGGAAAAGTTTTTTTATATTGTGCTTGCAAAATAGGGACGGTTTCCTGTACAAGATAGTCTGTAATATGCGGAAAAGCAGTTGCTGTTAGGATTTCTTTTCGCAATGCGGATGCAGATGGAAAATTGGTAGAAATCTTGTCACTATGATGGTTACTTCCCTTTCTGAGGATGGGAATCGGAATTAGGTTGGATTGCAATTGAAATAGTGCTTTTTGGTATTCTATTGCTAATATATTGTTTGGGTTGGATAAAAGTGCTTCTATTACAGTTTTTTTTGTTGAAAAATTTTCTTTTTTACTATAGTAAGAGAAAAGGGCTTGTTTTCTTGCGACCGGATAGGGAAATCCTTTTTTTAAAGCTGCTTGTAATTCCTGTTTAAAAGCGGAAGGTTCTGTGCAAAGCAGAAAAGCAATTTCTTTGATATTGTCTATACTAGGCGTTTCACAGCCGTAAGAGACTCCGTCAATAAAACCTAGTCGATTTAATATAGAAATGCCGGCAAAGGCGAAGCTTTCTGCGCTGGAAGTGGCATACATTACAGGTAGTTCAAAGACAAAATCTGCGCCTGCGGCTAGAGCCATACGGGTACGGGTGTACTTGTCAACAATGGCAGGGGTGCCTCGTTGTACGAAATTTCCGCTCATTACAACCACGATGTTGTCCGCTTGAAATGTTTTCTTTGCCTGCTCCATTTGATAAGCATGTCCTTTGTGGAATGGGTTATATTCTGTAATAATGCCGATAGTGTTCATTTTTAAATGCTCCCCTCTAAATAATGATTTTTTTGTATTGAGAATAGTTTTAATAAAAAAATGTTGTGAAATATAGCTTTTTATTATAGTATAGATTATATACAGCATTTTATAAATCCACAAGCAAAATGCAAAGGATAACAAAAATAATGTTGTAGGAGTATTGTTATTATTCATAGTTTAGAGGGTGCCATGAAAAAGGTCCACTTTACGATTGAATTAGTATGAAATGAGGAGAACATGAATATGAGTTTTGCGATTGTGACGGATACAGGGGCAAATTTACCTGAAGAGATGATTGAGAAAAATGAATTACTGGTTTTATCCTTGAGTTTTTTCGTGGATGATCAGGAATATTACAGTTACGAGCCTGGAAAAAAAACAGATTTAGCGAATTTTTATAAAATGATGCGTGAAAAAAAGCCGATTCGGACCTCTCTTGTGAATGAAGAATTAGCGAAAGAGCAGATTGCTGCATTATTGGCCGATGGGAAAGATGTATTATATATTGGCTTTTCTTCTGGACTTAGTGGTACGTTTCAATCTGTATCCATTGCCATGGATGCGTTAAAAGAGGAATATCCAGACAGAAAGATATTAGCGGTAGATACGCTTGCTGCTGCATTGGGACAAGGCTTGCTAGTATATTTTGCAATTGAAAAAAGGAGAGAAGGAGTACAGATAGAAGAGGTGTATCGGTGGATATTGGAGAATAGATTGCATCTATGTCATTGGTTTACGGTAGATGATTTGCTCTTCTTGAAACGGGGAGGTAGAATATCTGCTGCCACCGCGGTAGTTGGTACAGCCTTAAATATTAAGCCTATATTGCATGTAGATGACGAGGGACATTTGATCAATATGGCCAAAGCCAGAGGCAGAAAAAAATCGTTAGATGCTTTGTTGAAAAAATTTGAAGAGTGCGCAATAAATCCAGGTGAGACACCTGTTTTTATCAGTCATGGAGATTGTATAGAAGATGTACAGTATGTGGAGCAAAAGTTAAAGGAAAAGTATGGAGTAAAAGAAGTGGTAATACAGATTTTAGATCCTGTAATTGGAGCGCATGCCGGTCCGGGAACTGTAGCTTTGTTTTTCTTTGGAACACATAGATAATATATTTGGATTGCAGACAACAATAGGAGCAGGAAAATGTTTTTGGTGCATGCATATTATAGCAAAAAACTTTGCCACAGCATATAGCAAAAGAGAACAAAAAAACGTAAAAATCAAGTGGTAATTTGTGGCAATATTTAGGGCATTTTGTACTGAAAAAGATACAATTTGATGGTTTGTTTTTTTAAGAAGAGTCTTGTATGGAAAAAATGATTGCTTTATAATGGAGAATGGTATAAAAATATGAAAATGGTACGGTTATGATTGGGTGACAAATCGATAGATAAAATAGTTACGTAGTTATAAGCAGATTTAAAAATTTATGATAGAAAGGTGCGAGACGAATGGGATTTATTGATGATATTAAAGAACGTGCGAGAAAAAATAAGAAAAAAATTGTCCTTCCTGAAACAGAAGATGTGAGAATTATAAAAGCAGCAGCGGAAGTTTTGAAAGAAGATATTGCAGAATTGATTTTGGTTGGTAATAAAGAGACCATTTTAGATGATGCAAAAAATTATGGATACCATTTACAGGGAGCTAAGATTGTAGATCCTGAGAATTTTGAAAAGATGGGTTCTTATGTTGATAAGCTTGTGCAACTTCGTCAAAAGAAAGGAATGACACCGGAAAAGGCAAGAAAATTGCTTACTACAGATTTTTTACATTTTGGTGTTATGATGGTAAAGATGGGAGATGCAGATGGAATGGTAGCAGGGGCTTGCCATGCCACAGCAGATGTATTACGTCCTTCTTTGCAAATCTTAAAGACTGCTCCTGGCACCGAGTTGGTTTCTGCAATGTTTGTAATGGTTGTTCCTGATTGTGATTATGGTGCAAACGGAACTTTTATTTTCTCTGATGCAGGATTAAATCAAAATCCTACAGCAGAAGAGTTGGCTATTATTGCGGGTACGACAGCTAAGAGTTTTCGTTTGCTAGTTCAGGAAGAGCCAATTGTAGCGATGATTTCACATTCGACAAAGGGTAGTGCGTCACATCCGGATGTGGATAAGGTAGTAAAGGCAACAGCACTTGCAAAAGAAAAATATCCAAAAGTAAAGCTGGATGGAGAATTTCAAGTAGATGCAGCAATTGTACCAAGTGTAGGAGCATTTAAGGCACCAGGAAACAATGTGGCAGGACATGCCAATGTACTTGTGTTCCCTAATTTGGATGCTGGAAATAATGGTTATAAATTAGTTCAGCGATTGGCTAAAGCGGAAGCATATGGTCCACTGACACAGGGGATAGCAAAACCGGTAAATGATTTGTCAAGAGGTTGTTCTGCAATGGATATTGTAGGTGTGGTTGCTATTACAGCGGTACAAGCTGGCGCTGAAGATGATGATTAGAAAACAGGAGGAAGAAAAGAGTGAAAGTTTTAGTAATTAATTGTGGTAGTTCTTCGTTAAAATATCAGTTAATCGATTCAGAAACAGAGACACCATTGGCATCTGGTTTATGTGAACGAATAGGTATTGATGGACAATTAACACATAAGGTAGATGGAAAGAAAATAAAAGACGAAGAAAAGAATGCAATGCCAAATCATGAGGTGGCTGTAAAACTTGTATTAGATGAATTAGTAGACAAGGAACATGGTGTGATTTCTGATTTAAAGGAAATCAATGCGGTTGGCCATCGTGTTGTACATGGTGGAGAAAAGTTTGCATCTTCTGTAATTATTACAGAGGAAGTGGAGAAGGCAATTGCAGAGTGCAATGATTTAGCACCGTTACATAATCCTGCAAACTTAATTGGTATAGAAGCCTGCAAAAAGGCACTTCCTGGAGTTCCAATGGTAGCAGTATTTGATACTGCTTTTCATCAAACAATGCCAGAAAAAGCATATATGTATGGAATACCTTATCATTACTATGAGGATTATAAGATTCGTCGTTACGGTTTCCACGGAACAAGTCATAGTTTTGTTTCAAAACGCTTAGCTGAACTTGCAGGATTGCAATTAAACAATTCAAAACTTATTGTTTGCCATATTGGAAATGGAGGAAGTGTAACAGCAGTACAAAATGGAAAATCTGTAGATACTTCTATGGGACTGACTCCATTAGAAGGTATTATTATGGGAACTCGTTCTGGTAGTATTGATCCTGCAATTATTGAATTTATTGCACATAAAGAAAATAAGACAATCGACGAAATTATGACGATTTTAAATAAAAAATCAGGACTTGCTGGTATGTCAGGGCTTACAAGCGATTTTAGAGATTTAAGAGCGGGTAAAAAAGAAGGCAATAAGCAAGCGGAAGTTACAATGGATGCATTTATCTATAGAATTGCAAAATATGTTGGGGCATATGTTGCTGCCATGAATGGTGTAGACGCAATAGCATTTACCGCTGGTATTGGTGAAAATGCCATTGAAGTTAGAAAAGGTGTTATGAGTTACTTAGGTTACCTTGGCGTGAAAGCGGATGAAAAGGCTTGCGAAAAAACTGGTGAAGAGGTTTGCGTGACCACACCAGATTCAAAGGTAAAAGTATTTATTGTACCAACAAATGAAGAATTGGCAATTGCCAGAGAAACCAAAGCGTTAGTAGAATAACGGTTTTATTTCTACCTGACGGAATAGTAAAACTGTTACAATTTTATGATTAATTTATAAAAATTGCATTGACTTTGATACAGAAATATGATATAAAAGTAGAAGTGTGGTTTTTTATAGGATAGGAGTAGCTATGCTTGTTAATTTATCAGAGGTTATGTCCAATGTTGGAAAACGAAAAGACACACAGCTTCCTATTACCTTAGAACAATTTACTATGTATGGTGAGGAGTATAACTTTTCAAAGAAAGAAGATGCGCAAATTTCTATTGTATGTATAGGTGAGCGTAAGATTTCACTTTCTTGCAAAGCAGAATTGAGCCTTGAAATACCATGTAGTAGATGTTTAAAAATAGTGCAGGTTCCTTTTACGATTGATTTCGAAAAGGAATTTGACTTTACAGGGGAAAAGGAAGAAGCCAGGGAAGCATTAGAGGAAGCAGAGTACATACAAGAGTATTCTTTAGATGTGGATGCGTTAGTTGTACAGGAGATGATGCTTCAGTTCCCTATGCAGACATTGTGCAGTGAGGATTGCAAAGGTATCTGCGATGTTTGTGGTACAAACCTTAATACTGGCAGTTGTGACTGCGCACAACAAGGAAGAGATCCACGAATGTTAGCAATTCAAGATATTTTTAAGAATTTTGGACAAACAGATAACTAATTATTAAATGTTTGTTTGAGTATAAGAGGAGGTGTGACCATGTCAATCTGTCCAAAGAATAAATCATCTAAAGGAAGAAGAGATAGTCGTAGAGCAAATTGGAAAATGACTGCTCCAAACTTAGTTAAATGTAGCAAATGTGGAGAGTTAATGCTTCCACACAGAGTATGCAAAGCTTGCGGTTCGTACAACAAAAAAGAAATCGTAGCAGTTGACTAATCTTTCAGAACGATCAAATCAAGGGTTGCGCTTTGCGTATCCCTTGATTTTTTTACTCTATAGGAAAATTCGTTACATAAATCAAAAGCTGCGATAGAAACTAATCGTGTTATGAGTAAGTATCAGAATGGATTGCGAATATCCGCTTGACTGGGAATATGAAAAAGTCTTGCTTTCGCTTAGATTTATGCAGGGGCGGAAGAATGAATGGGGTATGTGTATGTAAGGAAGGGAAAACAGTATGGAAGAACAAAAACGAAAATATTGGAATGATCCTGTGCTGAATGAAGAAAGAATGGTAAATCGAATGACTGGACGTATAAAAAACAGTCTTAGTGGTTTTTTACGCGTATGTGTAGTGGCATTGATTGTGGCATTTCAAATGGGCTTGTTATTAGTGCTGCCTTTTTTGTTACACCAATATACGGTATATTTTTATGTAATATTAGAAATTGTCAGTTTGATTGTCATTATTTCTTTGATTAACGATATGCGAAGTCCTGCATACAAGATTGCATGGATTGCAATTTGTCTTGCACTTCCATTATCAGGAGAGATTATGTATTTGTTGTGGGGAAAGACGGGTTCCAATAAAAGAATTAATGCAAAATTATTAAAAATATTGGAACACGGAGAAACGTACAAAAAATACGATGAAAAATTACAACGAGAATTTCAGGAAAAACATCCGTTTCGTAGTAGGATGTCTGTGTATATGGAATCGGAGGGATTTCCTTTAACGAAAAATAATGACATTCAGTATTTTTCTATGGGCGAGGATGCGTTTGAAAGTATGCTGGCAGATTTAGAAAAAGCAGAACATTTTATTTTGATAGATTTTTTTATTGTTGCAGAAGGTGCACTTTGGGATGCAATACATGAGATTTGTTTGAAGAAGATAAAAGAAGGCGTGGAAGTCAAATTTATATATGATGATTTTGGTGCTATGATTCGAACGGATAAATATTTTGCAAAAAATTTGCGGGAAGAAGGTTTTCAGGTTACTATATTTAATCCAATTCATAAATATACGGATAAATTATATATGAATTATCGGACGCACCAAAAGATTGTAGTGATTGATGGTAATATAGGATACACTGGCGGATTTAATATTGCGGATGAGTATGCAAATCTAATACAGCGTTTTGGTGTTTGGAAAGATACGGGCATTCGTGTAATGGGAGATGCTGTTTGGTGGATGACGATTACCTTTTTGCAAATGTGGGAAATGGGAAATGAAAGGGTTTGTGAAGATTTTGATAAATACAGACCATCTATGCAGTTTCCAGCCAATGATGTATATTGCCATGTGTTATCAGATGGACCTATTAATAAACATAATCCGGTTGAAATGGTATATGGGCAAATGATTCAATATGCCAGAAAATATCTATATGTTATGACACCGTATTTGATTATTGAAAAGGATATGCAGGATGCCTTGATTTTGGCTGTAAAAAGTGGTGTGGATGTTCGTATCATTACACCTTATATTCCAGATAAGAAGTCGGTAAAGTTGGTGACAAATTATAACTATGGCTTCTTACTTGCGAATGGAGTGCGCATTTTTGAATACAAACCGGGATTTATCCATGCAAAATGTATTTTAAATGAGGAATTTGCTGTTGTGGGAAGTATTAATATGGACTATCGCAGCTTTTACCTACATTATGAAAATGGTGTCTGGCTTTCTGATCTAGAGGTTGTTGAAAAGATTCGCAAAGACTTTACAGATACCTTTGCATTGTGTGAGGAAGTGACTTATGAACAATGGCTGAAACGGCCGATGAGCATGAAAATAAAACAGGCATTTTTAAATGTATTTTCTACATTGTTATGAGAAATAAAGTGAGGATTGTGTATGATAACCTATATAAAAGGACGATTGGAAGAAGTGGATACAGAGCAGATTGTAATTGACCATGGTGGCATCGGTTATCGTATCATGGTTCCTGCCAGTTTGACGCAGAGACTTTCAAATGTTGGTACAGATATAAAAATATATACTTATATGCATGTGAGGGAAGATGCCATACAATTGTTTGGCTTTCTTACCAAAGCTGATTTGGATATGTTTAAACTACTTATTACCGTAAATGGAATTGGGCCAAGAGGTGCACTTGGTGTGCTATCTGTGCTATCTGCCAGCGACTTGAAATTTGCAATTTTGGCTGGGGATGCAAAAACGATTTCTTCAGCTCCTGGAATTGGAAAAAAGACTGCAGAAAAAACCATACTTGAATTAAAGGATAAAGTAAAATTGGAGGATGCTTTTGAAGAAAGATTGCAGGAAGCAGAACAGAAGGAGAATGAGGATGGACAACAGGTGGTACGACAGGATGCTACCGAAGCATTGGTTGCACTTGGATATTCGCAGACGGATGCGCTAAAAGCGATTCGAAGTATTGAAATTACTCCAGATATGGATGCAGAACAATTGCTTAAACTTAGTTTGAAAAAGTTATTATAAGGTGGTGAGAGAATGAAAAAGCGTGTGATTACAACAGAGCTTCAGTCAGAAGACTACAAAATTGAAAATAGCTTGCGTCCTAAATTGCTATCAGATTATATTGGTCAGGAAAAAATTAAGGGAAAATTAAAGGTCTATATGGAAGCGGCAAAAATGAGGGGAGAAACGTTGGATCATGTGCTATTTTATGGACCTCCCGGCTTGGGAAAGACAACGCTTGCGACTATTATAGCCAATGAGATGGATGTAAATATTAAGATTACATCGGGCCCGGCGATAGAAAAGCCTGGTGAAATGGCTGCTATTTTAAACAATTTGCAGGAAGGGGATGTCCTGTTTGTGGATGAGATTCATCGTTTAAACCGACAGGTAGAGGAAGTACTATATCCTGCGATGGAGGATTATTCGATTGACGTTGTGATTGGAAAGGATACTTCAGCCCGTTCCATACGATTAGATTTACCTAAGTTTACGTTGGTAGGGGCAACAACCCGCGTGGGAATGCTTACAGCACCACTTAGAGATCGTTTTGGTGTAATTGAACGGTTGCAATATTATGAAGTAGAAGAATTGAAACAGATTGTAATGCGTTCTGCAAAACTATTTAAAACAGAAATTCAGCAAGAAGGTGCAGTAGAGATAGCCAGACGATCAAGAGGAACACCAAGATTGGCGAATCGTCTGTTAAGGCGTGTTAGAGATTTTGCACAGGTGCGTTATGATGGTGAAATTACAAAAAAAGTGGTGGATGAAACATTGGATCTTTTGGAAGTAGATAAGCTTGGATTAGATCATCTGGACAGAGGTATTTTAACGACCATGATTGAAAAATTTAATGGGGGACCGGTTGGCTTGGACACATTAGCCGCTTCTTTGGGAGAGGATGCTGGTACGATTGAAGATGTTTATGAGCCATATTTATTACAAGAAGGATTAATTGTTCGAACGCCAAGAGGACGAATGGTAACAGAGAAAGCATATGGACATTTGGGGATAGAGGGGATTTGTGAATAACATTTCTGCTTTTAGAAACGATTATCATTCTTAAATACAGGAAGAATCTTTGGTTGATTAAAGATACTTTTTTCGTTATAATGTAATTTGAGCATTTAGAGCGGATAAATATGGGAAAGGTTGAGAAGAATATGAATCAAAAGAATGATATACAAGTTACGATTAATGGAAAACAATATGTATTGGCTGGATATGAAAGCGATGAATATTTACAGCGTGTAGCGGCATATATCAACCATAAATATAGTGAATTTAAAGAACAGGATGGCTACAATGTTCTTGATGCAGATATGCGTAATGTTTTGATGCAAATTAATATTACAGATGATTATTTTAAGGCTCAGCAAAGAGTGAATGAATTATCTGATGTAATTACGCAAAAGGATCGTGAATTGTTTGAGTTGCGCCATGAGATTATTGGATATAAGACACAGGTGGAAAATTTGCAAAAGCAGGCAGATGAATTGAAAGATAAGAGTTTGGAAGAACAAAAGAAAATAATCACTTTGGAAGCTAAATTAGAGAACGGAAAACCAAAACGAAAATAAAGTATATGCGGATAGGTCGACGGTAGAAATATTAGTCGGCCTATGTGTTTTTGTTTGAGAGGAACGATTACATGAGAAAAATAGAGATATTGGCACCGGCAGGATCGTATGAAAGTTTATGTGGAGCAATCAATGGTGGATGTGATGCAGTATATCTTGGTGGAAGCAAGTTTGGTGCCCGTGCATTTGCAGAAAATTTTGATTGCGAGACGATGCTTCAAGCAATCGATTATGTGCATATGTTTGATAAAAAAATGTATTTGACAGTAAATACATTACTTCAAAATGAAGAGATGGAAGAAGAATTATTTGAATATATAAGTCCGTATTATAAACAAGGATTGGATGCGGTAATCGTGCAGGATGTTGGTGTTTTATCTTTTTTGCATCGTAATTTTCCAGAGTTGCCGATTCATGCTAGTACGCAGATGACATTTACTACAGAACAAGGTGGTATGTTTCTAAAAAAGTATGGTGTTACCCGTTTTGTTACATCTAGAGAATTGAGTGCCGCCGAAATTGCATCGATGCGTCAAAAGACAGATTTGGAGATCGAAACATTTGTACATGGTGCATTGTGTTATTGTTATTCTGGACAATGTTTTATGAGTAGTATGATTGGTGGAAGAAGCGGAAATAGAGGACGTTGTGCACAGCCATGTCGCATGCCATATAAAGTAGAAACGATGCAGGGAGAAAAGGTAAAAACTCCTCCTTATGTGCTTAGTCCGAAGGATATTTGTACATTAGACAAGATACCGGAATTGGTGGATGCCGGAATTGATTCCTTTAAAATTGAAGGGCGTATGAAGAAGCCGGAATATGCAGCTTATACGGCATATCTGTATCGTAAATATACCGATTTATACTTAGAATATGGGGATTCTTATTCTACTTATATAAAGAAGCATAAAAAAGAATTAGAACAGGATTATATAGGTTTAATGGATTTGTATAATCGAGGTGGTTTTTCGGATGGATATTTCTTTAAAAGGAACGGTCCTATTATGATGTCTATGGTTCGACCAAATCACAGTGGTGTGTTTGTTGGTAAGGTGGATTGGGCGAAAAAAAACAGGGTAGGCATTCGTTTGCAAGAGGATCTTTTTGCACAGGATGTATTGGAATTTAGAAAAGACAATGGGCAGGTTCTTTATGAATATACGGTAAAAGATAATGTGTCAGCGAAAAATCAAAAATATACGGAAACAAACATAAAGCGTGGCTCTAATATTGTAGTTGGAACAAAGGTTTATCGTACAAGAAGAAATGCACTTTTAGAGGAAATTCGGAAAGAAATTTTACAAAAACAACGAAAAATACCGATTCGTTTTAAGATGCATGTAAAACAGGGGGATGCGTTACAGTTAACGGTATTTTATAAAGAGTATCATGTATCTGTACAGGGAGAACTAGTGGAGAGTGCCAAATCTCAGCCGATTACGGTAGAAAAAATAAAAAAACAACTTGCAAAGTTGAATAATACTATTTTTTATTTGGAAAGTTGTCAGGTGGACATAGACGGAAACGTATTTATTCCAGTTGGGCAACTAAACGAAATACGTAGAAAGGCATTATCTGCGCTTACAGAGACCGTTACGGATACGTTCAAACGGGAAATAGAAAAAGAAGCTGTCTGTTCAAAGGAGCAAATGCCAATAGAAGCATACAAGGGAATTGTTGTTTCTGTCAGTACCAAAGGACAGGCTATGGCAGCAGAAAATATAGAAGCGGTAACAGAAATATGTTATGATTTAGGGAATATGACAGAGGAAGAGATATTGCATATTCTACAAAAGTCGACTAAGCGAGGGTATCTAATTGTTCCAGCAATCATCCGAGAACAAGAGTACAAAAGATTTGAAGATGCATTGCAACAAGCTTATGTAAAAAATCAAAGTGTGTCTGCACTGGAAAAACTATTAAATTGTAAACAATTGAAGGGTTTTGTATTAAAAAACTATGAAAGTGTTATGCTTTACAAAAAATGGATTGTTCCATATACGGATAAGCAGGGACGTTTGGATTATAATATGTATACCTTCAATCGTGAATCAAAACTGTTTTGGAAAAACAATGGAATACAGCATAGTACAGCATCTATTGAGCTAAATGGGGCAGAATGGAAAAGAAATGGATGTCAGTCACAGGATATTATTGTATATGGACGACTTGCTATTATGACCAGTGCGCAGTGTGTTTGTAAAAATACAATACAGTGTACCAAAAAACAGAATATATTGTCTTTACAGGATAAGTTTGAGAAAAAATATTGGGCAATCAATCGGTGCAGATATTGCTATAATCAAATTTACGAAAAAGAACCGATTTCCTTACATGAATATTTAGAGGAAATTCTTGCTTGCAATCCAGAGCATATTCGTATGGATTTCTTAACAGAATCGAAAGAGGAAACGGAACAAATTATTCGGTATTATGTTGCGAAACAAAACAAGAGAGAAGTGGTAAAATGTCCGATTAAAACATATCATACTGGGCATTTTAGAAAAGGAGTAAAGTAGGTGTAGAATTTGGAAATTGTAATAACAGAATTATCAAGGTATCTAATTGCCTTTTTGATGGCATTATATACTTATTGGGGTTTTCGTACATTTGCTGCGAAAAAGAAAAAGAGATTGAAGTTAGTTCGAAAACAGAAAATGATTATGTATATATTTCATTTCCTAGGATATGCGATTATTTATTTGAATGAGGATGATGTGACTATATTAGGATTATACGGATGCGAGTTGCTTTTTCTAATTGTATTAGGAATTGTATATAATCGGGTTTATCATAAGGAAAACAGGCCAATCATTTGTCATATGCAAATGTTGTTTGCAATTAGTATGGTCATGCTTGGACGTTTGAATCTGGATAGTGCAAAGCATCAGTTCGCATATATAGCCATAGGAATGTTCCTATGCATGGTATTGCCATGGTTATTGGAACATTATAAAACATTAGAAGTAGATGGTTGGTTTTATGCTGTGCTTGGAATTATTATTTTATTGATTGTATTTATTTTTGGTAATGAAAAATATGGAGCAAAAAACTGGTTATCTTTAGGACCAGTAGTTCTGCAACCATCTGAGTTTGTAAAAATATTATTTGTGTTTGCATTTGCTTCTGTTTTATCCCATGAAACGTTGACATTTCATAATGTTGTAAAAATTTCCATTATGGCGGCAGCGTTTGTATTGATTCTTGTAATGGAAAAGGATTTAGGTGCAGCGGTTATTTTCTTTATGTGTTATTTACTTATGTTGTTTGTTGCAAGTGGACAGGCAATGTATTTGTTTGGTGGACTATGTTCTGGTTCCGCGGCAGCAGTAATGGCGTACTTTTTGTTTTCACATGTGCGTACTCGTGTTGTTGCATGGAAAGACCCATGGGGAACAATTGATAAACAAGGTTATCAGGTTGCACAATCTTTATTTGCCATTGGAACTGGTGGATGGTTTGGTATGGGATTAACACAGGGAATGCCAAATTCTATTCCAATTCGGGAAAGTGATTTTATTTTTGCAGCAATTTCAGAGGAATTGGGTGTATTTTTTGCTGTTTGTATGATTTTAATTTATTTGATTTGCTTTATTTGGTTTATCAACGTGACTGTTCGCACCAAAAAGCTATTTTTAAAGCTTGTTGCACTTGGCTTTAGTGTGATTATTATGTTTCAGACTTTTCTGACTTTGGGCGGTGTAACAAAATTTATTCCATCTACAGGCGTTACATTACCGTTGGTTAGTGCTGGTGGAAGTTCTGTACTAAGCATGATTTTTATGTTTTGTACAATTGCCGCTATTAACCTGATTAATAGCAAGGAGGTGCAGGGAGATGTTGTTGAACAAGCGCAAGAAATCCAGGGAGAATAATGAGAAACCAATAAAAAGAAAAAGCAAGAATGGCCAAGTTATGGTTGTGACATATCTGTTTGTACTTTTGTTCATTGGATTGATTGGATATTTATTGTATTTTATGGTTGTGGACAGTAAGGATGTTATTAATAATTCCTACAATCAGCGACAAAATTTACTGGCAAAAAGAGTGGTACGCGGCAAAATAATATCTGGTGATGGAAAAGTATTAGCAGAAACGCGTACCAATTCGGATGGAAGCGAAACAAGAAATTATCCGTTTGGGTCCATGTTTGCTCATGTGGTTGGACATTCCACAGAGGGAAAAACAGGCATAGAATTAATGGAAAACTTTAATTTGTTAACTGCTAGTGGAAATCCTATCAACAACTTGCAATTAAGATTAGAAGGGAAGAAAACAATTGGCGATAATGCAGTTACAACATTGCAGACAGACTTGCAAAAAGTAGCATATGATGCGTTAGGAGATTATCGTGGTGCGGTTGTTGTTTCAGAACCGTCAACAGGCAAAATTCTGGCAATGGTTTCTAAACCGGATTATGATCCCAATCCGGGAACATTGGATATGAAATGGAATAGTCTGGTACAGGATACGGATAAAACATCTTGCTTGCTTAATAGAGCAACACAAGGCTTATATCCACCTGGTTCTACCTTTAAAATTTTTACGGCATTAGAATACGTGCGAGAACATAAAAATTACAATAAATTTCGTTATGATTGTAAAGGTACAGAGTCACAGGATGGTTTTATGGTAAATTGTTATCAGAATCATGTGCATGGACTCTTAAATTTAAAAACTGCATTTGCAAAATCTTGTAATTCTTGTTTTGCTTATCTGGGTACGCAATTAAATATAGACAAGTACAGAAAAAATAATGAACAGATGTTTTTTAACCGAGAATTACCGACTTCTTTTGTATACAAAAAGAGTAGTTTTGTACTTTCAAAAAAATCAAACAAGGAAGAAGTTATGCATACAGCTATGGGACAAGGAAAAACGCAGATTACACCACTGCATTTGAATATGGTAACAGCAGCAATCGCAAATAAAGGTGTGATGATGAAATCGTATGCAGTTGATCATTTGGAAACTAGTGATGGTTCTGTAGTAAGAAAATATGAACCTAAAGCAGCTGGAAATATTATGAGTGAGGACGAATCAAAAATATTAACAAGTTTTATGAAAGAAGTAATCAGTTCTGGAACGGCAACTTCTTTGTCCGGTTTTTCTTATTCGGTTGCAGGAAAAACAGGCTCCGCAGAGTATGATGCATCTGGAAATTCTCATGCTTGGTTTACTGGTTTTGCACCTGCAGATAATCCAAGAGTTGCAGTGACAGTTGTTGTGGAAGGCATGGGAACAGGAAGTGAGTATGCGGTACCAATTGCAAAAAGAATTTTACAATCCTATTTGGGAAATTAAGGCGTTTCTATTGAAATATGAATGAAAAAGGATTATACTGTGATTAGATTTATGGATACACACCAATTCGTATTGCAATGCAATAAGAAACAGGAGGAATTGCGATGGTTGAGGCAACGAGCTGTGGTGGTGTGGTAATTTTCAGAGGGAAAATTTTATTACTGTATAAAAACTATAAAAATAAGTATGAAGGGTGGGTATTGCCCAAGGGAACGGTAGAAGAAGGCGAAGAATTTAATGAAACGGCTCTCCGTGAAGTAAAGGAGGAGACAGGTGCTAGTGCTTCTATCATTAAGTATGTTGGGAAGAGTCAGTATACATTTAATACACCACAGGATACAGTAGTAAAGAATGTTCATTGGTATTTAATGATGGCTGATAGTTATTATAGCAAACCACAACGGGAAGAATATTTTTTAGATTCAGGTTATTATAAATTTCATGAGGCATATCATCTTTTGAAATTTTCAAATGAGAAACAAATTTTGGATCGGGCATATAGCGAATATGTTGATTTAAAAAAGAGCAACTTATGGGGTTCAAAAAAATATTTTTAAATGTGAAGGGAGGAAAGGAGCTATGTATGGCTCCTTTTCTTTGCATTAGTATAAAAAAAGAAAGTATCTTAGTATAATATAGAGAGGATGAGTGAAATGAAGCGTAACAACGCATGGAAGAGTTATTCAAAGGAAGAGGAAAAAAAGGTAAATCAGTTGGCACAGGAATATTGTACATTTTTGGATAAGGGCAAGACAGAACGTGAATGTGTCAAGGAAATTATTTCTCAGGCAGAAGCGGCAGGTTATGTAAATTTAGAACAATATAGACAGAATGATAAAAAAATACAACCAGGTGATAAAATATATGCAGTTTGCATGAAAAAAACAATTGCATTGTTCCAAATAGGAACAGATGCAATTGAAAAAGGAATGAATATTTTAGGTGCGCATATTGATTCTCCAAGATTAGATATCAAGCAAAATCCGTTGTTTGAAGAAGAAGAGTTTGCCTATTTGGATACACATTATTATGGCGGTATAAAAAAATATCAATGGGTTACATTGCCACTGGCACTACATGGTGTAGTTGTAAAAAAAGATGGTGAGGTAATCAATGTTGTGATTGGAGAAAAGGATACTGACCCCGTTTTTGGTATCACAGATTTGTTAATTCATTTATCACAGCAACAATTAGAAAAAAAAGCAAATAAGGTAATAGAGGGAGAAGATTTAAATATATTGATTGGTAGCCGTCCGATAGAAGGGGAAGAAAAAGAAACTGTAAAAGCAAATGTCCTTGCAATTTTAAAACAGACCTATGGATTTGAAGAGGAAGACTTCTTATCTGCTGAGCTTGAGGTGGTCCCTGCTGGAAGAGCGAGAGAGGCTGGATTGGATCGTAGTATGATTATGGCATATGGACAGGATGATCGTGTTTGTGCTTATACTTCACTTGTTGCCATGCTTGAAAATACGATAAATAAAAAAACAAGTTGTTGTTTGCTGGTAGATAAAGAAGAAATTGGAAGTGTAGGAGCAACGGGTATGCGTTCACATTTCTTTGAAAATACAGTTGCAGAGGTAATAGATGCTATGGGCTGTTATAATGAACTTACTTTGCGACGCGCCTTAGCGAATTCGAAGATGTTGTCATCGGATGTAAGTGCAGCGTTTGATCCAACCTATGCATCTGCATTTGAAAAGAAAAATGCCGCTTATTTTGGAAGAGGAATGGTATTTAATAAGTTTACTGGTTCTAGGGGGAAATCAGGCTCGAATGATGCAAATGCAGAATATATGGGTGAATTACGTGCAATCATGGACAAACATCAAGTTTATTTTCAGACAGCTGAATTGGGGAAAGTAGATTTAGGTGGTGGTGGAACCATTGCGTATATTTTATCTTTGTATGGAATGAATGTAATCGACAGTGGAGTTGCTGTGTTGAATATGCATGCGCCATGGGAAATCACTAGCAAGGCAGATATTTATGAAGCAAAGAAAGGCTACATGGCATTTTTGGCAGAAGCTTAAGGTGTGGAAAGGTTTAGATTACATGTTTCCTATTAAAAGGTTGACTTTGAGTAAATGGATATATTATAATAAGCTAGAATGTTTGGACTGTGTAAATTTTTCAGCCAGATAGCAGTTGGATTTGGTTGAGCATTTAAAATGAAAGAGTGTAGAATATGTTAAAAAGCATGACTGGGTTTGGTCGATATGAGGTTTCAACAGAAGAATGTAAAATCGTAGTTGAGATTAAGTCTGTCAATCATAGGTATAGCGATATATCGGTTAAGTTACCCAAGAGAATAAATTTTTTTGATACGGCAGTAAGAAATATTATAAAAGAATATGTCAGTCGTGGTAAGGTGGATGTGTTTATTACTTATGAAAACTATTCACAAAGCAATGTGCTGGTAAAATGCAACGAAGACATTGCATTACAATACTGGAACAATTTGGAACACTTGTCGAAAAAGATGCAGATGGAAAATGATGTTACGATTGGAGCATTATCGCATTATCCAGAGGTGTTTATGTTAGAGGAAGCCAGTTTGGATGAGGCTTCTATATGGAACGATTTGGAAGCTGTTGTGAAACAGGCATGCAAAAAATTTGTGGATAGTCGTATTGCGGAAGGAACGCATTTGAAAGAGGACATTATTGCCAAAACAGATAAACTGTTAGAATTAGTTGAATATATTGAAAATCGTTCGCCGGAAATTCTAAAAGAACATCGGGAAAAATTAAAAAGCAAAATTGAGGAAGTCTTGAAAGATAAGCAGATTGATGACGCTGTCTTAGCTACTGAGCTTATTATTTATGCAGATAAGGTTTGCGTGGATGAGGAAACTGTACGTTTGCGGAGTCATATTATCAATTTGCGAAAGACTATGGATGTTGGCGAAAACGTAGGGCGTAAATTGGATTTTATCACACAAGAGATGAATCGAGAGGCAAATACGATACTTTCGAAAGCAAATGATATTGAAATTTCCAATAAAGCAATTGATTTAAAGACCGAAATCGAAAAAATTAGAGAACAGATCCAAAATATTGAATAAAGGGGATGTGTTGTTTGAGTAGATATGTTAGTATAGGTTATGGCAATGTTGCAAATGCTGATAGAGTGATTTCTATTATTGCCACAGAGGCAGCACCAATCAAAAGAATGATACAGAATGCAAAAGATAATGGAATGGCAGTAGATGCCACTTGTGGAAGAAAAACAAAAGCAGTTCTTGTTATGGATAGTGGTCATTTGTTATTATCTGCATTGTTGCCAGAAACCATTGCAAGAAAGATGGAGGATAAATCAGAATGAGTAAAACAGGTATATTGACAGTTGTTTCAGGTTTTTCAGGTGCAGGGAAAGGTACATTGATGAAAGCAATTGTTGACAAATATGCATATGCATTGTCTATATCAGCTACAACTCGCTCTCCAAGAGAAGGCGAAAAAAATGGGAGAGAATATTATTTTCTGACGGTAGAAGAATTTGAATCAATGATAAAAAACGATGCATTGATCGAATGGGCAAAGTATGTAGATAATTATTATGGAACGCCAAAGGCATATGTTGAGAAACAATTGGAGGAAGGAAAAAACGTAATTCTTGAGATTGAGATACAAGGGGCATTGGATGTGAAAAAACGTTTTCCAGATGCATTGCTTTTATTTGTTACACCGCCTTCTGCAGAAGAATTAAAGAAGCGTTTGATTCATCGTGGTACTGAGGATATGGAAACCATTACAAAACGTATAAAACGGGCCTCAGAAGAAAGCCAGTACATGAACCAATATGATTATATCTTAGTAAATGATCAAATTGAAGATTGTGTTGAGCAGATGAATTCCATTATTAATGAAGCAGCAGATTGTTTGCAAAAAGGGGAAAAATTTCAGACAAAAGAGAATTTTGAACCGTTGATTGATAGAATGCAAAATGAATTAAAAACAATATAAGTCTTTTTCTATATGATATAGTGCAGTTAGAAGAGGGTTTGAAAAATAGAAAGGAGAAAAAATATGTTACATCCATCGTATACAGATTTAATGAAGGTAGTAAACAGTGAAGTGGAAGAAGGAGAGGAAAAGGTTGTAAATAGTAGATATTCTATTGTTCTTGCTACTTCAAAGAGAGCAAGACAGTTGATTGATGATGCAGAACCTAAGATTGCAACTAGAGCAGGAGAAAAGCCTTTATCTATTGCCATTGATGAATTAAACAATTCTAAAATTCACATTTTAAGTGGAGATGAGGAACCAGAGATAGATGAAGTATTAGATGTGGTTGAGGAAGCGGATGCAGATGAGGAACTGTTAAATGTATCCGAAGATGATGAAGAAGATATGGATAGTTTAGAAGATTAATTTTATAATACCGTGGATTAAAAGTTGAAGCAGAATTATGAAAGTTTAAAGAACAGAATGCGCTGCTTAGCATCTTTTGTCCATAACTTCATTTCGGTGATTTTATAAAACTGCTAGTGGATATCAATTGAAGCTGGCAGTTCTTCGTTTAGGCATTGTTTAACACGATCAAGAAAGTCCCCCACTTCTATTGCGCAGAGCAATAAGTGGTGGGTGGGGACTTGCTTGTATCAGGAGGGGTACAAGTCCATTCTGATATGCCGAGATAGCAGCTAATCGTGTTATGAGCAAGTAGCAGAGCGGATTGCGAATATCCGCTTGATAGAGTAGATAAAGGAGAGGACAAGATTGCAAAGCCAAGTAAAACAAATGTTGCATTCCAGGATTGTCCGATTTTTTGCGATACTTATTATTGTTGTTGTTTTGCTACATTGTTTTGTTTTCGAATTGATACAAGTAGATGGATCTTCCATGGAGAATACATTATTTAGTGGGGATTTTATTTGTATCGAAAAGATTAGTTATCGTACAGAACATCCGAAAAGAAATGATATCGTGGTTGTAAATACAAAAAAGACTGGTAGAAAGCAACAATATATTAAGCGAATTATTGGGATGCCTGGTGAAAGCATAAAAATTAAAAAAGGATTTGTTTATGTTAATGGTAAAAAATTAAAAGAGATAAAAAACTTCGATGTCATTGAAGATGGTGGAATGGCCAGAAATACGATTTCATTGGGAGAAGATGAGTATTTTTTATTGGGAGACAATCGAAATAATAGTAAGGATAGTAGGAATGTAGAGTTGGGAATCGTTAAAAGGAAACAAATTCGGGGAAAATTATGTTTTCGTTTTTTTCCATTAGGAAAATTGGGTAAAGTAATGTAGAGAGAGGAGAATGAGAATGAGTGAAGAAACGAAGGAAGATAAAATAGAGCAGGAAACAGTATCTACAGAAAATAATGCTGATGAGGTGAAAGCGGAGACAGAGGAAAAGAAAGAAAATACAGAAAAGGAAGAAGCAGGTAAAAAAAAGAAATCCAAAAAGCTTGCTAGTGCGGTAGCAGAGATTTTATTATATGTGATGATTGCATTTGTTTGTATTTTCCTTATTCCGAGATATGTAGTGCAAAGAACAGAAGTTAGCGGGGAATCTATGGAAAACACATTGCAAAATAAAGACAATATTTTAGTAGAAAAATTATCCTATCGTTTCGGTAAACCAGAGCGTTTTGATATTATTGTATTTCGTCATTATTATAAAGATGATGCGGATATTGATGTTTTGCAGGAAAAATGGAATACAAAAAAAATTGAAAAGAAGTTAGATTATGATGCGGTGAAAGATACATTAGATGAAAAAAGCAAGACGGAGATAAATGCTTTAGTAGAGTCTGTTGGCGAGGTAATGAAGAAAAAATCTACAGTAGACATTACGGAAATTGAACAGGCTGTGCAACTTTCGGAAGATGATACAATGAATTTGTTAAATGAAATATATGCAACGATTGAAGAACCAAGTTATGATTATTACGTAAAAAGAATCATTGGTCTTCCGGGCGAGACAGTTCAGATTGTCGGGGATACTATTTATATCAATCAGAAACCTTTGAAAGAACATTATGGAAAGGATCCAATTAGTAACCCTGGTATTGCGGCAGAACCATTTACATTAGATAAAGATGAATATTTTGTATTAGGTGATAATCGTGAAGTCAGTCAGGATAGTCGTTACGAAGAAGTTGGTAATATTAGTAAGGATAAAATTGTCGGAAAGGCATGGTTACGAATTTATCCATTGAATAAATTCGGTATTTTAAAACATTAGTGATGTAACACTTTCTTTTTGTAGAAAAAATGTAATGAAAGAGGAAAGGTGAGGAATGTAAAGGTTTCTTGCCTTTTTTGTTTTAAAAATAAATTAGTATTGGAGTTGATTTATGTGAAGAAAGTTTTTTTTCTTTTTTATGTAGTATGTTTAAGTTTAGTTTTTCCTTTAACAAACATCAATAGTTATGCAGATGTAAAACAATCTGAGAAATGTATACAGAGTACCATGAATTTGGAGGCACAAGACACAGAAGTACAAACGTTTCCAGGAGAAGAAATTATGGAGGAAAGCAATGGGCAGGACGCTGTTTTCTCCCAAGGTTTTTCCTATATTAATGCAATTACAAAAAATTCGTTTTCTGGCAGATATGGGTTTGAGCAACTCTCTTCAAATGGGCAAAAAACAGTTTATGCGTTGTTAGAAGATGCAGCAAATCAGTTCCATAATTCTTCTGAGGATGCATTTACAAGTACAAATGACGATGGTAGTAAAAATTATTATGCTGTTTCTGTGCTTGTAAATGGAATAGTAAGTGCTTCAGAAGTAGGACCTGCGGTTGTTTGCTTTTTGTATGATCATCCGGAATATTTTTGGTCGAAAGGATATTCTTATTTTGTTCGTACCGAAGATAAGATGGTTACAAAGGTGCAACTACAATGCCAGGCAGAATATGAAAATGGGAAAATTAGGAGTCAGTTATGGGGCAAACTGCAAAAGGAAATTTCTGGATATATGGATAAGATTGTGGGAGTTCGTAGCGATTATGATAAAGAGATTATTTTGCATGATACGTTAGCAGAAAAGATTACATATGCGTATGTACCGGGGACTAAATCTCCAGAGTCGGCTCGTTGGGCGCATACAATAGAAGGTGTTTTTTCTGAAGAACATTATAGTGCTGTTTGTGAAGGATATGCTAAAGCATTTCAGTTGTTATTAAATGCAGCAGGAATTGAAAATGTATATGTTGTTGGAAAAGCAAGTGGAACCGGACATGCATGGAATCAAGTAAAAATTGCAGGGGATTGGTATAATGTAGATCCAACCTGGAATGATACAGGGAATGTGAAAAGTCATAAATATTTCAATTTATCGGATAAATCTTTTACGGGTAGTCACAAAGCATTTAGTTCAAGTGGAGCGGCAACAGTAGGAGAATGGTGTTATCCGACTATGGAGTGTACAAAAGAAGAATATTCTTATAGCAATATAGGAGATTACAAACAAGGGAATACACACAGACTGTTGATAGAAAAAACAGAGGGGGCAGATGTAAAAGTTTATAATCAGGGTGTTGCAATTACAAGTGGTACTGCTATAGAGGAAAATACAATGTTAGAAGTTGTTGTTTTGCCAAAGAATACAAAAGATTATATGCAAATTTCTATTACAGGAAATGGTTGGGAAAAACAGTTTGAAGGTGTTGTAAGTGCGGCAGGAATTTCTTATTGTTTTCCCATTGTGACAGAGGATACTGTAGCCGTTCGTATAGCAATCCCAATACAAAAAATTACATTTAACAAAACAAATGTTACTATGTATGGATATGGTGTAAGGAAAAAACTTGGAGTAAATATTTTGCCAACAGCAGCGACAGAGAAAGTATTTTGGAGTAGTTCTAATTCGAAAGTAATCAAGGTAAAAGATGGTGTTGTACAGTCTGTTGCAAAAGGTACAGCAGTAGTTACAGCTAAGTCTGAAAATGGTAAAATTCTATCGTCTTGTAAGGTAACTGTGAAAGCACCTTATATAAAAATAAATACGAAAACAACGAAAATAAAAGTTGGAAAAAAGATGCGATGGAAGGCTTCTTTGGTTGGGATGAACGGAACGATAAAATGGTCTGTTTCAAATAAGACAAAGGCAAGCATTGGTAGTAAAAATGGTATTCTAAAGGCAAAAAAAGTTGGTACAGTATGGGTATATGCCAGAACGGGAAAGTATGTTACTAAGAAGAAAATAATAATAAAAAAGTAAAAGACAAAGAAAAAGAAAAGCTTGCCAAAGCATTGCAGTAAAAAGCAAAATAAGAGAAGAGGATTGAAAAATGTTGAAGAAAATGCGAGTAGCAGCATTTTTACCAATGCTGTTAATGATGCTTGTGATATGGGGATTTTCTGCTAATACAGGAGAAACTTCTTCTACACAGAGTATGGGTATTGTGACGAGAGTTGTAAATTTTGCAAATGAAATTATGAGAAATAAAATGACAGAAGAAAAGAAATTGGTGTGGGAAGAGAGGATTCACACACCAATTCGAAAAATGGCACATATGACAGAATATATGATATTTGCCTGTACCGTTGCATTTCCATTTGTTTTATATGGAAAGAAGAAAAAATGGATTACTTGTGTTACTTTTTGCTATTGCACATGTTATGCGGCTTTAGATGAAATCCATCAATTATTTGTACCGAATCGCTCTGGACAAGTGAGAGATGTCCTTATCGATAGTGTTGGTATTTTGATTGGCATCATCCTATTTCGAACAATTTATGGTGTAACCCATTCTTCAGATATTTGATTCCATTTCCAATTGTTATTTTCTTCATTATAGGAAGAAACAGATAAATACTGAGAACTACTTGTCAGTTTAAGTGCTTTATATGCGGTTTTTAAAGGAATGGTTTTACGATTTCGTGTGGGATCTCCCGAATCGGATAAAAATACCGTATCCTTTTTGCTATCATAATTCCATATTGTTACATAATGTCCAGGTGTGTTTTTCCAAAAACTGTCATCGTACTGACTAGAAACCAGAATAATAGTTGCAGCATTGGCTTTTAAATCTGTTTGGAAAGCAGAGTAGTCAAGAGGTTTTGTATGTAGCGATGTTTCAAATCCACAATAAGTAAGGGTTTCTTCTAATGCATTCCAGTCAATAGCACCAAATCCTGGTGAGGGATTGTAAGAGGAAACTCTTTTTGCACATTTATATATATCAACTGGGGAACAGCTATAATCACTTAAGGTACAGTATATATTTGCCATGCAACAAAAGCCACAGCCAAAGCTGCCAAACTTGTTTCCGTTTAATACAAGATTACACCAGGAACCAGACCATTTTTTCTTCGATTTCCATGCTTTTGGGCCTTGTGAAAAGGAATAAAAGGTAGTATCTCTGTCTAGCTGAAATGTATTTGTGTCTGGGGTTTCAGTGGGAAGTGCTGTTTGTAATTCGTTTTTTTGGTGTTGCACAATTTTTTCAGAAGAATCAGAAGGTTTATTCTGAAAAAAGAGAAAAAGTAATAGAACAGTGATGCAACAAATCAATGCAAAACACTCTATGTTTTTTTTATTCATAAAAAGCTCCTTTCAGTTGAGTAGAATTAGCAAATTGCGAAACTCTGTTTATTATAACAGAATAGAATGGGCTTGTCTAATAGCAGCTAATCGTGTTATGAGCAAGTAGCAGGGCGGATTGCGAATATCCGCATGACAATTCACAGGTATGTGAATCATAACAATATTTAGACATTGTGTGGTAAATTTTTATAAATTGATTGCATAATAAGGAATTCTGTGCTATTAGTTAATAATGAAATGATACAAGAGTCAAAAGATTTGCGCCTGCATGAGCTTACTTAAATATGGTTGAATATCCTTGGGACCAGAGTATCGTGAAATGTAGAAGTGTAAATGAGGTAAGGATTAACATATACTTGATGATTTAGAAAGCAGGTGGAACTATGTATGATAAATTAACAAAGAGTGATATAGAGAAAATGCAAAAAGAAATCGAACATAGAAAATTGGTTGTGCGAAAAGAAGCATTAGAGGCTGTAAAGGAAGCGAGAGCACAAGGGGATTTGAGTGAAAATTTTGAGTACCATGCTGCCAAAAAGGACAAAAACAAAAATGAAAGTCGCATTCGTTATTTGGAAAAAATGATAAAAACAGCTCAGATTGTTGATGAGGAGTCAAAAGAGGATGAAGTTGGAATGAATAATACAGTTGTTCTTTATTTTGAGGAGGATGATGAATACGAAACCTATCGTATTGTGACTACTATTCGTGGAAATTCTTTAAAGGGAATGATTAGTATAGATTCTCCTTTAGGAAAAGCAATTTTAGGACATAAAGTTGGTGATCGGGTTCGGATTGATGTGAATGCAAACTATAGTTACTATGTAGAAATAAAGGAAATAGTAAATACGACAGACGATTCAAAAGATACGATTCGCAAGTTTTAACGAGGAGGCAAATGTTACATGAGGATTGAGGAATGTGGAGCAGATTTTCTTAAAATTAGTCTGTTGCAGGAAGGAACTATAGATAAAACATCTTTTGAAAAAATTAAATATTTAGATTGTATATTGCCGTTTGATTATGATGAATCAAAGGAAGAAAATCGAATCGTGTATCAAACAGGAAATTATATTACCGTAAAAGAATATTTGAATGTGAAAATTTTGAATTTTACAGAGGCAAAAGATTTCTTTTTGGCTTGGATTATGGCATTTGAGAGTGTACAGCGAGCTGGTGGAAAATGTGCTAATCTTGTTACGGATACAGAACGTGTATATATTGATCCAATAACCAGACAATTACGTTTTTTGTATCTGCCGGTTTTGATAGAAGTAAACTCAGATAATTTCAAGGAATCCTTAAAAAATCTTCTTTTTTCTGTTCATGTTAAAAATGCAGAAGCATTGTTGGGACTTATTGTTGAGATGATAGAAGAGTATAATGGTGATGAGCCAGATGTATATAGAAAGCTTAAGGAAGCTGTTTATAAGGCAGAGAAAAATGTAAAAGTTGTTGAGAAGAAAGTAGAAGTAGAACGGATTGTAGAAAAGATAATTGAAAAGCCACAGAAACAAAAGAGAAATATAGGAAAAAATTTGGTTGTATATACAATTTTATGTACATTCTCCATGGTAATATTACCATTATTATTGTCAAATGTAATTGACAGTTCTCTTTTGGCTAAGCCGCATTTGATGAATGTATTACTTTGTCTTTTAACCATATTAATATCAGACTTATATATGGTTCGGATGGATAAAAAAAGTGTAGACAATAAAATAATCATAACGATGGAACCACAAAAAAATTCAGAAGATAAACACTAGAAGGATTTTGGAAACTCTATAAGATGAAAAGCGTCTTATAGAGTTTTTTGTTGTATAGGAAAATTATAGGTAATTTGTTGCTTTTTTTCTTCTTTACATATATAATAAAATGTGTAGTTCAGATTGTTTTTTGCCTTTTTATGGAAAAACGATTTGCGTACTTCACTGTTGTAATACTTGGATTTTTTTTATGTACGTTTTCTGTTTCAGTAAATTGGTGTTGAAGCAGATTTAAGAATGTAGTGAGATGGAATGTTTTCAAGTTATTGCAAAGTGTCAAATTCGAAATTTGTGTAAAACTATGAGTTAAAGGTATGTCAAAAATGGTATACAAAATAGCGATATAGTTTTTACATGAAGATTGAGCAAAATAAAAGATGGAGGGTTGATAGAATGGGTAGTTCAGATCAAACAGCAATGAATCGCATCCTGAATCTATTAGATGACAATAGTTTTGTTGAGATTGGTGCGAAAGTAACAAAGAGAAATACTGACTTCAATCTGGAAGGGAAGGAAGTTCCGGCGGATGGTGTTATTACTGGATACGGTCTTATTGATGGCAGTATGGTGTATGTGTATAGTCAGGATGCAACCGCATTAGGGGGAGCAATCGGAGAGATGCATGCAAAAAAGATTGTAAAAGTATATGATTTAGCCATGAAAATCGGGGTACCAGTCATTGGATTGATTGATTGTGCCGGCTTGCGTTTACAAGAGGCAACCGATGCATTAAATGCATTTGGTTCTTTATATGCAAGTAAGGTGATGGCATCAGGAGTGATACCACAGATTACAGCAGTTTTTGGAAGTTGTGGTGGTGGTGTTGCAGTAGCAAATGGATTAGGTGATTTTACATTTATGGAAGAAAATGCTAAGGTTTTTGTAAGTTCACCAAATGTATTAGATGGAAATTATGTGGAAAAATTAGATACTTCTGCTGCAAAATTCCAAGCAGAAAGTGGAAATGTAGATTTTGTAGAAAACACAGAAGATATTTATAATCAGATTCGACAATTAGTAACGATACTTCCTTCTAATAATGAAGATGATGATTCTTATGCAGAATGTACAGATGATTTAAATCGTGCCAGCAATGTATTAGAAGGTGAAGTAAAGGATCCAAGAACAGCATTGACAGATATTTCTGACAATGGATTTTTCATGGAAGTGAAAAAAGCATATGCGCAGGAAATGGTTACTGGATTTATTCGATTAAATGGTATGACAGTTGGTGCGGTTGCCAATGCATCTGCTTTATTGGATGCAGAGGGAAAAGAAGTTGCCACTTATGAAAAAGTTTTAACAACTGCTGGTTGTGAAAAGGCAGCTCATTTTGTAAATGTATGTGATGCATTTAATATTCCGGTTCTTACTTTAACCGACGTAAAAGGATACAAGGGAACCGTTGAGGAAGAGAAAACTATTTCTGCTGCTGTAGCAAAACTTACCTATGCATTTGCAAATGCAAGTGTACCAAAGGTTAACGTGATTGTCGGTGAAGCTTTTGGTAGTGCATACATTACAATGAATTCTGCACATATTGGGGCAGATCTTGTATTTGCTCTTCCTGGTGCCAAAATTGGTATGATGGATGCGGAACAGGCTGTAAAGATTATGTATGCAGATGAAATAAAAGAAGCAGCAGATGCACAGAGCAAAATAGCAGAAAAAGTAGCAGAGTATCAGACATTACAGGGCAGCGTAGACGCAGCAGCATCGCGTGGTTATGTCGATAGTGTGATTGATGGCGGTTCTGTCCGTAAACAGTTGATTTTCGCTTTTGAAATGTTATTTACAAAAAGAGATGACAGACCAGTGAAAAAGCATGGAACAATGTAAGCGAGGTGGAACAAAATTATGAGAAAAAGACTAGTATTAGCGTTAACCGCAATCCTATGTGTAATAGGTATGATAGGATTTTCTCCAAAGACAGTATTAGCTGCTGACAAGGATACGGAGATACAGGTCAGTGGTAAAGTGGATAATCAGGATAATCTATTAGAACAGGTAAAAACTTTTATCGAATCTAATTGGAATCAAACTGATTTTACATCTTTGCTGTCAAGCTATTCCGACCAATTAGAAGAGGAAGATATAAAAAAATATCAGGATTGGGAGAAGCTGCAAAAAGAAGCTGGTGATTATAAAAATATTGTATCTGTAGATTTCTCTACAGAGGATGAAGATAAGGTTACTGTAATCAAAGCTGTTGCTAATTATGAAAAGGAGAAATTACTTTTTACAGTGAAAACAGGAAATAACACTTCTGACATCAATGTAGAAAAGTATAAGGAACCAGCAAAACAGCCACTTGCAGAAACTATGAAAAATGCAGGTATTAATACAGTTATGTCTATCACGATTGTGTTTGTTGTTTTAATCTTTATTGCAGGTATCATATCACTTTTTGGTTTAATTCCAAAATTGTTTGCTTCTAAGAAGCAAGAAGAGAAAACGGTTGATGTTGCAACTGTCGCAGAAGTGCCAGTGGTTGAAGATGTAACAGATGATACGGAAATTGTTGCAGTTATTACAGCAGCAATTATGGCAAGTATGGGAGATGAGGCTCCCGTTGATGGATTGCATATTACTTCAATTAAGAGAAGAGTAAATAGTAAATGGAAAAGAAGTTAAAAACGGCAAAATATCCGGTAAGATTTTATAGGAGGTATTAGAAATGAAAAATTATACAATTACCGTTAATGGAAATGTTTATGATGTAACAGTTGAGGAAGGCGCTTCCACAGGTGCAGTAGCTACCGCGCCTGTAGCAAAGAAAGCAGCACCAGCTCCTAAAGCAGCAGCTCCTGCTGGTGCACAGGGTAGCGTGAAAGTAAATGCACCTATGCAGGGTAAAATTTTATCTGTAAAGGGTGCAGCAGGTCAGGCAGTAAAGAAGGGCGATGTAATTTTAATTCTTGAAGCGATGAAGATGGAAAATGAAATTGTTGCTCCTCAGGATGGTACAATTGCAAGTATCAATGTAAATGAAGGAGATAAAGTTGAAGCTGGTGCAGTAGTTGCAACTTTAAACTAAAGTAAAAATAATTGAAAGGAAATAAATCAGAAAGGATAAGCCACATTTCTTTCAATTACAAAGTGGCATCATCACATTTAGTGATGATAATATGGTGTAAATATGGATAAAGTAGCAGAAACTTTGATAAATTTAGCACAGCAGACAGCTTTTGCAACAATGTCATGGGGAAATGTCTTGATGATTGTAATTGCCTGTATTTTTCTATATTTAGCTATCAAAAAAGGATATGAACCTTTACTGTTGATTCCTATTGCTTTTGGTATGCTATTGGTAAATATGTATCCGGATATTATGGCATCTCCGGAGGAAACATCGAACGGAGTGGGGGGATTACTACATTACTTCTTTACATTGGATGAATGGAGTATTTTGCCGTCCCTCATTTTCCTTGGAGTTGGTGCAATGACGGATTTTGCACCGTTGATTGCTAATCCCAAAAGTTTTCTATTGGGTGCAGCAGCGCAGATTGGTATTTTCACTGCATATTTATTGGCAATCTTTTTAGGGTTTAACGATAAAGCAGCGGCAGCAATTTCAATCATTGGTGGTGCTGATGGACCTACATCTTTGTTTTTGTGTAGTAAATTGGGACAGACAGAGTACATGGGACCAATTGCGGTTGCAGCATATTCCTACATGTCCTTAGTACCAATTATTCAGCCACCAATTATGAAACTCTTGACAACAAAGAAGGAAAGAGAGATTAAGATGGAACAGCTTCGCCCAGTGTCAAAACTTGAGAAGATTTTGTTCCCTATCGTTGTAACGATTGTTGTTGTATTACTGCTTCCTACAACAGCTCCTTTGGTTGGTATGTTGATGTTAGGTAACTTGTTCAAGGAGTGTGGAGTAGTAAATCAATTAGCAGAAACTGCATCCAATGCATTGATGTATATTGTTGTAATTTTACTTGGTACCTCTGTTGGAGCAACAACAAGTGCAGAAGACTTTTTACAGGTTACAACATTAAAAATCGTATTTTTAGGTTTAGTGGCATTTGCGGTTGGTACAGCAGCGGGTGTATTGTTCGGTAAACTTATGTGCGCAGTTACGCATGGAAAGATAAATCCATTGATTGGTTCTGCGGGTGTTTCGGCGGTGCCTATGGCGGCAAGAGTGTCGCAAAAGGTAGGAGCAGAGGCAGATCCTACAAATTTCTTATTGATGCATGCTATGGGACCAAATGTTGCTGGCGTTATTGGTACAGCGGTAGCAGCAGGTGTGTTTATGGCAATCTTTGGTGTTTAGGGAATAGAATTATATAAGGAGGAATTGTAATGGCAGAACAGGAAAAGAAACCAATTAAAATTACAGAGACAGTATTACGTGATGCCCATCAGTCATTGATTGCAACAAGAATGACAACAGAGCAGATGCTGCCTATTATTGATAAAATGGATCAGGTTGGATATCATGCGGTAGAGTGTTGGGGAGGTGCTACCTTTGATGCGTCTCTTCGTTTCCTAAAGGAAGATCCATGGGAAAGATTGAGAAAATTAAGGGCAGGATTTAAAAAGACAAAGCTTCAAATGTTATTCCGTGGACAGAATATTTTGGGATACAATCACTATGCGGATGATGTAGTAGAATACTTTGTACAGAAGTCTATTGCAAATGGTATTGATATTATTCGAATTTTTGACTGCTTAAATGATGTTAGAAACTTAGAGACAGCTGTTCGAGCTGCCAATAAGGAAAATGGACATGCACAGATTGCTCTGTCCTATACATTAGGTGATGCATATACATTGGATTACTGGAAGGATATGGCAAAGAAGATTGAAGATATGGGTGCAAAATCTTTGTGTATCAAAGATATGGCAGGTTTGTTGACTCCATATAATGCGACAGAATTAGTTACAGCATTAAAAGAGTCTGTGTCTATTCCAATTGATTTGCATACACATTATACTTCAGGTGTTGCATCTATGACTTATATGAAGGCAGTTGAAGCTGGTTGTGATATTATCGATACAGCTATTTCACCATTAGCAATGGGTACAAGTCAGCCAGCAACAGAAGTTATGGCAAAGACATTTGAAGGTACACCATATGATCCAGGCTTTGATCAGAATCTGTTAGCAGAGATAGCAAATCACTTTGCTCCAATGAGAGAAGAGTGGTTAAAGACAGGTCGTATGAGTACAAAGGTGTTAGGTGTAAACATCAAAACATTGATGTATCAGGTACCTGGTGGTATGTTATCAAACCTTGTATCTCAGTTAGATGAGATGGGAGCATCTGATCGTTTCCAGGAGGTATTGGAAGAAGTACCTAGAGTGCGTAAAGACTTTGGTGAACCACCATTGGTAACACCTTCTTCTCAGATTGTTGGAACACAGGCAGTATTAAATGTAGTTACAGGTGAGAGATATAAGGTAGTAACAAAAGAATCTAAAAAGTTATTATCTGGACAGTTTGGTCAGACTGTAAAACCATTTAATAAAGAAGTACAGAAAAAATGTATCGGCGATACAGAGGCAATTACTTGCCGTCCGGCTGATTTGATTAAGCCACAGTTGAAAGATATTGAGGAAGAAATGAAGCAGTACAAACAACAGGATGAAGATGTATTATCTTATGCATTGTTCCCACAGGTGGCAACAGAATTCTTTAAATATCGTGAAGCACAACAAACAAAGATTGATTCTACAGTGGCAAGTGAGGAAAATAAAACTTACCCAGTATAAAGTGCAACGTGTAAAGAAGCTCAATGCAAATGCATTGGGCTTTTTTCTCTATAAAAAACAGGATAGTTTAAAAGTTCATTTGTGAGGGTATAGGTAAAATAGAAAGAAGAATGGGTTTTGAAAATGATTAAAAAGAGAAAAGAGTAGAAAGGAGAGGGACAGATGGATTGGAAAGATAGTGTATATGCAGATGGTTCGGCAAGATTTGTTAGTAATCCTTTGCCTACATTGGGAGAGGAGATTACAATTCAGATTCGTATGTTTGATACTGCATCGATCTCTGATATTATTTTATGTTATAAAAAAGATGGATTGGAATTTCTTGAAACAATGAAACAATGCAAAAGTGCAGATGGCTTCTCTTACTATAGCAGTAAAATAGAAATTACACAAAGGTCAACGACGTATCATTTTTACATCGTTTCTGGAGAAAAAGTGTATTATTATAATCAAAAAGGATTGACGGATTATTTTCCTGATGAAATCTATGATTTTAAAATTATAGCAGATTATAGTCAGCCATCTTGGATAAAAGGCAAGGTCTTTTATCAGATTTTTCCAGATCGATTTTGTTGCGGAAATGAGAACAATGCGGTGTCGGATGGAGAATATGAATTTTCGGGACATAAGGTGCAACGCATCAAAGATTGGAAGGAGGAACCAAAAGAATTTGAACAGGCATTTTGCCTTGATTTTTATGGTGGAGATTTAAAGGGAATTGAAGATAAAATACCATATTTAAAAGAGCTGTATGTAAATGGAATCTACTTAAATCCTATTTTTTCTGCGGCAACAGTGCATCGTTATGATTGTGTAGATTATTTTCATGTAGATACTCATTTGGGAGGGGATGCTGATTTTGAATCACTTTGCCAGCATTTGCATGAAGAAGAGATGCGAGTTGTATTAGATATCTCTATCAATCATACAGGCAGTGCACATAAATGGTTTAATAGAGACGGTTCGTTTTGGGATAAAGAAGTAGGGGCATATTATAATAAGACTGTGTCAGAACGCCAGTTTTACTATTTTGAAGAGGATAACTCCTATGGAGCATATTACGGGATTCCTACATTACCAAAATTGAACTATCATTCTACTAAACTTAGAGATATTTTATATGCAGCACCAAACAGTGTATTAAAAAAATGGTTGCAAAAACCATATGACATTGATGGTTGGAGATTTGACGTGGCAGGGACTACGGGACAGTATAAAATGGACCACTATGATCATGAAATATGGAAAGAAATCAGGAATGCCATTAAAGAAGAAAAAGCAGATGCCTATATTTTGGCGGAGGACTGGAATGATGGATACGAGCATTTAAAAGGGGATGAATGGGATGCGATCATGAATTTTTATGGTTGTGGCAGACCAATCAGAGAGTATGTTGGACAGCTCGATTTTCGACAAAGTAGAAAGCCAGAGTTGAGAAAATTAAAGTCGAATACCTCCGCTGCTGCACTTAGAGAAAGAATTATGAATGCATACGCAAAATTGCCTTTTGTGATTTCTGAAAACCAATTTAATATGATTGATTGCCATGATATTGCTCGCTTGCATAATGATCCTGCCATTTCCTTCGAACAATATAAAATAGCGGTATATCTGCTCTATATGTTGCCTGGGTGCGTATGCATGTATTACGGAGATGAAGTTGGATTAGGAGGAAGGATCACTTCCACAGAGGGATGTAGATATCCTATGAACTGGGATGTGGAATTGCAGAAAAATCCATATTATCAATTATATCAAACGATGAATCAATGGAAAAACAGTTGTAGCGCGTTGCAGGACGGAGGATTTAAGATATTATATGTGGAAGGTAACGTATTTGCTTGTGCAAGATTTAATGAGGAACAAGTAGTTTTGGCGGTTACTTCTATGGAGCAGGAGTTAATCAAAGAAATGGAAATCAATCTAAATATTTTTGGACAAAATTTAAAATTCCCTGAACAGGATGTTATGGGAGAAAAACTTGTGTATGAAGGAAAAAACGATAATATCAGTTTAAAGCTTCCGCCTAAAAAAGGATACTTTATTGTCTTACAAAACATATAAATAATAATGAACTTTTGAATGTTTATATGGTAAGAGGAGCCTTTATGGAAAATGGAAAGTTTGACTTAAATTTGCAGGTATTAGAGCAATTACCAGAACAGTTACGAGCAAAAACCATTTATAAGCTAGGAGAGGAAAGTCCACTTTTATGGGAAGTAATTGTGAAATATCATGGAAATTTAGCACAAAGGGGAAAAGAACTTTCGGTACAAGTAGAAGAATTGGAAAATAATGTTGCAATCGTTTTTTTGAGGCCAGAGCAATTACAAGCGTTTTCAAGATTTCCTGAAGTCGATTATATGGAGTTGCCAAGGCGGTTATGGTATAACTTAAATGAGAGTAAACAGGGCATCTGTTTGGATGGTTTGCAGCGTACAGGGTATCCTGCTTCAAATGCAGTTGATGTTCTAAATGGAGATGCAGGAAATCAGGATAAAAGCAATCTTTATGGGGCAGGCGTCTTGATTGCTATCATTGATTCTGGAATTGAATATGCAAATATGGATTTTAGAAATGCAGATGGAACTACCCGTATTGTTGCTTTGTGGGATCAAACGGTAGACAGTAGCACTGTAAATGAGGAAAATCAGCAATTTACCTATGGACCGCCGACAGGATATATTCTGGGTACTTTATTTACGGAAGAAATGATAAATACCGCATTACAGCAAACGGACCGACAAAGAAGGTATGCTATAGTCCCTTCTATAGACGTTTCGGGGCATGGTACACATGTAGCTGGTATTGCCTGCGGAAATGGAAATGCCAGCAATGGAACAATTCGTGGAGTTGCTCCTCTGGCTCAAATGTTGATTGTAAAATTGGGAGATGCACAGGGAATTACATTTCCACGCACAACTCGCTTATTGGAAGCAATCGATTTTACAATCAAAACAGCAGAAGAGTTAAATATGCCTGTTGCCATTAATTTAAGTTTTGGAAATAATGCAGGACCGCATACAGGAACGGATTTAGTTTCTGAATTTTTAAATGCAGAAGCGTTAAAATGGAAAAATGCTATTTGCGTTGGTACGGGAAATGAAGGCAATTTAGGGAGACATGCGGAGGGAAAATTAGAAGTTAGAAAAACAGAGGAAATAGAATTGGCTGTTGGGGGAGGACAGACCAGCTTTTACATGCAATTTTGGAAAAATTATGTAGACACTTTAGAAATTGAAATACAGTCTCCTGATCGAAAAATAAGGTATCTATATGAGAATGATATAGGAATCCGCTTTTTTGAATATGATGACTGTGTATTAGTGATTAACTATGGTGAGCCTTCCCCTTTTCAAACATTGCAGGAAATATATATGGAATGGATACCGCAGGGGGATGTTTTGTCAGAAGGTATTTGGACCTTTCGATTGAAACCAAATAAAGTAGTGGATGGTCGATACGACATATGGCTTCCTACTGGAAATTATGTGCAATTACAAACGCAGTTTTTAAGAAGTTCTGTGAACACTACTTTAACAACTCCGTCTAGTGGAAACCGATTGTTGACAGTGGGAGCCTATGATGAACATACAGGAGAAGTAGCCCCGTTTTCGGGAAGGGGATATACACGAAATGGGTTACAAAAACCAGATATTGTAGCCCCTGGCGTTGATATTTTATCGGTAGCACCCAATAATAGTTATGCAATTCGCAGCGGTACATCCATGGCAACGCCTTTTGTAACTGGGGCGGCGGCACTTATGATGGAGTGGGGAATTGTTCGGCAGAATGATTTGTTTTTATATGGAGAAAAATTAAAAGCATATATACAAAAGGGGGCAGTAGCACTACCGGGTGAGACTGTTCCGAACAATCGGATAGGGTATGGGGCGTTGTGTCTTTCCAATAGTATTCCATGATACCAATATTTCAGGAATTTGAAACGTAGAACTATTTATAAATTTGAACAAACCGCATTCTATAAAAAAACCTCAAAATAGGAACTTACAAATTTTGTTCCTATTTTGAGGTTTTTGTAGTTTTTATAGATGTAAAAGCTTTTTTACTTTATGAAGTAGTACATCCATTTCAATTGGTTTTCCAATATGACCGTTCATACCAGCCGCTAAAGCGTCTTTTTTATCTTCATCAAATGCATTTGCTGTCAAAGCTAAGATTGGAATGCTCTTGGCATCACTACGGCTTAATTTACGGATTCGTTTTGTAGCTTCGTATCCATTTAGGACAGGCATGTTAATATCCATAAGAATAAGCTGGAATGTATCCGGTGGGTTATTGGAAAAGAAGTTAATTGCTTCTTCACCGTTTGAGGCAACTGTGACAATAGCATTTGCCATTTCCAGCATTGTTGTGGCAATTTCTGCATTGATTTCATTATCCTCTGCCATTAAGATATGGATGCCCGATAAAGTAATCGTTTCTTCGGAATTTTTTGCAGAAGTTTCCAGTTGACTTTTTAGTTGTTCACGTTGCGATAAAGTTGGAATTGGAAGAGGGAGTGTAAAATAAAAGGTAGAACCTTTTCCAATTTCGCTGTCTACTTCCAACTTTCCGCCTAATAAATGTACAAAATCACTACTGATCGTCAAACCAAGACCAGTACCTCCATATTGATTTACAATTGTATCTTCCGCCTGTTCAAACGCTGCAAATATTTTTTTCTTTGCTTCCTTAGATATGCCAATACCTGTGTCGGAAATTGAAAACTTTATTTCTGTAAGAGAATTTGTTTTGCTAAGTTCTTCAATTGCCAGTGTAACAGTACCATTTTCTGGTGTGAATTTTAATGCATTTCCTAAGATGTTTACAAGCACCTGTGACAAACGGAGAGAGTCGCAGATAATCTCATTTGTTTCGTAGGCTCGGTTAATAATGAAATTAACATTTTTCGTAAGAGCCTGTGGGCGAACGATAGAGTCTACGCTATCAATAACCGTGTGTAGTAACAATGGTTCTTTGTTTACCTTCATTCTGCCACTTTCAATCTTAGATAAATCTAAAATGTCATTGATTAAGTTGAGCAGGTGATGAGAGGATAAATCAATTTTTGCAAGGCACTCCTGTACTCTTGCTGGATCATCAATGGTTTTTTGTGCAATTTCTGTCATTCCGATGATTGCGTTCATTGGTGTTCGTATCTCATGGGACATATTTGACAAAAAGGAACTTTTTGCCTGATTTGCACTGTCTGCATTTAATTTGTTCAAAGCATTATTGATGATACGGGTTGCTTCTTCCACAAAATATTTTTCTCTGTCATCCCAGTCATAGTCAGCTATTTTTTTATCAAAAAAGATAATACCAAATATATTTCCTTCGGAAATTAAAGGGCAGGACAGCTGTGAACCTAAATAAAACTTTTCAAGAGAAAAATCACTGAGATCAATCAATTCCTTTGTATGTGGTTGGTAAAGAAGCTTTTTTAAATCGACAATCCTTGATGCTGCATATAAGTTGAAGAAATTCTTTACATTAGAGGCGTCTAATGTATGAAATTTTATGGATAACATATCCTCTTCATTTTTGACCCATTGATATAGTAAAGTTGGTTTTGGCTTTTCTTCGGAAAGATTGATAATAACAATACGATCCATATTCAAATATTTTCCAACCTGTTCAATTACCATACGGATACTGCTTTTTAAATCTTTCGCATCTTCAATTAAATCTGCCATCATATTAAAGAAAGAGTGTTGCTCAATCCATTGCTGTAACGTACCAGCGGCTTCCAGTTTATATTCCTTTCGAACGCTTTCCTGAGAAAATTCAGCTTCCAAAGCATCTAATTCAGAAACTTTAAGTGTGAGATTTTTCATTGCCTGAGAAAGCAATTGTTTGAATGGAAGTGTATCAACTTGAAGTTCTACTTCGCAAATTAGATGTTTTACACTTCCTTCACCGATGTACATTTTTTCTAAAGCTTTTGTGATGTCCTTGGCAACCGCTTCTATTTTCTCAGAAGAGGTATTTTCTGCATAGACAAGGAAAATAGCACCTTCGTAGCGACATATATAGGATGCATTTGGAGCGTAAGCACAGATGATATCTGCAATATTGCGAAGGATCATTTCTCCAAAAACGTGTCCGTATGCCTGCAAGATTTTTAGGTAATTAACAGTATTGATCAGAAGAAGACCATGCGTATGTAAAATATGTTCTGAGAGGCAAATTTGATCCTCTACAGCTTCATACAAATATAGGCCGGTTACTCTGTCCTGTTTTTCTTTTTCTATTTGTAATTCCTGTCTTTCTTTTTCAGAAGTAATATCGCGAAGTCTTCCTACGATAGAACGAAGTTCACCAGCATCGTTTGTACAACTCTTTCCTTCATAGAGCATCCAACAGTCAGTTTCCACTCCGTTTTCGTCAAGTGTTTTGTAACAAATTTCGGAAGGAGAGTGCAACTGTCCTTTCATTAATTTCTGAAATGCCCGCATAAGGGTATGGGAACCCTTAAAATCAGATTTAATATAGGATTTAAAATTTTCAATTATAAAATCATCAGACATGGCATCAGAAAAAGGTGAAAATGTGGTAGTAGCAGAAAAGCGGTCTGCTTCTAAATCATATTCGATGATAATATCAGAGGTACTCTCTACTGCAATACGAAAACGTTCTTTCTCCTTTGTAGCAACATCAATTAGATTTGCCTGTAAGGAGAGATACTCGTCAATTCGTTTTAAAAAGTAAAACAATGCTATGAATACAATACCAAATTCAAAGGTAAGTCCGATGGAATAGCCGATAAAGGCACGCGTACTATTTGAGTATTGTTTATAGTAAAGTAAATCATAGTACATGTGTGTGCTGAAGAATAAAGATACGATCATAGAAATGTATTCTACAGCACTAACCAGTAAAGTTAGTTTTTTATTGAAGTATAAACAACTGATTGCTGGTGCGAAAGCGTACATCAACCATACAGGCATACCACATTGAAAAGAAATAATACTAATCATGATAGAAAATACTGTCATAGTATAATACATAAACAATTTGGCATATCTTTTTGTTAAATACAGAAAAATCGGTATTGCATCAAAAAAGATGGATATAAAAATCAAACTGCAAATAAAACTGGACTGAAAGTTAAAAATATGGAAGTAGTTTAATACAACCGCAATTGGGATACAAGGAAAGGAAAACAGTAAAATAAAAAATACCAGGCGATTTACATACGCAAGATTACGTTCCTTAAATTTGAGTAATTCTTCCTTTGAATTCATAATTACACCTCCCTTGTTAGTCAGGTGATTGCAAAACTTTTAAAATAAATTGCGTTTGCAATCCTCTATTTTACAATAAAAATTTTAATTTTTCCAACTAAATGGAATTTTGTTTTTGTGTGTTTTTAATAACTTTACTTCATTATACATGTATATGTGAAAAAGGGCAAGAGGTATGAATAAATTATTTTACTTTGTAAATAAGTATTGTAGCAGAAAAAAGAAAATCGTTCTTTTCCTTGCCTTTCTATAGGATAAATCAAAATAAAGCATTGAATTTTTGAAGTAAATAGAGTATGCTATAAATAAGTTTGCACATTTTGCAGTGAAAACTTGTAACAGAAAAAAATACAGTAGTAAAGGAGAAAAGTATGCAGACATTGTCACTTGAAAAGGAATTAAAAGAAAATTCATATCCTGGAAGAGGAATTATAATTGGTAAGTCAAAAAACGGAAAATATGCAGTTACTGCTTATTTTATCATGGGTAGAAGCGAGAACAGTAGAAACCGTGTCTTTGTTGAAGATGGAGAAGGAATTCGTACACAGGCTTTTGATCCTTCTAAGCTTAGCGATCCAAGTCTTATTATTTATGCACCAGTTCGTGTGTTAGGAAATCATACTATCGTTACAAATGGAGATCAGACAGATACGATTTATGAATTGATGGATAAGCAGCAGACTTTTGAACAGGCACTTCGCACAAGAGAATTTGAGCCGGATGCACCAAATTATACACCTAGAATTTCTGGTCTTATGCATGTGGCAGATGGAAAGTTCGATTATGCCATGTCTATTTTGAAAAGCAATAATGGAAATGGAGAGGCATGCAATCGCTATACATACACTTATGAAAATCCAATAGACGGAGAAGGTCGTTTTATCCATACCTATATGTGTGACGGAAATCCATTGCCAAGTTTTGAGGGCGAGCCAAAGGTAGTGGAGATTGCTGATGATATGGATGCATTTGCAGATATGTTATGGAACAGCTTGAATGAGGACAACAAGGTGTCTTTATTCGTTCGTTATATTGATATTACTACTGGGGAATATAAATCTAAGATTATTAACAAAAATAAATAGTTAAAATAAGTTACGAAAAAACTGCAAAAGGAATAGTTGGCAGGAACGCTGGATAAAATAGAAAGTGTCCTGCATTCCAAGCGAAAAGAACGGAGAGATGATCATGAAAGAATTAGAATTAAAATATGGATGTAACCCAAATCAGAAACCATCAAAGATTTATGTTAAGGAAGGTGAACTTCCAATTAAAGTATTGAATGGTAAACCAGGATACATCAATTTCTTGGATGCATTTAATGGTTGGCAGTTAGTAAAGGAATTAAAAAAGGCAACAGGTGTTCCAGCAGCAACATCTTTTAAGCATGTATCACCAGCAGGAGCAGCAGTTGGACTTCCTTTGACAGAGACAGAAGCTAAGATTTACTGGGTAGATGATTTAGGTGAGTTATCTGCATTGGCAGCAGCTTACGCAAGAGCCAGAGGTGCAGATCGTATGTCATCTTATGGTGATTTTATTGCATTATCTGATGTTTGTGATGTTTCTACAGCAAAGATTATTAAGAGAGAATTTTCAGATGGTATCATTGCACCTGGATATGAGCCAGAAGCATTAGAATTGTTGAAGGATAAAAAGAAGGGTAGTTATGCTATTATAGAGATTGATCCAGAATATGTTCCAAATCCAGTAGAGCATAAAGAAGTATTTGGTATTACTTTCGAACAGGGAAGAAATGAATTAAATATTGACAAGAATTTCTTTGAAAATATCGTTACAGAAAATAAAAATCTTCCTGAATCTGCTAAGATTGACATGGCAGTTGCTATGATTACATTGAAATATACACAGTCTAATTCTGTTTGTTTCGTAAAGAATGGACAGGCCATTGGTGTTGGAGCAGGACAGCAGTCAAGAATCCATTGTACAAGATTGGCAGGAACAAAGGCAGATAACTGGTTCCTTCGTCAGTCTCCACAGGTTATGAACCTTCCTTTTAAAGAAGGAATGAAACGTGCAAATAGAGACAATGCAATTGATCTTTACATGGGTGAAGATTACATGGATGTATTAGCAGACGGTAAGTGGGAAGAAATCTTTACAGAAAAGCCTCCTGTATTTACAAAGGAAGAAAAGGAAGCTTGGTTAGCAAAGAATACAGGTGTAACTTGTGGTTCTGATGCATTTTTCCCATTTGATGACAATGTAGAACGTGCATTCCGCAGTGGTGTTTCTTATATTGCACAGCCAGGTGGTTCTATTCGTGATCAGGACGTAATTGATGCATGTAACAGACATAATATTGTGATGAGCTTTACAGGTATTCGTTTGTTCCATCACTAAAATGTAATGATACTAGGGGCAAAAGGATAATATAGCCTTTGATACCAATATCATGAAAAATAGAATAATGAAAGTAGCAAGCCACAGAATTTTCTGTGGCTTGTATTCCACTTTGTTCCTTATGAGTGAGGAATATAGGAGTTGACGTGGACTTGTCCACTTTGTTCTAGTTTGAAAGGGGCAAAATATGAAACATTTATTTCGAGTGGCAGCAATATCACCAAGGGTGCATATTGGAAATGTGAAAAAAAATTGTGAGGAAATTTTAAAGTTTTATAAAGAATATGTAGCAAAGGCAGAGTTACTTGTGACTCCGGAATTATCTATGACAGGTTATACTTGCCAGGATTTATTTTTTAATCAGAATTTGCTTGTTTCCGTAAAAAAGCAACTGGTAGCGTTAGCTAAGGCAACAAAAGAATATGGAAAGCAGGGTGCTGCACTTATTGTAGGTTTTCCTTTTGAAAAAGACGGAGAACTATTTAATTGTGCAGCATTATTGCATAATGGAAAAATTGTAGCCATAATTCCTAAGACATACCTTCCAAATTATGGAGAGTTTTACGAGAAACGATGGTTTAGTGCCAGAACGATGGAAGCAACGCAAATACAGGTTGATGAGTTGGATTCTGTCTTATTTGGAAACCGTGTGATTATTACGATGGGAGATGGAGAAGAGTCTGTCAAATTAGGTATTGAGATTTGCGAGGATGCATGGGCACCGGTTTCACCAGGCAGATTGCTTGCAATACAGGGAGCTGAGATTATTGTAAATATATCTGCATCAAATGAAGTAATCGGAAAAGCAGAATACCGTAGAAAGCTTGTTTCTGGTATATCATCAAGTTGCATATGTGGATATGTCTATGTTTCAGCAGGCAGATATGAATCCACGTCAGATTTAGTATTTAGCGGACATAATCTGATGTATGAAAATGGAAAGCAATTAGGAGAGCAAAAACCATTTCAAAATGGTGTGTTAATAAAAGATTTTCAGATGACCAAGATTCGCCATGACCGATTAGCAAATAAATCATTTGCGGATAATAAAAGACAGTTGTTGGCAGATGACTACGAAAATGTTTCTTGTGAAAAAACTTTTATGAAAAAGGAAACATTATATGCGCATGTGCCGATTACTCCGTTTGTACCATCGCATAATGCTTTAGAGCGTTGTTTATCAATTTTTGAAATGCAGGTAGCAGGTTTGCAACGAAGAATAGAAACTACGCATTGCAAGTGTATTGTAGTAGGAGTATCGGGTGGACTTGATTCTACCTTGGCACTTTTGGTGTCTGCACAGGCAGTAAAAAATCTAGGATTGCCTTCTCGCACATTGGTCGGTATTACCATGCCTGGTTTTGGAACAACCAAAAGAACAAAAAGCAATTCTACTAAGCTTATGGAGTTTTTAGGATGCGACATTCGGGAGATTAGCATTGTAGATTCTGTTCGTCAACATTTTGCAGACATAGGGCATGATGAGGCGATTAAGGATATCACATATGAAAATTGTCAGGCAAGAGAACGTACACAAATTTTGATGGATGTAGCGAATAAGGAAGGCGGTTTTGTAATTGGAACAGGTGACCTTTCAGAACTGGCATTAGGATGGTGTACTTATAATGGAGATCATATGAGTATGTATGCGGTAAACACAAGTATTCCAAAGACGTTAGTTCGTACATTGGTAGATGAAGTAGGACATTTTATGGCACAGAATGGATTTGTGGGTATGGAAGAAGTAATTGAGGATATTATTGACACGCCAGTTAGTCCAGAATTGTTGCCTCCAAATGAGGATGGAACCATTGCACAAAAAACAGAGGATACGGTAGGTTCGTATATATTGCACGATTTCTTTTTGTATTATACTTTGCGTTATGGTATGGAACCGTCTGAAATCATTGCATTATGTAAGATGGCGGTGGAGCAAAATGAGGAATATAAATTTAGCGAGGAGGAGATCGTTAAATGGCTGAATGTATTTTATACACGCTTCTTCCGTCAACAATTTAAACGTAATTGTATGCCGGATGGAGTGAAAGTAGGAACGGTATCGGTAAGTCCTCGTGGAGATTTGAGATTGCCATCTGAAATTGAGTTTGATGAATATTTATAAAAGCGGAGTGCGAATAGCATTGACGGGAAATGAATAGATGATATTTGCTTCAATCAACGAAGTAATTGAAAAAAAGAAATCAATTACTCCGTTGATTTTTTTTTATAGATTTGTTATTCTGTATGTGTTAGCGAAAACTAACAAGCATGTATAAATCATGTCGACTCCTCCTATCTACTATATTGAAGAATGCTGAGCTTTAAAGATAGAGAGGAGTTTTTGCTATATACACATAAGAAAAGAAAGTTTGATAGAGTTAAGTATCGAACATGTATAAAATGAGAAAAAAATGCAATAATATGAAATGGGGAAATATTGTCAATAATGCACTTGCGAAAAAGAGGGAGATTTAGTAATATGATAACTGTTAGTTAGGACTAACGAAAAGTATATGTTGGTTCCTAAAAAATAGTCCTTAGCTTTTAAAATATGATAATTATATTCGCTAATGAGTGGGCTGCAATGGGAAAGGAGAACAAGATAGATGAATTATTTAGAAATTGAAAAAGTAATCGGTAGAGAGATTTTGGATTCAAGAGGAAATCCAACTGTAGAAGCAGAGGTAACATTAGTAGACGGAACAGTTGCAAGAGGTACTGCTCCAAGTGGTGCATCTACTGGTGTTTTTGAAGCATTGGAATTAAGAGATGGAGATAAGAATCGCTATTTAGGTAAAGGTGTAACAAAAGCCGTTGAAAATATTAATACAGTAATTAACGATGCAATTGTTGGAATGGATGCATCAGACATTTATGCTGTAGATAGAGCAATGATTAAGGCAGATGGAACAAAGGATAAATCTAAATTAGGTGCAAATGCAATTTTAGCAGTATCTATTGCAACAGCAAGAGCAGCAGCAACAGCATTGGATTTACCATTATATCGTTTCCTTGGTGGAATTTCAGGAAATCGTTTACCAGTTCCAATGATGAACATTGTAAATGGTGGATGTCATGCATTAAGTTCTGGATTAGATGTACAGGAATTTATGATTATGCCAGTTGGAGCTCCTTCCTTTAAAGAAGGTTTACGCCAATGTGCAGAAGTATTCCATGCATTAGCAGCATTATTGAAATCAAAAGGATTGGCTACTTCTGTAGGTGATGAGGGTGGTTTCGCACCAGCATTAGCATCAGACGAAGAAGCAATCGAAACAATCTTAGAGGCTGTTAAGAACGCTGGATATGAACCAGGAAAAGAATTTATGATTGCTATGGATGCTGCATCTTCAGAGTGGAAGACAGACAAAGTTGGCGAATATAAATTACCAAAGGCTGGAACTGTATATACTTCAGAGCAGTTAATTGAACATTGGAAGAAGTTAGTTGAAAAGTATCCAATCATTTCTATCGAAGATGCATTAGACGAAGAAGACTGGGAAGGTTGGAAGAAGCTTACTGCTGAACTTGGTGATAAAGTACAGTTAGTTGGTGACGATTTATTCGTTACAAATACAGAAAGATTAAAGAAAGGTATTGAACTTGGATGTGGAAACTCAATCTTAATCAAGTTAAACCAGATTGGTTCTGTATCAGAAACTTTAGAGGCAATTAAGATGGCTCATAAGGCTGGTTATACAGCTATTAGTTCACATCGTTCTGGTGAAACAGCAGATACAACAATTGCAGATTTAGCAGTTGCATTGAATACTTGCCAGATTAAGACAGGAGCTCCATCAAGAAGTGAGCGTGTGGCTAAGTACAATCAGTTATTAAGAATTGAAGAAGAGTTAGGTGAAGCAGCAGTTTATCCTGGAATGCAGGCATTTAATGTAAATAAATAAAATTCCTAACGTATATAAAAAAATAAAGACCAAAGAATAGGACGAATGTATATTTTTTATGCATTCGTCCTATTTTGTGATATACTATAAAATAGTTTGAAAGAATTTATAAAAAATTAGTTTTCTTTTTATATTGACGCAATTTTTTAATTCTTTTACAATAGAAAGGTGCAGTGAGAGAAATGTGGTGGGAGATGTCCCTCAGCAATAGATAGAAAAATTTTTGGTGATAGCTATAAAAAGAAAGGAATTGTGATAAAATGAGTAACTTATTAGAGACAATGAAAACAAGAAGAAGTATTCGTAAGTTTAAAGGGGAGCCTATCCCTAAGGATATTTTAAATCAAATTATTGAGGCTGGTACATATGCCGCAACAGGAATGAATATGCAGTCTCCAATTATTGTAGCGGTTACAAATAAAGAAATTCGGGATGAATTTTCTAAATGGAATGCAGAGATCATGGGAAAGGACATAGATCCTTTTTACGGTGCACCTGTGATTTTAATTGTATTGGCAAAAAAGGAAAGACCAACGGCAGTTTACGATGGAAGTCTAGTTATGGGAAATTTGATGTTGATGGCACATGAATTGGGAATTGGTAGTTGCTGGATTCATAGAGCGAAAGAGGAATTTGAAACACAAAGAGGAAAGGAATTTTTGAAAAAATTAGGAATAGAAGGAGAGTACGAAGGAATTGGACATTGTGCATTAGGATATGTTGATGGAGAATATCCAGCAGTACTTCCAAGAAAAGAAGATTGGGTATATTATGTAGAGTAAATTTGTGGAAAGGAAAGATAGAATGCGGCCATCTCAGGTAATACGTCTTGCGACACAGTATATGGTGTTTGGCGTAGTCGGAGCATTACTAACGATATTCTTTTTGTTGCTTTTTTGGAGAAAAAGACAACAAAAGAGACCTTTAACAACGAAAGAAATTCCCTGGAGTGTTTTTGGAGCAGCAGGGATATTGGTGGGTTACATATCTTGGCGGCTTTTGTCTTACTTTTATGATTGAAAGCACACAATTTGTGTTGCGTTGCGGTGTATTTCAGGTGGATGATTTATGGAACAATTTACTTGGGACGATGATTGGATATAGCCTATTTTGTCTCTTACATGCATTGAAAAAGCGTTTTATTTTTAGAAAAAAGATTTCATGGAGACTGGTTTTGCTTATGCAAATGCCAATTCTAATATGTGTGCTTGCCTTTTTAATACTTTTTGTAAGCTATCAAAGAAAGGAATTTGGAAATTTGTCTTGTGAGAATATAAAAAGGCATGACAATGTTGAAGTTATAATAGAACCTAAGTTGGTAGCAAATCAAAAAGAGAATAGTGTGTTGCTTTGGAAAAGTCAAGTATATACAAGAAAAGAAGCATTGTTTCGTGCAAAATCGATCTTGCAAATAGCAGGTTTTACTCTGGATAAAGAAGATTTTGAATTTTATGAGACACAAGCAGTTTTTCGTAGTTTTGATCGGCAAGCTGCAATATGGATTAATTATCAGGGGGGAACATTTGATTATGAAAATTATATGCAGCAGTGGGATTCTCATGGAAATCCTATTTTACTTAATGAAAATGCAACAAGGAAAACAGTAGAAGATGCTTTGACTCAATTAAATATTACAGTTCCTTCCTATGCTTCTTTTGAAAAACAAGAAGATGGATATTATAGATTTGCAACGAAAGATAATGGAACATTGCATGCTATTAATGGCTTTCTTTTGTGTCGTTATACTGTGAATGATACTATTTCTAGTTTACGATATTACATGATAAAAACAACTCCTTACAAAAAGTGGCAGATACATTCTTCCCAGTGGTGTATATCGCAGCTAAAAAAGGGTAGATTTTATAAAATAGAAAGTGGAGAGCAAAACCAAAATAAGCTGGAACAGAAAAAACAGATAAGGATTCACAGTATAAAATTAAATTTTTTGCCGGATTCAAAAGGTTATTACCGCCCAATATTTCATTGTATAGGCAGGTGTGATGGAAAGGATGGATGGTATATAGATATACCAGCACAAAAATAGCAATAATGGTTGTTACTGGTCACACTAGGGCGTGAACAGTAACTAATGGTTTGGTCAAAGATTAAAAAGTTTTGCAAATTTTTGGAAAAAATGTTAAACTTATAATAGAATATGTCGAGTATACATATAAGTGGATAATTATGCAAAACAGGTAGCTGGTTCTTGCAAATCTCTTGTTATAGCAGGTAATGAAAAGGAGGAATTATTATGATTAATAGTGCATCAAATGTTGCAACTGAAACAGTTGCAAAAAATTCGTATAGTGGAGTAAAGACAGAAAAAAAGAAGACAGAAGAAAAAGTAACAGAAAAGACAGAAGAAAAAGGAGTTGTATATGAAAAAACGGAAGAGACATCTTCTGATAAAACATCTTATTCTATCAATAAAATGAGTAAAAAAGAAAGAGCAGCATTGGTAGAAAAGTTAAAGGGCGAACAGGAAAATAGACAAAAACAATTAGCTGATTTGGTACAAAAGATGTTGCAAAAACAATCTTCTACTTATACATTTGCTACAAATGGAAATGATGATGAAGATAGCATGTGGAAGTTTTTGGCAAGTGGAAAGTATACAGTAGACGCAGACACGAAAGCACAGGCGCAAGCAGATATTGCGGAGGACGGATATTATGGAGTAAAGCAGACTTCAGAGCGTATGTTTGATTTTGCATGTGCATTAGCTGGAGATGATGAAAAAGCTATGAAAAAAATGCAAAAGGCTATTCAAGAGGGATATGATCAGGCGACAAAGGCATGGGGAAAAGAATTACCAAGTATTTGTAAGGATACATTAGATGCAACCAACAAATTATTTGAGGATTATTATGCGTCTAAAAAGGTAGAGCAAGAATAATTGCTTGTATAATGGTTTTGTGATCCAAACACCTTTACGGTGAAAAATAGGAAAGGAGGAAATTGTATGATGGCATACAATTATTTCGCGGGATTATTTCATTCATCTGGAAATAACGGAACTGGATTGAATACTATTTATAATAATCTTGGGGATTATAATACGATTAAAAGAGGTACGTATAAAAAATTATTAACAGCCTATTATGATAAATCTGCGAAAACAGACACATCGAAAAAAACAGGAAAAGATACAACAAAAATTGAAACAGATACGCAGAAATATGCAACTACGCAAAAGTATGCGGATAAGTTAGGAAAAGCAGCGGAAAAGTTGGTTGATCGTAAAAATGCAGATGTATTCCAGGAAGGGAAAGAAGATGAGTTAGTATCTGCAACGAAAGAATTTGTTTCTTCCTATAATAGCTTATTAGAAAATGCAGCAGCTAGCAAGGCAACAAGGGTATCTGACCTTGCGAATAGAATGGAGAGCAATACAAGAGCATATTCTAAAAGTTTAGAAAAAATTGGAATTAAGATTGAGGACGATAATACACTTACCGTGGATAGTGAAAAATTGAAATCTGCGGACAGAGCACAGGTGAAAAAAATTTTAGGAAGCAGTTCCTCTTTTGTGGGAGATACGATGAGACTTTCGGCTCAAATTGGGGCGGCAGCCACTACGGCGGAGAAGCGTAGTTCGATGTATGATTCTGCAGGTGCATATTCGTCAAATAGATTAAATAGCTATTTTGATAGTTTGTTCTAAGCAAAAGTAACAGTTCAGCCAGGATATTCATAAAGTGCCAGGATATATAAATTGGCTAAAAATATCCTTTGGGCTGAACTGCTACAAGCAAAAAAGTGGGAAAATTAGTATGGATGTTTTCAAAAAGCAAAGGAATCTTAGAAAAGATGTTTTAAAGGGTTTGTGCTTTTTGTAATATCCATTTTCTTTTTTATGCAGATCACAATTTGCAAAATGTGTTTCTAAAAGTTTTGTCTCATAAAAAACGTTTCTTTAAACATGCTTATAACTTTTCTGGAATGTAAGGGGGTGGATGCGTGAATCGTATACAGGCATTGGGAGTATTGGGACTTACACAGTCAGCAACGAAAGAACAGATTAAAAAGGCGTATCGTGAATTATGTAAAAGATTGCATCCGGATGATAACCCATCTTTGGAGGCGCGAAATCAATATTTAATTGTACAGGAGGCATATCGTTGTTTAAATAAAGATTATATAAAAACACAGCAAAATGCAAAACCACATATATACGGAACAGTTACACCAAATTGTGAAAAAACAGGAAAAGTGGTTGGTGGATGGCAGGTTTCAAGGGAAAAGTATTCCGATCGACAATACCAGCAATTACAGTTAAAAAAGATGGAAGAGAAAAGGAAAAAGAGAGAAAAAGAAGAGAGGGAACGAAAACAAAAAATTTGGGAAGCCATGCAAAAGAGCAGAAAACTTCCGTCAGAACGAGAAGCAGAAAAATGGAAAAAAATTGAAGAAAAAAGAGAAGCGGAACGAATTGCAACGTTGATTCAAAAATTGATGCGTTTAGACAATCAATAGTAGAAAAATAGGATGAAATTGTCTATAATTGAACATGGCGAGGCGAATTGCATAGAGCTACTTTGTGTTGCTTTTTTTGATGAAAAGAAAATATGTACTCTCGGAGTCTCTTTGTGCCTGATTTTGCAAAATGTTTTTTTGTTAGATATGCACAAATTTATGAGGCGTACGTGGAGCGTACGTTGATTAAATTTATGTATAGCTGGCGGAAAAACAGTCGCAAAAGTGGGTGCAAGGGAGATGCCGAGAGTACATAAATATAGATAGGAGGAACGGTTTGTTGAGAGAGGAAAATTTGGGGGAAGAATTATATAATTTATTAGCAGAAGTACTGAATCGAAAAGAAAACAGAGTCGTTCTGGATAGTATTAGAGGCGAATATGGAGTATTGCGCTATTTAATGTATGTAGAAGATCAAGTGAGTGCCAGAGAGTTAACAGAACAGTTACATGTGGTGCCGGGACGTATGACAGATATATTAAATAGTCTGGAAAACAAAGGATGCATAAAAAGGGAAAAAGATGAGGAAGACCTGCGCAGATTAAGAGTGTGCATAACAGAAAAAGGGCGTCAGGAAGAGGATAAAAAAAGAAAATTCATAAAAGAAGAATATCAGGGGATGTATGAAATATTAGGAAAAGAGGATACGGAGGAATTGATACGACTTTTAAAAATTGTATTAACCTATCCGGAAAATAAATAACAGAAAGAACAAAAGGGGTGATTCCTTCTTTTGTTCTTTTACATTATGTGATAAAATAAATAAGATATTGATTTGATTATCTTAATGTGATGAGCAATAAGCAATCTATGCAAATGTAAAAGATCGTGTTAAGAAAATGAAAATTGTTTATCAAGTTGATGATTGGGAGGAATAGATATGGCAATCAAAGGAACTGAATTATTTGTAAAAGCCCTTATAGAAGAAGGGGTAGATACGCTGTTTGGCTATCCAGGTGGACAGGCAATCGATTTATTTGATGCATTATATGATCAGGATAAAATTGAAGTGATTTTACCAAGACACGAGCAGGCATTGATCCATGCGGCAGATGGTTATGCGCGTTCTACTGGTAAGGTTGGTGTCTGTTTGGTTACAAGTGGACCTGGAGCAACGAATCTAGTGACGGGAATTGCTACTGCAAATTATGATAGTGTGCCATTGGTATGTTTTACAGGGCAGGTGCCATTAAATTTAATGGGAAATGATGCTTTTCAGGAAGTGGATATTGTAGGTGTTACAAGAGGTATTTGTAAGTATGCGGTTACCGTACGAAAGAGGGAAGATTTACCGCGTATTATTAAAGAAGCTTTTTATATTGCTAGCACAGGTCGTCCAGGTCCGGTTGTAGTTGATTTACCAAAAGACATACAACAGGAAATGGGAACAGAAGAATATCCTACGATGGTGAACATCCGTGGATACAAGCCAAATGCTGCGGTAAATATGCGCCAGATAAAAAAGGCGGTTCGTCTGTTACAAGAGGCGAAAAAACCATTGTTTTTGATTGGTGGTGGTGTAAATATTGCACATGCCAATAAAGAAATGACAAAATTAGTGGAAAAGACAAATGTTCCAATCATTACAACTATTATGGGAAAAGGTGCCATTTCTTCGCAGCATAAGATGTATTTGGGAAATATAGGTATTCATGGAAGTTATGCGGCCAATCATGCGGTAACAGACTGTGATTTACTATTTTCCATTGGAACACGTTTTAATGATCGAATTACAGGAAAAACCAGTGAATTTGCTAAAAATGCAACAATTGTACATATTGATGTTGATGCAGCATCTATATCAAAAAATATTGCGGTTGATGTGCCGATTGTTGCAGATGCAAAACTTGCAATAGAATCTATTTTAGATGTATTACAGAAAAAGACCATGGAAGTCCCTTATGTAAGTGAAAGAGAAGAATGGGTAAAACAGCTGTTGGGCTGGAAACAAAAATATCCACTTCGTATGAAGCAACAAAAGGGATTGACACCGGAAAAGGTGCTTCGTGTCATTAATAAGCGATATAAGGATTCTATTATTGTTACAGACGTAGGGCAGAATCAGTTGTGGACGACGCAATATATTGACTTGGATGAAAACCGTCAATTGCTTACTTCTGGAGGCCTTGGAACAATGGGATATGGTTTTCCTGCTGCCATGGGGGCACAACTTGGAAATCCGGAAAAGAGGGTAATTGCCATATCTGGAGATGGTGGTTTTCAGATGAATATTCAGGAAATGGCAACAGCAGTTGTATTGGAGCTTCCAGTGATTTTGATTGTCTTTAATAATGGTTATCTTGGAAATGTGCGTCAATGGCAGGAATTGTATTTTAATAAGAGATATTCTAGTACATGTCTTAGATATCGAAAATCTTGTGAAAGAGATTGCATGAATCCAGATAAGTGTTGCCCGAAATATACACCGGATTTTGTAAAACTTGCAGAAAGTTATGATGCAAAAGGCATTCGGGTAGAAAAAGAAGAGGATATTGAAAAAGCATTTGCATTTGCAGATGAAAACAAAAAAGGACCAACGATTATTGAATTTATTATTGATCCAAAGGCAAATGTATGGCCGATGGTACCAGCAGGAAATACGCTGGATAATATGATTATGGATTGTTAGGAGGAAGAAATAATGGAAATGACAAAAAGATGGGTATCACTTTATGTAGAAAATCAGGTTGGTGTACTTGCTAAAATTTCTGGTCTTTTTTCCGGAAAATCCTACAATATGCAAAGTTTGACGGTAGGTGAGACAGAAGATCCAACAGTATCCAGAATGACAATTGGAATGCTAAGTGATGATATAACATTTGAACAGATAAAAAAACAATTGAATCGTTGTGTAGAAGTAATTAAAGTGGTAGATTTTACGGTTGCCGAAACAAGAATGCGAGAAATACTATTTATAAAAGTAGGTGGTTGTTCTTTAGCAGACAAGGAGGAAATCTTTCGAATTGCACAAGTATTTAAATTAGATGTAGTAGATTATCGTGGTAATACGCTTTTAGTAGAATGTATTAAGAGTGAGGATGATAATAACGAAGTAGTAGAATTATTTAATCGAGCTTTTCCGAGTCGAATTGAAGTAGTTCGTGGTGGAAATGTTGCGATTGAGCGTGCATAGTTGTTATTGTAATATAAAAACGGAAAAGCGGATTAGACAGATCCGCTTTTCTTAATGATATGTCATTGATGGAATCTCATATACCAAATGGTATGCAAGATGATGCGAGAGGTTGGCAATTTTTTACGATTCGATTACTCCATTGTGTCTACTTATTGATGAAAGTGCAAGAGGGAGGTTGTGAGATGGAAAAAGAACGATTAAAAAAACGATTAAAAAAACAGATGGATTTTTGCCTTGAAATTGATAAAGAGAAGAGAATTGGCAGACAGACTTATCGGTCCGATGCAATACAAAAAGAAAATGATGCGGAGCATGCGTGGCATATGGCGGTTATGACATTACTATTGAGTGAGTATGCAAATGATAAAATTGATGTTTTGCGTACTATAAGTATGTTGCTAATTCATGATTTAGTAGAGATTTATGCAGGTGATACTTATGCGTATGATGAAGAGGCAAAAAAAACACAGCGTCAGAGAGAAGTGAATGCTGCGGAAAAGTTATTTTCAATGTTGCCAAAAGATCAAGAAACATTTATGCGGAATCTATGGGATGAATTTGAGGAAGGAGCTACAGCAGAATCAAAATTTGCCCATACAATGGATAATATACAGCCTACCATGCTAAATGCAGCAACAAAAGGAAAGGGCTGGGTGGAAAAAAATGCACAATTATCAAAAATTCTTCAACGAAATCAGCATACAGGGGAGGGTTCTGAAGTACTTTGGAACTATTCTCTTCAAAACTTTATTATGCCAAATGTAGAAAATGGAAAGATAACAGATGATAGAACAGAGTAAGAAAGGATAAAGATATGGAAATTTGGGATATTTATGATGAAAATAAAAAAAGAACAGGACGTACGATGCAACGAAATGATTGGAATATGAAAGAAGGAGATTTTCATCTTACTGTTTTGGGTGTGATTCAAAGACCAGACGGGAAGTTTTTAATTACAAAGCGTGTAAAAACAAAAGCTTGGGCCCCTGGCTGCTGGGAAGTTTCTGGTGGTGCGGCTATGGCAGGAGAAGAATCGCAGGATGCTATTAAACGTGAAATAAAAGAAGAAACTGGTTTGGATGTGAGCAAGGCAGAAGGTGGTCTTGTATATACATATAAAAGGATCAATCCAGAGGAAAAGGATAACTATTTTGTAGATGTCTACCGTTTTGTTTTGGATTTTGATAATTCTGATATTGTTTTGCAGGAGGGGGAAACAGACGGATATCGTTTTGCTACTTTAGAAGAGATTGCACAAATTGCACAAAGAGGACAATTTTTACATTATGATAGTATAAAAGAGGTATTTCAGGGCTAAATAGTGTCTGCTGAATAACAGAAAATCCCTGTAATTACTGACTTTCAGCCAGTTTTGTGGTAAAATAAATGCAAGGTTTTTGTTCAAATCAAAA
>CADABQ010000011.1:9987-72309 GCA_902786205.1 uncultured Lachnospiraceae bacterium | reverse complement strand
TAATGTTCCTCCAGCATCCGTATACTATCCAGCTATGCTATATGAAGCCGCTAAGGAAGCTGCCTAATTGGAGACTGTCACTGGGGAGAATCTATCTTCTTCTAACCATGGATATCAGTTCATTATAAAAGTTTTAGATTTTTGTCTTGACAACTGAACCATTATACGATTGACTTCGAATAATAAAATAGGGAAAGAAGTGTGAAACGTTTTGAGTAAGTATAAAGTAATAAAATCATGCGAAAATATAGACTTTTCCCAAGTGTGGGAAATATTGCATTTTTATGGGTTAAGTGATTTGGACATTGATACACAGGAAAAGGTATTCAAAAGCAGCTATGCGGTGGTATTTCTTATGGATGGAAAGAAAATTATAGGTGTTGGCAGGGCTATTTCAGATGGAATAACTCTGGCAACATTATGCAATATTGCAGTTCGAGATGCATATAGAGGAAATGGATTAGGTAAGGTTATTTTAGATAATTTGTTGAAACAGGTGGAAGGCTGTAATGTAACACTTTATACGCATCCAAAACACATAGGCTTATATGAGCATTGGGGCTTTTCAAAATTAAAAACAGCTTATGTAATTTTTAATGAGGAAGAACACTATAAAAAAGAGGGATTTATCGAAGCGTAAATAGGTGATAAGGTTAGCTTTGCATAAACATAAATAAAACTTATCACAGAGCATAAGTTTTGGAAACTTTTCAAATGCAGTTTTTAGTGCTAATATATGAGTGAGTAATCAAACAACAGATAAAATTTATAAAAGGGCAAGAAAACCCACTGCCTTTAGGCGGTGGGTACTCTTGCACGAGGTGCGGGGGTCAGACCTCATACCTCGTAAGGCACGCAGTACCACTTTTATATGAGCAAGTAGCAAAGCGGATTGCGAATATCCGCTTGACTAGAAAGAATGATTAAAAAATGAAGGAGGATAAATTTATGGGAGAAATTAAAAAGAGTGCGTTGGAACTGATTGGAGGTACACCAATTCTGGAACTCAACCGATACGCAAAGAAGAAAGAAATTGATGGAGCAACGGTACTTGCAAAACTAGAATATTTAAACCCGGCAGGTTCTGTTAAGGATCGTATTGCCTTGGCAATGATTGAAGATGCAGAGAAAAATGGTTTCATTAAGCCTGGAGCAACCATTATTGAACCAACCAGTGGTAATACAGGAATTGGCTTAGCAGCAGTGGCAGCGGCAAAAGGATACAAGGCAATTCTTACACTTCCGGATACCATGAGTGTGGAACGAAGAAACCTACTTAAGGCGTATGGAGCAGAAATTGTTCTTACGGAAGGAGCAAAGGGGATGAAAGGTGCGATTGCTAAGGCAGAAGAACTGAATAAAGAAATTCCAGGTTCCATAATTCTTGGACAGTTTGTAAATCCTTCCAATCCCAAAGCGCATAAAGAGACAACAGGACCTGAGATTTGGAAGCAGACAGAGGGAAAAGTTGATATCTTTATTGCAGGCGTAGGAACAGGTGGAACAGTTACAGGAGTTGGAGAATATTTAAAAGAGCAAAATCCTGAGATTAAAGTGATTGCAGTTGAACCGGTTACAAGTGCTGTTTTATCAACTGGAGTTGCAGGACCGCATAAAATTCAGGGAATTGGAGCTGGGTTTGTACCTGAAGTTCTTAACACGAAAATATATGATGAAGTAATTGCCATTCGCAATGAAGACGCATTTGCAGAAGGAAAGGCTCTTGCAGTAACAGAAGGAATACTTGTGGGAATTTCATCAGGAGCAGCATTAAAGGCAGCAGAAATTGTAGCTAAGAGAGCAGAAAATAAAGGAAAGACAATTGTTGCATTGCTTCCAGATTCGGGAGATAGATATTTATCTACACCTTTATTTAACAACAATTAAAACAGAGTGCGAGGTGATAGACTATGGAAACCAATAAAAAGAAATCAGATAACATAGATGTAAGCCTGACAAAAGTCAAAGAAATGATAAAGGATATTCAATATGGAAATGTGATATTGATCATTCAGGATGGAAAGATTATTCAAATTGACAAAACAGAAAAGGTAAGATTGTAGGTAACAAGCTGACTGGAAAGACCAGAGGTTTTGTATTTTTTATGTATATTCATAAAAATGCAAAGCCTCTTTTTTTCCCCACAGGAAAATACTTCTATGATGCCGTAGCCGCTGGAAAGGCATAGGTTTGCAAAACCGAAGTTGATGGTTCGAATCCATCCGGTATCATTTGTGGTCTGGTACATAGATCACATACTTAATAATAATGTTAAGAAAGAAGGTGTTTTATGAGCAGTAATACATATAAAGATTTACAAAAATCCCATCCATGCTTTGGTGGACAAAAGAATAATGCCGGCAGAATACATCTTCCTGTAAGTCCGGGCTGTAATATTGCCTGTCGATTTTGTGACAGAAGCATGAATGATGTGGAGGAAAGACCAGGAGTTACATCTAAAGTCCTTAAGCCAGAAGATTGTGAAGAAATCTTAAGAAAGGCATTGAAACTATGTCCGAATATTAAAGTTGCTGGAATAGCAGGACCAGGAGATACTCTGGCAAGTGATTATGCACTGGAAACCTTCAAAATAGTAAAAGAAAAGTTCCCTGAACTTATTAAATGTATGAGTACCAATGGATTGCTTTTAAGCGAGAGAGCACAGGATGTCATTGCTGTTGGAATTGATTCCTTAACTGTTACAGTTAATGCAGTTGATCCTGAAATAGAAAGCAAGTTAAATGCTTATATCATTTATCATGGTAAAAAAATAGAAGGTGTGGAGGGAGCAAAGATTCTCATTAAGAATCAACTGGATGGAATAAGAAAGGTTGCGGAGGCTGGAATCACGATAAAGGTAAATACAGTGTTGGTTCCGGAAATCAATGGAAAACATATTGAAGAAATCGCAAAAACAGTTAAGGAGGCAGGCGCAACCATTTATAACATTATTCCATTGATACCACAGCACGAGCTAAAAAGTTACAAGGCTCCTGTTTGTGCTGAAATTGATGCCGCAAGAACGGTAGCGTCAAAGTATATTGACGTTTTTAGACATTGTCAGCATTGCCGCGCAGATGCTGTTGGAGTTCCTGGAAAATCAGAATATGGTGATCAAATTTACCAGAGACGTTTAAACGTAAAGGAGACTTTTTCGCATGGCTAAGAAGACAGAAAAAATTGCGGTTGCATCCAGTGATGGAATTGTTGTGAATAGACATTTTGGTCATGCGACGCAGTTTTACATTTATGAAATCATGGAGGAAGAAAAAAGATTACTTGAAATAAGGAAAGTGGAATCTGTTTGTCAAGGTGGTAATCATGATGACAAAAGGCTTGTTGAAACTATAAATAAGATAGCTGATTGTAATTATCTATTAGTTAGTAGGATTGGATATGGAGCTGCAACAGTTGCGGAACAAAAAGGTGTGATACCTTATGAAATTCCAGGTTTAATAGAGGAATCGATACAACAGCTTTTAAACTATACAAAAATTAAAAAATTATTTGAATAGGAGATTTAACATGAGTGAATTAAGACAAATTGCTATTTATGGAAAAGGTGGAATTGGTAAGTCAACAACGACACAGAATTTAACTGCTGGTTTGGTGGAACATGGAAAAAAGGTTATGGTTGTTGGATGTGACCCAAAAGCAGATTCTACAAGACTTCTTTTAGGAGGGTTAGCACAGAAGACTGTTTTGGATACCATTAGAGAAGAAGGGGAAGATATCGAACTGGATCGAATTATGAAGGAAGGATTTGGAGGTACGAGATGTGTTGAATCTGGTGGACCAGAGCCAGGTGTAGGATGTGCAGGAAGAGGTATTATCACATCTATTAATATGCTTGAAAATCTAGGTGCCTATACAGATGATCTGGATTATGTTTTTTACGATGTTTTAGGTGATGTTGTCTGTGGTGGTTTTGCGATGCCGATCAGAGAAGGAAAGGCAAAGGAAATTTATATTGTAGCTAGTGGCGAGATGATGGCACTTTATGCGGCTAATAATATTTCAAAAGGTATTCAGAGATATGCAAGAAGCGGTGGAGTAAGACTTGGAGGTATCATTTGTAATTCAAGAAATGTAGACAGAGAGTTGGATCTTTTAAGAGCTTTTGCGAAGGAGCTTGGAACAAAACTGATATATTTTGTACCGAGAGATAATATTGTGCAGCATGCAGAAATTAACAAAAAGACAGTAATTGAATACAGACCAGATTCCAATCAGGCACAGGAGTACAGAAACCTTGCACAGGCAGTAATTGATAATAAGGATTTTGTAATTCCAACACCGATGACACAGGAAAGATTAGAAGAGATTTTGATGGAATATGGAATGATGGATCTTGCGGATGATTACAAAATTTAACACGATTAAGTAGCGGTAACAGTTCAGCCGGGGACATTCATAAAGTGCCAGAATATATAAATTAGCTAAAAATATTCTTTTTGGCGGAACTGTTACAAGTAGCAAAGCGGATTGTGAATATTCGCTTGACTTTAGATAAGAAAGAAGGAAAATTATGGGAATTTATAATTCTATTACTGAATTTGTGGGCAAAACACCACTTTTAAGATTGAATGGTTATAACGAAGCGAATCATTTAGAAGGTGATATTATTGGAAAAATTGAATATTTTAATCCAAATCAGAGTGTAAAGGATCGTATTGCCTTAAACATGATTGAGACGGCAGAAAAAAATGGAGAACTGAAAAAGGGAGACACAATTATTGAATTAACAAGTGGAAATACTGGGGTTGGACTTGCTGCAATTGCAGCAGCAAAGGGATATCCGTTTCGGGTGTATATTCAAGACCAGGTTTCGAAAGAACGTTTTCAGGTGATTCATGCTTTCGGTGGAAAAACAGTAAAGCTTTCGGAAGTCCCTGAAATTGTAAAAAGTATGGAGGAAAATGGACCTGACTTTGTAGAGTGTGTTAAAGCTTTAGAGCGGGCGGTTGCAGAGGAAGAACACATTTGGTTTGCGGATCAGACAAGAAATCCTGAGAATCCAAACGTTCATTATCTTACAACTGGACCGGAAATTTGGAATGATACCAATGGAGAGGTAGATATTTTTGTGGCTTGTGTTGGTACAGGTGGAACCATTTCCGGGGTAGGTAAGTATTTAAAGGAAAAAAATCCAAATGTAAAAGTTGTTGGAGTTCAGCCAACACCTGAGTCTTTCCAAACTCCAGAGAATCCGGACCAGGAAGAGATTACAGGAGTACATCCTTTTGAGAATACAAAGGAGCAATTTATACCTGCTAATCTTGACCGAGGGATTTATGATGAGTGGTACGAGGTATCAACACTTCAGGCGTATAAGGCCGCTCAGGCTGTAGCTAAGAAAGACGGTATTTTGGTGGGGGCATCTTCTGGAGCAGCGCTTCATGCAGCAACCGAATTAGCAAAGAAACCTGAAAATAGAGGAAAGAAGATCGTAGTACTTTTTGCTGATACAGGACTAAGATATTTATCTACAAGCTTGTATGATGAAAATTATCAAGGATAGGAGGGGAAAAGATGGCAATTAATTTAAGCAATTCCAATATTGCGACAAGAGAAAACCGAATAGGTTCCATTACAGGATATGTTGGAACCTTAAAAGATTTGGCTTCCCAGAGTGAGTGTGGCACATTAAAGGGATGTTCCAGATGTTTTTCGCAGTCAAGTACATGTTTATCTATGTGTGGATTGAGCCAGCTTGCAGGTATCCGAGATGTTGCTATTATTCATCATGGACCAGCAGGATGTTCTGTTACTGGCGCAAATTCCTATTATATGTCAAAAGTTATGGCAAAAAAACGAGGTGTTACTAGCGATACCATTTATGTTGGTACAGATATGAATGAAAATGATACCATATTTGGATCAACAGAAACACTTAGACAAGTTATCTTGGAAGTGAATAAGAGATATTCGCCAAAAGCAATTTTTGTTTCAAGTTCTTGTGCAACTGGTATTATTGGTGAAGACATTGATAGTATAGTGGATGATGTCAGAGAGGAAGTTGGAGTTCCAATCGTTGCGGTACATTGTGAAGGCTTTAAGTCACGTATTTGGGCAACTGGTTTTGATATTTCGGATCATGCAATCCTTCAGGAAATTGTGCAGCCACCGAGAGAAGGTGTAAAGACAAATAAAATTAACTTTAAAAATTTCTTTGAAAGTGCCAGACCAGAGATTATTGAGATGTTTAAGAATTTTGATCTTGAACCTGTATTTTTATATTGTAATTCTACGATAGAGGAACTTTCGCATCTTTCAGAGAGTGTTGCTACAACATGCATTTGTGGAACTCTTGGAAATTACATAGGGAATGCCTTAGAAGAAAAATACGGAGTCCCTTATGTAAGAAGTATTAATCAGTGTGGAATTACGGGATTTGAAACATGGCTTAGGGAGATTGGAAAGGTAACAGGAAGAAGCGAAAAGATTGAAAAATACATTGAGGAGCAGCGAGCAATCTATCTTCCGCAGATAGAAGAAGTTAAGAAAGAATTGACTGGACTTACAGCGGTTCTTGGTATGGGTCCTGGATATACGTTCGAAGTATCAAGAGTTTTAAATGAACTTGGCATCAAAGTGGTATGGGCATTGGCATGGCATTATGATAAGAAATACGAAAATGGAGATGTTCCACCGTCTATGAAATATCTTTTAGATAATGATATTGATTTTGAGGCAAGTGTAGCGGATCAGCAAAATTATGAAGTAATGAATATATTAAACAAGTATCAGCCAGATATGTACTTGTCAAGACATCCGGGTTCAACGGTATGGGCTATCAAAAATGGTACACCTGCTATCTATGTAGCAGATGAGTATATGATTTTTGGATATAAGCATACGCTGGAATTTGCAAAGACAATTTTAGATGCTGTTAAGAACAGAAGCTTTGAAGAAAATCTTGCCAGAAGATCTAAGCTTCCATACACAGATTGGTGGTATCAGCAGGATGTTGCTACATTTTTAGAGGAGGCGAAATAATGGCAAAATTATTAGATAAACAGAGATATAAATGTGCACTTGGAGCTATGCAGACAGTGCAGGCTATCAATCGTGCGCTTCCTATTTTGCATTCAGGACCGGGATGTGCACAAAAATTATCCGAATCAACAGGAAGTTCAGGATACTTTTCACCGAATATTTTTCCCTGTACAAGTATAAACGAAAAGGATGTTGTATTTGGTGGAGTAAAAAAATTAGATTCTACAATTGAAAATGCGTTAAAGGTAATCGATGCAGATTTATATGTTGTACTTACAGGATGTATTCCTGAAATTGTAGGAGATGATACAGGTGAAGTTGTTTCACGTTATGCGAATAGCGAAAAACCAGTAATTTATGCGCCAACGGCAGGATTTAAGGGAAACAATTATAAGGGACATGAGCAGGTTATTGATGCAATTGTGGAACAGTATTTAAAGAAATCTGAAACAAAACAAGAGGGATTGGTCAATATATGGGCAGATGTTCCATATCAGGATTTATTTTGGCTTGGAAATATAAGAGAACTTGAAAAACTTGTATCTGAGCTGGGACTCACTCCAAACACAATTTTTGGATATAAAAGAGGAATTGATAATATAAATAAAATTCCGGAAGCTCAGTTCAATCTCTTGGTATCTCCATGGGTTGGTTTATCAACAATGAAGAAAATGGAGCGAAAGCTGGGTATCCCTTATTTACACTGCAAGACTTTGCCTATTGGAGCAACAGAGACAAGTAAATTTTTAAGAGAAGTAGGAAAATTTGCAGGTGTTCCAGAGGAGAAGGTGGAATCTGTTATAAAGGAACATGAAGATTATTATTACTATCTTATTGAAAGGTACGCAGATTTGTTCCTGGAAAACCGTGTAATTAACAAGCAGTTTACTGTAGTGGCAGATGCACAATATTCGTTGGGAATTACCAAGTTTTTAGTAAATGATCTTGGGTTGATACCAGCAAAGCAATTCGTAGTGGACGATACGCCAAAGGCTTATCGGAAGTTGATTACGGAGGAATTTAAAAATCTTAATTTTGAAATAGAAGCAGAGGTTTCCTTTGAGACAGATGGATACAAGATTCATGAGGAGATAAAAAATCATGATTATCATGGTTATCCACTTGTACTCGGTGGATATTATGAAAAAGAGGTAACAGAAAGTTTAAAGGGTAACTTTTTAAATATTTCATGGCCTGTACAAGATAAGGTTGTATTCGACAATTTTTATGCCGGATATGCAGGAGGTATTCGACTGATCGAAGATATTTATACAGTCGCAGTATCAAGATTCAATTAGAAATGCAGGCGGGTGCGAAAATTTTGTGCCTGCCTTTTGTATACGGAATGAGGTGATCAAAATTGTCTTATAAAATTGCGGTTGGCTCATCGGATGGTAGAAATGTAGATTTGAAATTTGGTGAGGTTAAAAAATTTATCATATTTGAAGTGGAAGATGAAAAAAGTAAGTTACTAGAAATAAGAAATGTTGATACTTGTGAGACTGTGGCAGATACCAATGGGTGCGCAGGTTATGTAGGAGACTGTAATTCATTAGGTTGTAGTGGAAATGGAAGTGGTTGCAACGGTTCTACGGATGTTATAAATAAAGTTGAGTTAATCAAAGATTGTCGATGTATTGTTTGCAAAAAAATTGGATTTCAGGCACAAAAACAGTTGGAGAGAAAAGCTATTTCTGTGTTTGATGTAGAAGGAATAGTCGGAAATATTTTGGAAAAAATCATTGCTTATTATGGAAAGATTGATAAACATAAGTGAAATAAATGTAACGGTTTTGGGCAAGGCTATGCATGATAAATGTAATAGTTCAGCCGGGGACAATCATTTCTGCCCCGGCTGAACTGTTACTGATAAATTGCCCAAAACTGCACAAGATAGACTTTCATAGAAGTTCAGGGTTTAAGTAAATGACATTGCCTGTGAACAGTTACAAAATATTTTTTTTAAGTATAAATCATACATTTCCAGTAGGAAAGGAGGAATACAGCTTGCTGATAACATCAAGAGGAAAAAATGCATTGAAATTTATGCTTAACTTATCCTTGCATAAAGACGGTGGATGTGTGAAGTTAAAGAACGTTGCACTAGAAGAAGATTTGCCAGAAAAGTATCTTGAACAGATTGTTTCTTGCCTTGTGAAGGCTAGAAAGGTAAGGAGTACGAGAGGCATAAATGGTGGGTATCAGTTAATGAGAGCACCAAAAGATTATACGGTTGGAGAAATTCTTAGGTGTTTAGAGGGCGATTTAGCTCCATCAGAATGTGTCCATACGGATGAATATACATGTAAAAAGAGAGAAAGTTGCTATTGCTATCCTCTTTGGGAAAAATTGAATATTGCATTAAATGAGGTACTAGAGAAAACGACATTGCAAGATCTTATTGACTGGAAAAGAAAAGATAAAGAAGGAGTGTGATTCTTATGGGTAAATTGATTTATTTGGATAATGCTGCAACAACGCAGGTTAAGGAGGAAGTATTACAGGAAATGCTTCCATATTTTAGAACCAATTTTAGTAACCCTTCAGCTGTATACAGTTTTGCACAGGAAGGGAAAAAGGCAGTAGATAAGGCCAGAGGGCAGGCAGCAGATTTAATCGGAGCAAAACGAGAAGAAATATATTTCACGGCTGGGGGTAGTGAATCTGATAATTGGGCACTTAAGGCAACGGCAGAGGCCTATAAGTCTAAGGGCAAGCACATTATTACAAGCAAAATAGAGCATCATGCGATTTTGCATACTTGTGAATATCTTGAAAAAAATGGTTATGAGATTACATATCTTAATGTTGATGAAGCGGGAAAAATAAAAATAGAAGAGTTAAAAGCTGCTATTAGAAAAGATACAATTCTAATTTCAATTATGGCAGCAAATAACGAAATAGGAACGATTGAGCCATTAGCAGAAATCGGAAAGATAGCACATGAAAATGGAATTTTATTTCACACAGATGCTGTTCAGGCTTATGGGCATATTCCGATTGACGTAGATGAGATGAATATAGATATGCTTTCTGCTAGCGGACACAAACTTGGAGGTCCCAAGGGAATCGGTCTGTTATATATTAGAAAGGGTGTGAAAATCGGGTCATTTATTCACGGTGGTGCACAGGAAAAAAATAGGAGAGCCGGAACGCACAACACCCCTGGGATTGTAGGGCTTGGAAAGGCGGCAGAACTGGCAAAATTTAATTTGAAAGACGTAAGTGATTATGAAATAAAACTGAGAGATCACTTGATAGAGAGGGTATTAAAGGAAATACCATATTCGAGATTAAATGGTCACAGAACAGATAGACTTCCGGGAAATGCTAATTTTTGCTTTCGTTTTATAGAAGGGGAATCAATGTTGATTTTATTAGATCAATTGGGAATATGCGCATCCAGTGGATCTGCATGTACCTCAGGCTCTCTTGATCCAAGTCATGTACTTTTGGCAATTGGACTCCCTCACGAAATAGCACATGGTTCTCTTCGGATATCCTTATCAGAAGCGACTACTTTGGAGGATATAGATTTTGTTGTGGATGAGCTTAAGAAAATAGTGGAACACTTAAGAAGCATGTCACCGCTTTATGAAGATTTTACGAAAAGTAGTCAATGATATTTGAAATCCGTTTATAAATAGGAGTAATTTTATGTATAGTGGGAACGTGACAGAGTTGTTTTTTAAAGAAACATGAGAAAATATAAGGGTGACAACGTTTTCATAACTCGGTGGTTTTTCTTTTCTGAAAAGGATAAATCAGGAAATGTTGTTTATAAAAGAACGTGGATTACCGACAAAAACGAGAGAAAAAGTAGGGAAAAATAACCAAAGAATATTTTTTAAAAATTATAGCAATTCAATCATGAATATTCAAAAAAGTATTAGAATACATAAAATGAATAAAATATTCTTTTCAATTGAATTGTTACGAAAAAATTTCAGGAAAGGATGAGGATTATGAAAAAAAGAATACTAGGTTTAGGATTAGCCACAATTTTAGCATTAGGAGCAATAAGTGGTTGCGGTTCCAGCAAGAAGGATACCAAAAATAACAATGCAAAGGAAGTTTCCATTACAAATGTTTCTTATGATCCGACTAGAGAGTTATATAAAGCATATAATGATTTGTTTGCAAAACATTGGGAAGAAGAAAAGGGACAAAAGGTGAATGTAACGCAGTCTCATGGCGGTTCTGGAAAACAGGCGTTGGAAGTGGCAAACGGATTGAAAGCGGATGTAGTTACACTGGCATTGGAGGGTGATGTAGATGCCGTAAAAAATGCAGGTTTGATTGAAGACGGATATACAGAGGAATTTCCTTTGGACAGTTCCCCATATACATCAAGTATTGTATTTCTAGTAAGAAAGGGAAATCCAAAAAATATTCAGGATTGGGATGACTTAATAAAACCAGGTATTGGAGTGGTAACACCAAACCCAAAGACTTCTGGTGGTGCAAGATGGAATTATCTGGCGGCATGGTATTATTTTGAAAAGCAGGGAAAGAGTGAAGATGAAATCAAGGAAACAATCAAGCAGCTATATAAAAATGTAGTAGTACTAGATTCAGGAGCCAGAGGTTCTACAACTTCCTTTGTAGAAAATGGACAGGGAGATGTATTGCTGGCATGGGAAAATGAAGCCTTTTTATCTTTGGATGAGCATCCTGGCGAATATGAAATTGTAGTGCCTTCTGCTTCTATATTATGCCAGCCAACCGTTGCAGTAGTAGATGAAGTGGTAGATAAAAGAGGTACAAGAGAAGTTGCAACAGAGTATTTGGATTATTTATATTCAGAAGAAGCACAGAAACTGGAGGCAAAATGGTATTATAGACCTTCGGATGAAAAAATCTTGAAAGAGTATGCATACGAGGGAAGTAGTAATACGATTACAGAGGTTCCTAAAAATGGAAAATGGATTATTACAAAGGTAGATATGACAGATATTAAACATTTTGGAGGATGGACAGAGGCAACCAAAAAACATTTTGCAGACGGCGGTTTGTTCGATTCCATTTATGAAAAATAAGCATTGCATTTAGGTAATTGCGAAACTTAACTTACTCTGAGAATTTTTGTGCAGAACTTACACATCAACGCAAGGCACGCTCTCGCTGCCCGACACTCGTAGCGGTACATAAGGCACCAAAATACGGTGCCTCGCCAAAGGCACGCTTTCACACTAAGTTCGAAAACACCTCACTAAGTGTTCAATGTGAGTACCGACGGTGTCAGAAGCACCTTGCTTATGATATGTAAATTTGCACAAATAAAATGTAGTTTATTGAGAGTTTCGCAATTATCAAGCATTACATTTGTGTAAAGGAGAGGTGAGTATTATGAAAGTAAGAGCCAACAGCAAAAAAAGTGTGATACCGGGATTTGGTTTATCTTTTGGAATTGTTACTGCAATATTAGGATTAATTGTTGTACTTCCCCTTTGCTCTCTTGTGGTTTATTCCGCACAATTATCTTTTGCTGATTTTATAGAAACCGTAACTAGACCAAGAGTGTTGGCCAGTTATGGTGTGAGTATCAGCACTGCATTGATTGCTTCTATTATTAATGCAATAGTAGGATTGGCACTTGCATGGGTATTGGTGCGCTATGAATTTCCGGGGAAACGCTTCATGGATGGAATAATCGAACTACCCTTTGCGTTACCTACAGCGGTAGCGGGAATATCTCTGACACATTTGACTGTTTCAGATGGTTGGATTGGAAGCTTTTTTTCAAAATGGGGAATATCCATCGCTTATACAAGAATAGGAATTACAGTTGCATTAGTTTTTATCGGGATTCCTTTTGTAGTAAGAAGTGTGCAGCCAGTGTTGGAAAAAGTAGAAGAACAGTATGAGGAGGCAGCCAGCCTAATGGGGGCCTCCAGAATACAAATTTTCTTCCATGTCATTTTTCCAGAGATACGACCAGCGTTGATTGCGGGATTTACGATGGCATTTGCCAGAAGCATGGGGGAATATGGAAGTGTTGTATTTATAGCGGGAAATACTCCGTATAAAACAGAAATTGTACCATTAATGATTATGTCAAAATTGCAGGAATATGATTATGCGAGTGCTACATCCATTGCATTGGTAATGTTGCTGTTGGCATTTTTTATTTTATTTGTAAACGCAGTGATACAAAGCCGAACATCTAGGATAATTAGTGGAGTAAGATAAGGAGGGATCGCATGAAAGAGAAAAATGATCGTGGTGTTTTTAAATGGTTGCTAATAGGATTTTGTGCTTTGTTTCTGCTTGTTATGTTAATCTTACCCTTACTATATGTAGTAATCACTTCTCTTCGAGATGGATGGAATGCATTTTGGGTAGCCGTATCGGATGACTATGCGGTAAAGGCAATCTTACTAACCTTAAAAACAACAGTAATAGCAGTAGTTGTGAATACAATATTTGGAGTGTTTGCGGCATGGTTGATTACAAAATACACATTTAAAGGAAAGAAACTGATTTCGACCTTGATTGACTTGCCACTTACGATTTCTCCCATCATTGCGGGACTTATTTATGTATTAACCTTTGGAAGGCAAAGTTTTTTATACGATTATTTAGAACAATGGGGGATTGAAATTATATTTGCAGTACCAGGAATTGTGCTTGCTACGATTTTTGTAACATTTCCTTTTATAGCAAGAGAAATCATTCCAGTGCTTACGGCAACTGGAAATGATGAGGAAGAAGCCGCAGCTTTAATGGGTGCAGGAGGGTTTCGTATCTTTTTTGAAATTACATTTCCGCATATAAAATGGGCATTGCTCTATGGAATTGTTCTTTGTACAGCTAGAGCTATGGGAGAGTTTGGAGCAGTTTCCGTACTTTCCGGACATTTGCGTGGGCTGACCAATACGATGCCACTTTATATTGAATTGATGTATCAGGCATTCGACTTTACAGGTGCATTTGCCATGTCTTCTATATTAGTAATTATGGCGGTTGTTATTTTAATTTTGAGAAATATATTGGAGCATAGAGTAAACAGTTCAACTGGGCAGAAATGATTGTGCAAATCAAACATGACTGCTAGCAGATTAGGTGCGATTTGTATATTCTGGCACTTTATGAATAGCCAGACTGAACTGTTTCAATATAGAGGAAAGGAGTAAGGAAATGGAAGAGAAAAATTTTTATGTAGAGCTTAAAAATATTGAGAAAAGTTTTGGAAAGGTAAAAGCATCCGATGAAGTATCTTTTTCTGTAGAAAAGGGAAAACTTGTGGGATTGCTTGGACCAAGTGGAAGTGGAAAAACAACCATTCTTCGAATACTGGCAGGATTGGAAGATGCAGAAAAGGGAGAAATCTATATTGCGGGGCAGCAGGTGAATCAAGTAAAGGCGAGTAAACGTGGAGTTGGTTTTGTATTTCAAAATTATGCTTTGTTTCGTTACAAGACGGTGTATGATAACATTGCCTTTGGTTTGAAAATTGCAAAATGGAAAAAGGCGGATATAAAAGAGAGAGTAGAAGAATTGATTGATTTGGTGGGATTGAGAGGAATGGAAAAACGGTATCCCAATCAATTATCTGGTGGACAGAAACAGAGAGTAGCATTTGCCAGAGCACTTGCTACACAACCGCAGCTTTTGTTGTTAGATGAACCCTTTGCGGCACTGGATGCAAAGGTGCGAAAAGAGTTGCGGAGTTGGTTGCGGGAGTTAATTAATAAAGTAGGTATTACCAGTATTTTTGTGACCCATGATCAGCATGAAGCTATTGAAGTGGCAGATGAAATTATTGTTATGAATCAAGGAAGAATTGAACAAATTGGTAGTCCGCTTGCAGTATACAGTAAACCAGAGACAGAATTTGTAGCACAGTTTCTAGGAAATGCCATTACAATTGAAGATTATGGAAAATTCAAAGGATTTTCGCATATTGGAAATGGTGGAAAAGCGATATTGCGTTCCGAATATGTTACCGTTACGAAGAAAAAGGAACCTATAAAGTATGCGGTATCAGCCGAAACAGGAGAGGTTTTGGATGTAGCATTTCGTGGAAATCTGCTGGAGTTAGAAATCCTAGTAAAAGGGGAACGAATCAATGCATATCGTCAATTTGGGCAGGCATTGGTGGAAGTGGGAGAAGAAGTAAATGTATTTATTCAACAACTTTATGTCATTGAAAATGAGCAGGTTACACCAGCGGTTAATGAGGGAATTCGTAAAAATAATTTTCATGTATTGTCGAATCCTATTTTGGAAAGTGATGATAGTGTGGTAATATAGAAAAGAGGTGGTGACAGTGGCTTATGTCAATTAAGAAAATAGCGGAACAGGTTGGAGTATCGCCTTCTACGGTTTCCAGAGTGTTGGGAAATCCCAATTATCATTGCTCCTCCGAAGAATTGCGTGATAAGATATGGAAAGCAGCGATTGCAATGAACTATACACCAAATCAGGCGGCTAGAAATTTGCGATTGAAAAAGGAAAATGACGAGGAGAAACTATATTACATCAATATACTTATGACACGTATGGATCTTCAACAAACAGACCCATTTTATTCGGAATTGTTGCGTGTTGTGGAAAGTGAAATACATAAGTACAGTTGTATTCTAACAAAAATATGGTATGAACCATTTTTTTCTAATGATAGAAAATGTTGTGGAATTAAGGCAAAAGAAAGTGTTGAGAGGCTTTATGCGGAGACAGATGGAAAAAATGATGGCTTGATCATTATTGGAAAATGTAGTTCGGATGCATTGGATTGCTGGACGAAGAAATATAAGAATATTGTCTCTATTAACCGTAATTCCACAAACTATCAAGTGGATGAGGTATTGTGTGATGGTAAAAAAATAGCATCTATTGCAGTAGAACACTTAGTATCTTTGGGGCATAAAGAAATCGGTTATGTGGGACAATGTCATAAGGATGCTAGGTACAAAGGCTTTTTAGGTACATTGCAGAAATATAATTTAGATGTAAATCCCCATTGGGTTGTTGAGGCAGAGGCTATGGAAACGGCGGGATATGAGGCAATGGAACGATTTGAAAAAATGGAAGAGCAGCCTACAGCCATTTATTGTGCCAATGACATTATTGCAGTCGGCTTATTAAAATTTATGAAAAAGGGTAGACGAAGATTTTATACGCCATCTGTAATAGCCAGTGATGATATTGAGGCAGCGCAGAATTGCAGTCCTATGTTGACTACGGTTAGTCTGCCTAAGGACGAAATGGGGAAATTTGCATTATTTTTACTTGTAGACCGTATGAAAGGCGGGCATAAAGTAGTAACAAGGCTGGAACTGGAAGGAAAACTTATGCTTCGAAATAGTTGTACGGTATTGCAAGACAACAATTGGAGTGATTATTGTATTTGAGTAGTAATGTACAGAGTGAAAGTGTCTAACCAAAAGAAATATTTTTAGCCAGTTTGTGTCTGTTTTGGGAAAAACATTTATTGGGAAATTAGGATTGTAAAAGTTTATAGTTCCATTGAAATTGAAAAGGGAGGCGGTAGTGCCTCCTTTATTACTATATAGGAAAGAAGAGTGAATTTCTTTTGCGTGGATCAAATTGTTACTGTTCACAGTTAGGTGTTTTCGGTATCGAAAATACCGTATAAAAGTTTATCGTGTGTAGTTTTGGGCAATTTTTTATGCGTAGCATTGCTCAAAACCGTTACTGTCGTACTAGGGTGTGGACAGTAACAGTAAGTCCCTTGTGGGTGAGGGATATAGGGAGTTGAAGTGGACTTGTCCATCTTGTTCTGTTATACTAAAAGTAATAGCAGGAAGGAGCGAGTTTATATGGGTGTATATTTTAATCCAAATAATGGAAGCTTTACCAAAGATAGAAATTATAAAATATATATAGATAAAACTGGATTATTGGAATATTTGAATGAACAGCTTGAAACTCCGAAAAACTGTATTGCAGTAAGCCATGTAAGACGCTTTGGTAAGTCCCATGCTGCAGGAATGATTGATGCGTATTACAGTCTTGGCTGTGATTCTACCAAGCTTTTTGAGAATACGCAAATTGCAAAATGTGCTGACTTTAAGAAGTATATGAACAAATATAATGTAATCCACCTTGACATATCCTCTTTTTGGGATTTCTATAAAGAAAATCTAGTTGAGAAAATCATAGAATATGTTTACAAGGATTTTAAAAAAGATTTTGGAGAGGAATTGGATTACGAGGATAGTTTTAGCTACGTGTTGATGGCTATTTATCAAAAGACAAACATTCCTTTTGTGATTATTATAGATGAATGGGATTGTGTCATCCGAAACAGTAAGGACAAGGATTTGATTCATAAGTATTTGCAGTTTCTTCACTCTCTGTTTAAATCAGAAGAATCAAAATCCTTTTTAGCATTGGCATATATCACTGGCATTTTACCAATTAAGAAGATAGAGGACGAATCTGCACTGAATAACTTTAAAGAGTATACCATGTTAAAATCCAAACCTATCACAGAGTATTTTGGATTTACGGAGGCAGAAGTAAAAAATCTGTGTGAGGAATGTGATATGGATTTTGAAACCGCAAAGGCATGGTATAATGGATATTTGATAGATGGAAGACATATGTATAATCCTAATTCAGTAGTGCAGGCTATGATAGATCGAGATTTTGATTCATACTGGAAGAATACTTCCTCCTTCGCATCCATCAACACTTTCATCACTATGAATTATGCAGGATTAAAAGATGATGTTTTGACAATGTTGATGGGCAGAAAGGTTCCGGTGAATACCCTTACTTTTCAAAATGATTTCTCCACGATAGCATCAAAAGATGATGTATTAACGGCACTGATTCATTTGGGATATTTAGGATACGATGCGGACAGAAATAGTGCGTATATTCCAAACTATGAAGTTGCGACCGCTTTTAATGCGGCATTACAGATTGGAGCATGGAGCGAAATTGCAAAAACCATTTCCAGATGTGATGAATTGCTGATGGCAACTATTGACGGGGAAGCAGAAAAAGTGGCAGAAATCATCGAACTTGCACATGAAACGTATACGTCTGTGTTGAACTACAATGATGAAAATTCTTTAAGCTGTGTGCTTACCATGGCATATTTTACCGCACCGGGCTATTATGAAATTATTCGCGAACATCCTGCTGGAAAGGGCTATGCAGACTTTATATTTAAACCAAGAGCGAACGCAGGTTGGAGGCCGGCAATGGTAGTGGAACTAAAATATAATCAATCTGCAGATACCGCAATTAAGCAGATTAAGGAGAAACGATACCAAGGAACCTTGTCTGGTTATCATGATAAGATTCTTTTGGTTGGCATCAATTACGATACAGAAGGGAAAGATAAAAAACATCATACTTGTGTGATAGAGGAATATCAAGAGTAATTGAGAAAAACTAGCGCTTGGAACAAAATGGAGAAAAATATGATTACAAAATATAAGTATAAATCAACGCAACCATATAGTTTGCATGATATGGTTGTGAATAAAATTACTCACACAAAAGATTCGATTCAGTTGATTTTTGACGAAGGATACGAGAGTATGCAAGAACCTTATCAACAAATAAAGGGAAATATCAATATCCAAGGTGTAGATTTTGATTTTGTATCAGTACTGCTATTAAGTAAAAATGGTAAATATGGAAAGTTTCAGGGATATAAGTTATCCTTAGATCATTTTTTGGAAAAATTCAAAACGTATGCATTTGAAATTGTAGATGAGTTATATGGATATAATATGGTAGAATATAGTGGATTTCTATCCACGCCGGATTGTGAGGATTTTATAGAACTGTCCTTATCAATTTATCATTTTGGAGATATTGTATACGAAACGGAAGAAGAGATATAAAACTTTTATAGTGTTATGAGCAAGTAGCAGAGCGGATTGCGAATATCCGCTTGAGAACATAGATAAGGATGAGTTTAGATGGAAATTCAGATACCGGAAAAGGTAGATTTTATTTTAAATTTGCTTCATGAAAATGGATATGAAGCATATGCGGTAGGTGGTTGCGTGCGTGATGCTATGCTTGGCAGAGAACCACAGGATTGGGATATTACCACCTCTGCACAGCCAGAGCAGGTAAAGGCATTGTTTGAGCGAACCATAGATACAGGAATACAGCATGGAACGGTTACGGTTATGCTTGGCAAAGAGGGATTTGAAGTTACCACATATCGCATTGATGGAGATTATGAGGATGGCAGACATCCCAAAGCGGTTCAATTTACTAATGATTTGCTGGAGGATTTACGCCGCAGAGATTTTACCATCAATGCAATGGCATACAGCAGAGAGACAGGTGTGGTAGATGCATTTGACGGATTGGGAGACTTGCAGCGACAGGTAATTACGTGTGTAGGAGACGCAAAAGAACGTTTTAGTGAGGATGCACTCCGAATCTTGCGTGCGGTACGTTTTGCCGCACAATTGGATTTTTCTATAGAGGAACATACAATGGAGGCAATTCGTGAGAAAGCACCTACGCTGAAAAAAATCAGTGCGGAACGGATACGGGTAGAATTGGACAAATTGATTTGTTCGGATCATCCGGATCATTTGCTTTTAGCACAAGAATTGGGTATTACAGCGGTGGTACTTCCAGAATTTGATCGGATGCTTGCTACGCCACAACGACATAAACATCATCAGTATAATGTAGGGATACATTGCCTGAAGGCGATTGAGCATGTACAGGAAGCAGCAAAGAAGCAAGGGATTGGAGAAAAAGAATATTCGATTCTTTGCTGGACTGCATTGTTGCATGATGTGGGAAAACCTTCCTGTTTGACTGTGGATGAAGCTGGAGTGACACATTTTTATAAACATCCGACTGTGGGAAAAGATATGGCAAGGGGTATTCTTCGTCGCTTGCGTTTTGATAATTATACAGTGGATCTGGCTTGTCGTCTGATACAGTACCACGATGTGCAATTTTCTTCCAAAAAGGGGAAAATGCGCAAATTGATGAATATAATCGGAGTTGAATGGATGCCATATTTGTTCCTTGTGATACAGGGAGATATTTTAGCTCAAAGTGAATACCAAAGGAAAGAAAAGCTGGAGAATTTGGCACTGGCAAGAAAACTGTATCAGGAGGTTTTAGACGCAAAAGAATGTGTAAATCTAAAAATGTTGGATATCAATGGAAAAGATTTATTGGAAGATGGGTTTCAAAAAGGCAAATGTATGGGAGAAATCTTACAGTATTTATTAGAATGTGTAATCGAAAATCCAGAAAAAAATAAAAAGCAGGTATTACTGCAAATGGCAAATGAAACATTTAAACAGTATAAAGTGGATTGCGAATAGCATGGACTGCAAAAATAGAAAAAATCCCTTTTGGCAGATGCCAAAGGGGATTTTTTGTTCAATGGAACTATTACAAACTTCTTACCTTTTTTGGCATGAAGCAATGGGGACGTTCATACAATAGAAAGACAAACGGTTTTGTGCGTAGCACGAAGAGAGATTATGGAGGTAGAGTATGGACGACAAAATTAGGGAAGTAGTAGAGCAATATGAATTAAACATGAAAAATGTATATCGTGTTCGCGGTGCATATATTCTGGACACAGGGGAAGGATTGCGGATATTAAGGGAGTTTCGCAGTACAGAGCAAAAAGCAGAATTTGCACAAAATGTAAAAGAGGGGTTACGTGAGAGAGGATATCCTTATACAGACTTATATTTGCGGAACCGTGAGGGAAATTTGATTACAGAAAATGTAATGGGGAATCGATATGTTTTAAAACATTGGTTTATGGGCGAGGAGTGCAACTTAAAATCGGAAAAACAGGTTGCCCGGGCGGCAGAAAATTTGGGGAAATTACATATTATGATGCGTGGAATGACTACAGAGCCTATGACCTTTCAGGCGGATACTTTTGCTGAAACATTGATAAAACATAATCGGGAACTTCGGAGGGTACGGAGTTACATTCGGGAAAAAAAGCAGCGCAATGAGTTTGAATTGCTGTTTCTTTCTATTTTTTCAGAATTTTATCAGGAGGCAGAAGATGCCGAAAGCATGTTAAGTAATATAGATGGAAGTGTATTATATCAACAACTTAATACACAACAGACGTTATGCCATGGAAGTTATAATTATCATAACATATTATTTACGTCGGAAAAAATTGCAACTACAAGTTTTGAACGGGCACATTTGCAGTTGCAGGTAATGGATTTATACGATTTTATTCGTAAACTTATGGAAAAAAATAATTGGGATTTTTCATTATTGCAAACGGTATTGGACAATTATCAAAAAATTTGTCCAATTTCCAAGGAAGAAAAAAAGTTACTGTATATTTGGTTGATCTATCCAGAAAAATTTTGGAAAATTACAAACTTTTATTATAATAGCAAAAAAACATGGATGTCGGGAAAAAATATCGAAAAGTTGCAAGGTCTGCAGCAGCAGAAAAAACAACGAATGAGTTTGCTGGAAAAAGTGCCTGAAATTTTGCAGGTTTAAGGCAACGAGTTTTTGACTTTTACCCCTATCTATTGTATAATATTGCATGTCCGAGGCAATTGCCTTTGTGATGAAAATTACAGTGATGATTTTGTAATAAGATGGGAGAAAATGGCACGATAAGGCTGGGGTGAAAATGAAAAAACAAAAGAATAACTTTTTGATACTATTAGCAATCGTTGTAATGATGCCATTGCTGGCAAATGGATGCCAAAAGGGGACCACAAATCTGAGCCAGAGGACGGCAAATAATGCTAGTGATGATAGCGTGGAGCAGAGTGCGGTTGCAGTAGTAAAGCAGATGGATGCGGATGCCAAAACTGTTGTGTTACAAGATACGGATACACAGGAACAACAGACCTTTTCGTATAATGGTGCTACAACAATCTATAGTCGGAACAATGTGTCTATGGTTATGACACAGCTCTCTTGTGGCGAGATTGTAGAGGTTAGTTACGATGGATCAAAGAATTTGTTGACCAATGTACAGGTTGCAAAGGATGCATGGGAATATACAGATGTAAAAGGTGAGAACATTGACCGTACGGAACGTGATATTACGGTCTCTGGAAGAAAGTATCAATACGACAATACAGTTTCCGTGTTTTGCGAACAACAAAGTCTTGCTTTAACAGATTTAAATGAGCAGGACGAGATTACAATTCGTGGCATTGGTACAAAAGTACAGTCTTTTCAGATTACAAAAGGCCATGGATTCCTTCGATTAAGTGGACAGGATGCATTTATCGGTGGTACAATTGAAGTGGATCAGAGTATCTTCATGAATGTACAGGAAGATATGTTGCTTACCGTTAGTGAGGGCGAACATACAGTAGTTCTTCGTAACGGTAAATTAGAAGCAGTAGAAAAAGTTACAGTACAAAAGGATCAGGAGACTCTTTTGGATTTAAGCAAGTATGAACCGATTCAAGAAAAGGAAGGAAAAGTAAAATTTGTAGTGACTCCTTCCGGAGCAGCATTATATATCAATGGAAAACAACGTGATGTCAACCGAGTGCTTACACTTACCTATGGAAATTATAATGTGAGCGTAAGAGCAGATGGATATCAGGATTATACTGGCATTTTGCATGTGCAAAAGAGTACGGGAGCTTATCAGACTATTTATGTGGACTTGGCAGAAAAAGTGGAAAATGTACAGGAAACAAAGGCACCGGCAGTTACGTCGGTGATGCCGACACAGGCAGAAACTACAAGTCAACCAACACCTACGACGATCATTGCGACAGATGCACCGAGTGTAACAAAAGCACCGGATAAGGAGCATACGATTACAGTAAAAGAGCCAGCGGGAGCATCGGTTTATGTCAATGGTATTTACCAGGGAGTTGCGCCAATTACCTTTACGAAGGTATTAGGAAATGCAACGATTACCCTTGCGAAAGATGGGTATCTTACAAGAAGTTATTCGGTCAATGTGTTGGATGATGATAAAGATGTGAATTATAACTTTGCTGCATTGATAGCAGAGTAAATATAAGAAAAAAATTTTAGGAGGAATACGAATGGAATACAAGAGCATTTATGAATCATGGTTAGAAAACCCATATTTTGATGAAGCAACTAAGAAAGAGTTGGAGTCTATTAAAAACGATGAAAATGAAATTAAGGAGCGTTTTTACAAGGATCTTGAATTTGGTACAGCAGGATTGCGTGGTATTATTGGTGCAGGAACCAACCGCATGAATGTTTATACAGTTCGTAAGGCAACACAGGGTCTTGCAAACTATATTAATAAGAAGGGCTTTGGTAACCAGGGTGTGGCGATTGCATTCGATTCCCGTCGCATGTCTCCTGAATTTGCAGATGAAGCTGCATTGTGTCTTGCTGCAAATGGCATCAAGGCATATGTATTTGAGTCACTAAGACCTACTCCTGAATTATCTTTTGCTGTTCGCCAATTAAAATGTATTGCTGGTATCAATATTACAGCTAGTCATAACCCACCAGAATATAATGGATATAAAGTATACTGGGAAGATGGTGCACAGATTACACCACCTCATGATGGCGGTATCATGGCTGAAGTAAAAGCTGTAACAGATTACAATACCGTAAAGACAATGGATAAGGCAGAAGCACAGGAAAAAGGGCTATATGAAACCATTGGAGCTGCAATTGATGACAAGTATATGGAAGAATTAAAGAAGCAGGTTATTCACTGGGATAGTATCAAAGAAGCACAGAAGGATCTTAAAATTGTTTATACGCCACTTCATGGAACTGGTAATATTCCTGCAAGACGTGTATTAAAGGAAATTGGATTTGAAAATGTATATGTGGTACCAGAACAGGAATTACCGGATGGAGAATTCCCAACTGTAAGTTATCCAAACCCAGAAGCAGCAGAAGCGTTTGAGTTGGCATTGAAGCTTGCAAAGGAAAAAGATGCAGATTTAGTATTGGCTACGGATCCGGATGCAGACCGTTTGGGTGTGTATGTTAAGGACACAAAGTCTGGTGAATATATTACATTGACAGGAAATATGTCTGGATGTCTTTTGGCAGATTATGAAATCAGCCAGAGAAAGGAAAAAGACGGAAAGCTTCCTGAAGATGGTGCATTAATTAAGACAATCGTAACGTCTAATATGGCAGATGCCATTGCAAAATATTATGATGTGAAGTTGATTGAAGTGTTAACAGGATTTAAGTTTATCGGACAACAGATCTTAGGTTTTGAGCAGTCTGGAAAAGGAACTTACTTATTTGGATTTGAGGAAAGCTATGGTTGTTTGATTGGAACACATGCGAGAGATAAGGATGCAATTGTAGCTACAATGGCACTTTGTGAGGCAGCAGCTTACTATAAGACAAAGAATATGACATTATGGGATGCTATGGTTGCTATGTATGAAAAGTATGGTTTCTACAAGGATGGTATTAAGGCAATTGGATTTGAAGGAATTGCAGGATTAGAGAAGATTCAGAATATTATGACAACACTTAGAGAAAATACACCTGCTGAGATTGCTGGTTACAAGGTATTGTCCGCAAGAGATTATCAGGCAGATACCATTAAGGATATGGCTACTGGTAATGTTACACCTACAGGATTGCCTAATTCAAATGTTTTATATTATGATTTGAGTGATAATGCATGGTTATGTGCAAGACCTTCTGGAACAGAGCCAAAAATCAAATTCTACTATGGTGTAGTAGGAGATTCTTTGGAGGATGCAGATGCGAAATCTGCGGCTATGGCAGATGCTGTTGAAAAGATGATTAACGAGATGCTATAATATCAGGATAACAGAGTACGGATCAGTCCGTAGGTATTATGGCTAGTATATACCAAGAGGAAAAGAACTGCCGCTTTTAGTGGTGGTTCTTTTGCTAAAATTGGGTAATAGTTTGGTTGTCTGAATTGTTACATGTTGCAGTGCAACAAAGGAGAAATGATGAAATGGATTTACCAGCATATAAAGATGAAACGCAGGAATGGAATCATGCATTATTACTGTATGATTCTGCATTGAAAGAGATTGATACAAAATTACAGATTTTAAGTAATGAATTTAAACTAGAACATAAATATAACCCAATTGAACATATTACATCGCGCATTAAATCTATGGAAAGTATTGCAAAGAAGATTCGAAAAGATGGACGGGAATTGACGGTAGAAAATATTGTGCGTTATGTAAATGATGTGGCAGGGATACGTGTGATCTGTTCATTTACTTCGGATATTTACCGTATAGCAGATGCGATTGCAAAACAGTCAGATGTAAAAGTTTTAAAGGTGAAGGATTTTATTGTGAATCCGAAACCAAACGGATATCGAAGTTATCACATGATTGTAGCAATTCCGATTTTTTTGTCCGATAAAGTGACGGATACAAAAATAGAGATTCAGATACGGACGATTGCTATGGATTTCTGGGCAAGTTTAGAACATAAAATATATTATAAATTTGAGGGGAATGCACCAGAACATATTCGTGAGGAATTGCGCGCCTGTTCTGAAATTACGGCAACACTGGATAAGCGTATGCATGAATTGAATGAAGAGGTAAAGCATATTAGCAATCCAAATGGTTATGTAGATTATACATACTATAGTACAGGAACGATTAAAGAAGAATATTACGGAACGTTGGCGGATGATTCAAATACAGCTTCTAAAGAAAAAATAGAAGAAGATATACAGGAAGTAATCGAGAATCCATTCGCCTTGCGATGATAGATAGGCTGACAAATAACTAGAGTGTAAATATGAAAAATACACGAGGTTCAAAATAGATATTTTCTATGATTAAACGAGTCCCCACTCACTTCTATTGCATAGAGCAATAGTGGTGGGTGGGGACTTGTTTGTATCAGGTTGGGTGCAAGTTCTTTCTGCTACGCTGTGATGGCAGCGAACCTGTTTAGGAGCAAGTGGCGGATCCTATTGCGAATACTCGCTTGACGGTTTTTGAAAGTAGAAATCTTATCTATAGAAACGTATCCGCTTATTTACTTACAGTAATTTTTACTTTTTTCGATAGTTTGCTCTTGTCAGTTGTCTTTATGGTAATGGTACAAGAGCCTTTTTTGATTCCAGTTACTTTCCCGGAGGCGCTTATTTTTGCAATTTTCTTATTGCTGGAAGTGTATTTCAAGGCTTTTTTCGTGGAATTAGATGGAGAAACGGAGGCATGAAGCTGAACGGATTTCCCTACCTTTACATGGAAAGAAGTCTTTTTTACAATAATTTTTTTTACAAGAATCTCTTTTGGTGTTATGGTTATCTTTTTGGTACACGAGTAAACACCATCTGCGGAAATGGCTGAAATTGTTGTCACACCAGGCTTAACACCTGTAATGGTACCATCTTGTGCAACCTTAGCAATTTTGGTATTACCGCTTTTCCAAGAAAAAACAGTCTGTTTAAATTGCGCCATATCTTCATCTGTGAAATTTACAGGAAGAAGGGTTGCTTTTGTTTTAGAACCTTCCTTTAAGGTGGAAGACATGGAAAGGTTAATGGATTTTTTTACTGGTGTTGGTGTGCTTGTCGGTGTGGGAGGTGCACTTTTTTGTACAACAAGATAAGTTCCTGGAGCATAAGCATAAAATTCATAATGTTGTTCATCTAATGCATTTCCCTGGCATACGCCATCAATTGTTTTTAAGTTAGGTGTATAGTATACACATACATTAGAAGCGGAATAATTTGGTGGCAAGGACAGTTTGGTCTTTAATGGACGATCTGTATTAAACGTAAAATCGGTTACATCAAAGAAAAAAGCATAATAAGAAGCAACGGGTGAAATACTGTCTAATACGGCAGAGATTTCAGATTCGTTTCTTAATCTGGCAGTAGGATTTACATGGTATCCATAGGATTGCCCTGTAAGGTCAATGGTAAGTTGTGTTTCAAAGGTATCAAAGGTAATGTTTGTAGACAAATCCATTGTGTTTTCATTTCCTTTTTTTTGCCATTTTGCATAAAGCGTTATATTATCTTTGATGCGTTCTGCACTAAAAAATTCGTTTGTTAATGTTGCATCTGTAAACCAGCCACGAAACCAGTAGCCATCTTTTTGCGGACTTGCTGGAAGTGTAATTGTGCGTCCTGGAGCAATGGAAGTGATTGGAGGAATATAGCTCCCTCCATAAGTTTCAAATGTAACCTGATAAAAAATAGGATTTGTACCATTTGTGTAAGTCACAGTACAATTGGTAGTTTTTCCATTGTAATAGGCGGAAATAATATAATCTCCTGGTTTTGTAAGAGTTAGAGAAGAGGTAAAAACATAATCATCGATTACTTGTGTGCTACCGTCTTCATACATAGCAGTCACAACAAAGTCTTGCTGTGACAATGTGGTAGGTTCTGTAATAGGAGTTCCTACATATTTCATAAATAATGTAGTCATAGTTGGCGTAGTTGTTTCAGCCGCATAGGTAATGGTTTGGTAGGAACAGTTAGGTAAAAAGGATAAGAAACCGGTTTCTAATATAAGTGCTCCGATGCAAAAACTACAGAAGATTTGTTGTAAGAATTGGTGTTTTAATTTGTTCATAAACATTCCCCCTTGAATTTTTGATTGTTTTAACCCTTTAGAATAATGACTTTTCAAATATATAGGAGCCACAGCTCACAGGTATGTGAGCTGTAACACATAAGTTTCCCCCTCTTTATGCATCTGAAAATATCTATAAAAATTTTATAGTTTTGCTAAAATAGATGCCAATGATGTAGAGGCAGATTCACCACTCGAATATTCTGTTGGAACATCAGATAGATGTTCTACCACGTCTTCCCCTTCTTTATTATTATCGGCTTGTTTCATGCTTAAGCTGATTTTTCCATCTGTAATTTTAATGATTTTTACAGTAACAGTGTCCCCCTCGTGAATGACTTCCTTTGGAGATTGTAAATGTCTTCCACATATTTCAGAAATATGAACCAAGCCGGATAAGCCGTCTTCTAATCTTACAAAAGCACCATAAGGAACAATTTTTTCTACAATACCTGTAGTGATAATACCTGTTTGCAAAGCGGAAATTTTTTCTTGTTTATCTGCAACAGCTTTATTTTGTAAGACTCTTTTTGCGGAAAGAATTAGTTTGCTTTTTGCTTGGTCTACTTCGGTAATGATGACATCTAGTTGCTTTCCTGCAAATAGAGAAGTATCCTCAATGTGTTCGGTAGAAATTTGCGAAATAGGAATAAAGCCTTGTATGTTTTCGATATAAGTAATAAGTCCGGCAGGAACCGTTTTTGTAATGTGTGCCTTGTATATTTTTTCTGTTTCCATTGCTTCTTTTAATTTATCCCAGGACAAAATAGCATCTGCTTCTATAATAGAAAGAACTACATCTCCGTTTTCATTTTCTTCTGAAAGCACAATTGCCGAAACCACATCGCCAATTTGATAATTTTGTGAGACAGAGAAATTAGGGTCCTTGCTAATTTCTTCTGTTGGAATAAAACCATCTGTAAAGTATTGAATGTCTAAAGTAATTCCTTCGTCGGAAATGGCAAGAATGGTTCCAGAAAGTAAATCACCTTCTTTAATTGTGCGAAAAGACTGATTTAATATGTCTTCGTAGTCCTTCATGCTTTCGGAAACAGTTGCAGTTTCTTCTATATTATTAGTAGCAATTGTTGTAGTAGAGTTTTTTTGATCGTTATTTTGTTTTGTCATAGAAAATACCTCCTAGTTAAATATGTGATAATGTTAGGTTTGAAAATCCATAATCATTTCTGCCCGGCTGAACTGTTACAAAATATGAATAAAATATGAACATTTAAGTATTTGTGGATTTTTATGGGAAACAGAAATAATAATTACATTTTTTGTGGACAGGAAAGAAAAATAAAGCTTTGCTAGTGCGTGGATAAATGCTTTATTTTTACGGTTTAAAAACGTTTTTTTAACACGATTAAGAAAGTCCCTCACTTCTATTTTACTGCATATATTTCTCATAAAAGCCCCCAAATTTCCTATCAATTTAATTATTATTATAACCTTTGGATGGAAACCAGGCAAGAAAATTACGTCAATGCAAAGAAAATTCCATAAAATACCCTCTAAATAGAAAAAATGACGATGGACGACACGGAAAAATCACAAAAACCAAAATGATTTATGCAAAATATAACAAAACGGCATACAAAATATGGAAGGTAACTATAAAAAATAACCAATAGGAAAGAAAAAACGTATTGACAAAAGTTTCATTTTGCGTTACTATATATGTAGTTTTTATGAACAGTATTTTAAGGAATTTGGAGAAAATTGTAAATGAGTAAAAATGTACAGAGCCTCGGCAGAGGGGCAGGAATTTTGCTTCCAATCAGTAGCCTTCCATCTAAGTATGGTATAGGAACTTTTGGGCAGGAAGCGTATCGATTTGTAGACCAGTTGGTAGATGCACAGCAAACTTTTTGGCAGGTGCTTCCAGTAGGACCAACTAGCTTTGGGGACAGTCCATACCAATCATTTTCTGCGTTTGCAGGAAATCCATATTTTATTGATTTGGAATACTTGGTACAAGAAGGATTGTTAACAAAAGAAGATATAGAGAGCAGAGAATGGGGAGTAGAACCTTCCGATGTCGCTTATGCTACTATATATAACAATCGTTTTGATGTGTTGAGAATTGCTTATAAAAATAGTAAACATAAAGACACAGAAGAATATGCAGAGTTTTGTGAAAATAATACATATTGGCTTGATGATTATAGTTTTTATATGGCATTGAAAAATAAGTTTGACAACAAGGCATGGAGTGATTGGGACGAAGATATTAAGTTCCGTGAGCAGGATGCGTTAGACAAATATCAGAAAGAATTACAGGATGATATTGATTTCTGGAAGTTCTGTCAGTTTAAATTCTTTGCACAGTGGATGGACTTAAAGGAATATGCCAATGAAAAAGGCATTCAGATTATTGGAGATATTCCACTTTACGTATCTATGGACAGTTCAGATGTCTGGGTACATGGCAGATTATTTGAATTAGATGAACGCAAAAATCCAATCAATGTAGCTGGTGTTCCTCCGGATTGTTTCTCTGAAACAGGACAAAGATGGGGAAATCCATTATATGATTGGGATGCCATGGAAAAAGATGATTTTACATGGTGGCGTGAGCGTATGAAAGCAAACGCAGCGTTATATGATGTGATTCGTATCGATCACTTTATTGGGGTCGTTCGATATTATAGAATTCCAAGTGAATGCCCAACTGCTATGGAGGGAGCTTGGAAGAAGGGACCTGGAAAGAAACTTACCGATGCAATCAAAGAATCAATTGGGGAATCAAAGATTATTGCAGAGGATTTAGGTTTAGTAGTACAGAGTGTTCGTGACTTGATGGACGAGACTGGCTGGCCAGGTATGAAGATTATGCAGTTTGCATTTGATGGTTCGAATACAAACAGCAACTTACCTCACACATATACAAATAGCAATGTATTAGTATATGGTGGTACACATGACAATGAAACTTTAGTAGGTTTCTTTGAAAATGTGGACGAAGAAGATATGGAATATACTTACAAATATTTGGGTGTTTCTTCAAAAGAAGAAGTTCCTCGTGCAATTATTCGTGCTGCGTATGCATCAACAGCAGATGTTGCAATTATGCAGATGCAGGATGTACTTGAGTTAGACAATACAGCACGTATGAATTTACCTTCTTCAGTTGGACAAAACTGGAGATGGAGATTACTTCCAGGGCAGTTTACAGAAGAACATATGGATTGGCTGAAGGAATTAGCAGAAACATATGGAAGAGAGTTGGACAAGCCAGAAGTCGAAGAAGAAGAAGAGACTGAGGCTGAGGAAGAATAAAACAATATCTAATGGGATTATAATATACATAGTGTATATTTATAATAATAAATTATATTTATAAGAAAGAGGTAGAAGGTTATGAAGAAAAGAACAAAAATTGTAGCGTTACTTATGGCTATGGTCCTTGTTATGGGGTCTATGACAGCATGTGGAGACAAGAAGAAAGATGATACTGCATCATCAGATAACAACAAAACACAGCAGACAGAAAAGGTTACACTTACTGTTTGGGCACCACAGGAAGATCAGAAGGTTTATTCTAGTGTAAGTGATAAAAAGTTACTTAAGTACATGTGTGACGAATTCAACGCAGCACATCCTGAATGGGATATCACATTCAAGTATGCTGTTTGTGGTGAAGACAAAGCTAAGGACGAAGTAACAAAGGACGTTGCAGCAGCAGCTGACGTTTATATGTATGCTGGTGACCAGGTTCAGACATTAGTAGATGCTGGTGCACTTCTTCCAATCGCTGATCAGCAGTTAACAGATGTTAAGGCAAACAACGAAGAAAACGCTTTAAGTGCTGTAACAATTGACAATAAAGTATATGGTGTTCCATTTACACCAAATACATGGTTCTTATACTATGATAAGAGCAAATACTCAGAAAAAGATGTTCAGTCATTAGATACAATGTTAGCTAAGGATCTTGGAAAGTGCAAATACAACTTTGCTATGGACTTAGATAACAGCTGGTACATTGGTGGTTTCTTTGCTGCATCAGGCACAAAGATTTTTGAAAGAGTAGATGATAACACTTGCAAGAGTGAAATCAATGATGAAAAGGGATTAGGAGCTGCTAAGGCAATCTTATCTCTTGTTCAGAACAAGAAAGTATTATGCGATGATGATAGCCAGTCTGCAATTTCTAACGCAAAGAAGGGTAACTGTGCTGCATTTACTAGTGGTACATGGAGTGCAGCAGCAGCAAAAGAGGCATATGGTGATAATTATGCAGCAGCTAAGCTTCCAGCAGTTACAATTAATGGTAAGGAAGTTCAGTTAGACTCTATCGGTGGTTATAAATATGTTGGTGTAAACCCTAACACAAAGAACGCTCAGGTAGCTCAGGCATTAGCTATTTACTTAGCATCTGAAGATTGCCAGTTAGCTCGTTTTAAAGCTAGAGGTGTATCTCCTACATGGACAGGTTTAGCTGATCAGGTTAAAGATGATGTTGCAACAGTAGCTCAGTCAGAACAGCTTCAGTATATGTACATTACACCACTTGATTCAACATTCAACAATTTCTGGTCAACAGTAGAGTCTCTTGGTAAGGGAATGCTTAACAAAGAAATCACAGAAAAGAACTTACAGAAACAGTTAGACCAGGCTGCTAAGAACATGGTTACAGATATTACTAAAAAGTAATTAAGTTTAAAACATTAGTTATATTTAGAAATGGTTTCCCTACTCGTGAGGGTAGGGAAATTATTTTGCAAAATTAAAATTTGCGCAAGCATAAAAAGTATGTCTGCGTTAAATCATAAAGGTCTTTACACACAGTGTGGAGCAACATTTTAGAATGAGATGTTTCGTCTACACTTAGGCCATTACGGTTGAGTATAAACGAAACATCTTATTGAAAAGGTAAGGAGGAAACAACAGAAATGAAAAAGCTTTTTGATGGAATTAAGCAAGGCTTCAAAAATGTATTTGGTCTGTTAAAAGATGCATGGGAATATGGAGATTTATGGACCAGACTTTCATTCCTTGTTTTAGGTGCTGGTAACATCGCAAGAAAGCAGATTGTAAAAGGTATTATTTATCTTGCAATGGAACTTGGTTTCATCTTTTACATGATTATGTTTGGTGTAACAGCCTTAAGTCATTTTGGTGACTTGGGAACAAAAGAGCAGGGAATGGCGTACAATGAAGCAACGGGTGTATATGAAACTGCACAGGGAGATAACTCCATGCTGTTATTGTTAGCAGCAGTAGTTGCTATATTTATTATTGTATTCTTTGTTGTAATGTGGTACAAGAATGTGAAAAGTGCATATCGTACTCAGTTAAACAAAGAAATGGGTAAGAAGAACAATACAATCAAGGAAGATTTTGCAGATTACCTTGATACAAAATTACATTTTACAATGTTATTTGTTCCTATCATGAGTGTTTTGGTATTTAATATTTTACCGCTGTTCTATATGATTTTGATTGCATTTACAAACTTTGATAGAACACATCAGCCACCAGGAAACTTGTTTGACTGGGTTGGACTTAGAAACTTCGGAGTAATGTTAAGCTCTAAGGGAACTATTGGACAGACATTCTGGCCAATATTAGGATGGACATTTGTATGGGCAATCTTTGCTACATTTCTTAACTATATTTTTGGTATGTTACTTGCCATTATCATTAATCGAAAGGGCACAAAATTTAAGGCAATGTGGAGAACATTCTTTGTACTTACCATTGCGATACCACAGTTTGTATCCTTATTGTTAATGAGACATATGTTTGCAGATAATGGACCTATGAATGGTACATTGATGAGTTTAGGTATTATTCCTGAAGGTGATCCGATTTTATTCTTGTCAAGTAAGACACTAGCGAGAATAACGATTATTATAATTAACCTTTGGGTAGGTATGCCATATACTGTATTGACAACAACAGGTATCTTACAAAATATTCCTTCAGACTTGTATGAGTCCGCAAAGGTAGACGGTGCAAATGCTGTTACTATCTTCTGGAAGATTACACTTCCATATATGTTGTTCGTAACAACACCAAAGTTGATTACAGATTTCGTTGGTAATATTAATAACTTTAATGTTATCTTCTTCTTGTCGGAGGGTGGTCCAAAGACGACAAAGTATTATCAGGCTGGTTATACAGACTTGCTGGTAACATGGTTGTACCATTTGACGGTGGATTCTAAAGATTATTGTTACGCATCTGTAATTGGTATTTTTGTATTCGTTATTTCCGCTGTATTGTCGTTGATTACATATAGAAATACTGCATCATATAAAGACGAGGAGGGATTCTCATAATGCAAAAGAAAGAAACAGGTTCTATGAAAAGAAACCGCTTTATTGCAAATACGATTGTCCATGTTGTGTTAGCTATTTTATCGATTATTTGGTTGTTTCCAGTTGTGTGGATTGTGTTAGAGTCTTTTAACGCAAATCCAGATCCTGGGTCAAGTAGCTTTTTCCCATCAGCGTTTGGGATACAAAACTATATTAAATTGTTTACAGAAACCGATCAGTTCTATTTTGCAAAATGGTTTATGAATACATTGTTAGTTGCAATTGGTACATGTTTATTATCCACATTTTATGTATTATGCATTTCTTACACATTATCAAGACTTAGATTCAAGGCTCGTAAGAAATTGATGAATGTTGGTTTGATTTTGAACATGTTCCCAGCGTTCATGTCTATGATTGCCGTATACTATATTTTGAAAGGTATTGGACTTTCAGAATCATTGGTATCCTTAGTATTTGTATACTCATCCGGACAGGCATTACAGTACCATATTGCAAAGGGATTCTTTGATACAATTCCTAGAGCGGTTGACGAAGCTGCTTGGATTGATGGTGCTACTAGATTCCAGGTGTTTTATAAGATTACGGTGCCATTGTCTAAACCAATTTTGATTTATACTGTATTGACATCATTTATGGCTCCATGGATTGACTTTATTTTTGCTAAGGTTATCCTTGGTACAAACTATAATAAATATACAGTTGCGATTGGTATGTGGACAATGATGGAGAGAGAATTCATTCAAGACTGGTATGGTTGTTTTACGGCTGCTGCTGTAATTGTATCTATTCCAATTTCATTGTTATTCCTCTTCATGCAGAGATACTATGTGGAAGGTATGTCCGCAGGTGCTGTAAAGGGTTAATGAATATTGTTTGCCTTTTGGCAAAATTTATAAAGGGGCTGTTGTATGGAGGCATACAGCAGTCCTTTTTGGCTCTATAGGAAAGCCGATTTTATAGAACCGAAAATAATTGCGTGGGTGCGCCGTAATTTGTAAAAAGGTAATTTAAGGGGGAAGGTTATGATACATTGGAGAAAAATCGGAAGACGCTTTTTGGCATGTAGTATGGTGTTAGTATTGTTAAGTGGATGCGGAAAAGGAAGTACCAATACAAAGAAGCAAGAGGATACCGATAAAAAAAGCTCATATAAATATGAGCAGGAATTGGCAATGGTTGATGATAATACAAGAAACTATTATGAAATTTTTGTCTATTCTTTTTATGATAGTGATGGAGATGGTATTGGAGACCTAAATGGTGTGACAAAAAAATTAGATTATATACAGGATATGGGATTTAATGGCATATGGCTAATGCCAATTATGCCATCACCAACTTATCATAAATATGATACAACAGATTATTGCAATATTGATGAACAGTACGGCACTTTGGATGACTTTAAAAAGTTGTTGGAAGAGTGTCACAAACGTGATATTCATGTTATTATTGATTTTATGATGAATCACACATCTACACAACATTCATGGTTTCAATCAGCCACAAAATATTTAGAGGGCTTAAAGAAAAACGAAAAACCATCAAAAAAAGCCTGTCCGTATTATGCTTACTATAATTTTGTACCCAAAAATCAAGTGAAAGAACAGACCTATTATCAGGTGGGTTCTACAGATTGGTACTATGAAGGTCAGTTTTGGGAGGGAATGCCCGATTTAAATTTAAAAAACAAAACAGTTCAGAAGGAATTGGAAAAAGCAGCTAAGTTCTGGTTGGATTTGGGTGTGGACGGTTTTAGACTGGATGGTGTAAAATACTTTACAAATGGTGAGGAAAGTAATATTAAAATACTCAAGTGGTTTAATGATTATGTAAAATCTCAAAAAAAGGATGCATATATTGTTAGCGAAGTATGGGATAATTATAATGTAGCAGCAGAATATTTGAAGAGTGGAATTGACAGTACTTTCGACTTTAGCTTTGGACAGTCAACAGGAGTGATTGTGTCTATGGTGAGACAAAGTCAATCAAAGGATGTAGGACAGAGTTTTGCAAATGCAATGTTAAATATTCAGGATATGACAAAAGAAGCAAATCCAAAGGCAACGGTCGCTGAATTCTTGACAAATCACGATACCGGACGAATGGCAAATATTCTTGTATCAGAGGAAAAGATAAAAATGGCATATGCATTAGAACTTTTTATGAGTGGAAATGCATTTGTATATTATGGAGAGGAAATTGCACTTACTGGTGCTGGAAAGGATGAAAATTTCCGTTCCCCTATGTATTGGTCTGCTACCGATCAAACAGGTATCACAGATGGGCCGAAAGATATGGATGAAATTGAAAATCGTTTTCCTTCTGTAGAGGAACAGCAAGCGGATGAAAATTCTATTTTAAACTTTATAAAACGATGTCTTCGTCTGCGAAATGAAAATCCAGAGATTGCCAGAGGTGAAATGGCTTTAATTCCAGAAGTAAAGGATGAGGCAATCTGTGCAATTACAAAGGAATATAAAGGCAGTAAACTCGTGATGCTTTATAATATGTCTACGGAAGAAAAGAAAGTGACGGTTAGCAAGGATACTTACAAGTATCAGGGAATTCGTGGGTATGCTAGTACAGATGGTAATGAAGTCACTTTATCGGATGATACGGTAACATTGCCACCTTATTCTGTTGTAATATTAAAATAGAGGATTTGATAAAATGAAATTGGTAATTCAAAGAGTGACGCAAGCTTCTGTAGAAATAGCAGGAGAGTGTGTGGGAAAAATTGGAAAAGGCTATATGGTTTTGTTTGGGGCTGGAGCTGGTGATACAAAAGAAGTCGCAGACAAGCTGTTTGACAAGATGATTAAGCTTCGCATTTTTCAGGATGCAGATGGAAAGACAAATAAATCAATTGCAGATGTGGGCGGAGAGTTGTTAATTGTGTCTCAGTTTACTTTATATGCAAATTGCAAAAAAGGAAATCGACCAAGTTTTATGGATGCAGGTAAACCACAGGAGGCGGAAGAACTTTATGAATATTTTTTAAGGTTGGCAGAAGAGAAATATGGAAGTTGCCAGCATGGAGAGTTTGGCGCAGATATGCAGGTAAGTCTCTGCAATGATGGACCGTTTACCATTATTTTGGATTCAGAAACACTTTAACCGAATCAAGTAAGTCCCCGGCTTTAATTGCGAAAAGCAATAAGTGGTGGGTGGGGATTTGCTTGTATCAGGAGGAGTGCAAGCTTCTCCTGATAAATTGTGAAGCAGTTATTTGGTTATGAGCAAGTAGCGAAGCGGATTGCGAATATCCGTTTGACGAAAGGAAAGGAAGAGAACCATGTCTTATACGGCTTTATATCGAAAATTTCGTCCAACCGAATTTGAGGATGTAAAAGGACAGGAACATATTGTGCGTACCCTCCGCAATCAGATTCGTGCAGGTAGGATTGGACATGCATTTTTGTTTTGTGGTACAAGAGGAACGGGTAAGACAACCATTGCTAAGATATTAGCCAAGGCAGTGAATTGCGAACATCCCATTGATGGAAGTCCTTGTAATACCTGTGCGACCTGTAAAGCAATTAATGAGCAGACTTCCATGAACGTGATTGAAATGGATGCAGCATCTAATAATGGTGTGGATAATATTCGAGAAATTGTGGAAGATGTACAGTATTCCCCTGCTCAGGGAAAGTATAAAGTATACATTATTGATGAGGTGCATATGCTTTCAACGGGTGCATTTAATGCGCTATTAAAGACGTTGGAGGAACCACCGGAATATGTTATTTTTATATTGGCAACGACGGAGGCACATAAAATACCAATTACCATATTATCCCGTTGCCAGCGTTATGATTTTCGGCGAATTACCATAGACGTAATTGCAGACCGATTAAAAGAACTTCTGGAAAAGGAAAATGTACAAGCGGAAGAAAAGGCAATCCGTTTTATTGCAAAAGCAGGAGACGGTTCTATGCGTGATGCATTGAGTCTTTTGGATCGCTGTATAGCATTTTATCTGGGAGAAGAATTAACCTATGATAAAGTGCTTGAAGTACTGGGTGCAGTGGACACAGACATATTTTCAGCATTGTTCCAATATGTGGCAGAGGGAAATGTAAGTGGATGTATGGAGATTTTGGAGGAACTGATTACCAGAGGTAGAGAGTTGACACAGGTAGTAATGGACTTTATCTGGTATTTGCGAAATTTATTGCTTGTAAAGACTTCTAAACAGGCAAGAGAGGTTGTGGATGTATCTTCTGAGCATTTTCCTGTGATGGAAAAGGAAGCGGAAATGGTGGAAGCAGATACGTTGATGCGCTATATTCGGGTATTATCCGAATTATCCAATCAAATACGATATGCTACACAGAAGCGTGTGTTGATTGAGGTTGCATTGATCAAACTTTGTAAACCAGCAATGGAGACCAATTATGACTCTATTTTGGACCGTATTCGTGTGTTGGAGAGGCAGATGGAAAACGGTGTGGTTGTAGCACAACAAACACCTGCACAAAACATACAATCCAAGCAGGAAGTAAAAGTGGAAAAGGAACCCAAAACAATAGAAAAATTGCAGAAAGCAATACCGGAAGAATTGCAGGGAGTTGCTAAAAACTGGGATAGAATCTGTGCGAATATGCCATCTAGTAGCAGAGCACTTTTGGTTGGTGCAATTCCTTCCGTTGGAGAAGGAAACAGTTTGCTTCTTTTGTTTGATGATGATGTACGTTGTTCTATGTTTGATAATGGAGAACATAAACAAGAACTAAAAGATGTCATTGAGAAACAATTACAAAAAGAAGTGGAAATAAATGTTAGGTGTATGGATAAACAAAATAGGGACGATGCCGATATTCTGGATTTAAGCAAATTTTCTAAAATGGAAATTGAAATCGAAGAATAAATGGTAACAGTTCTGCCTGGCGGAACAGCAACGAACGGTTACACATGACGCAAAGGAATAGTAGCAATGGGTTGCTATTTCAGAAAACATATTGTAATATAGTTCTAAGAGATGAATTGTATAATGGTTCAGCCAAGAAAAAGGGATTGTTCCTACTGTTTGTGACTGCTTATAGGTCAAGAGTGACGGAACAATGTTTCTATTTAGCAGATATGAAATAACAAAGTGTTCGTTATTGTTTAGAGGATATACTGTGTGAATATCCGGTACTTTATAATATTCTTGGTTAAACGATTATGAAAATGCATACATTTCTTCGAAAAAGAAAGGAGATATTAATAATGGCAAAAAGAGGTGGATTTTCAGGAATGCCTGGAAATATGGGAAATTTGATGAAGCAGGCACAGAAGATGCAGCGTCAGATGGAAGAAAAAACAAAAGAATTTGAAGAAAAGACATGGCAGGCAAGTGCAGGCGGTGGTATGGTAACAGTAGAAGTTAGTGGAAAAAAAGAAATCGCTAAAATTACAATTAAGCCAGAAGTTGTAGATCCAGACGATATTGAAACATTAGAAGATCTTATTATGGCAGCAACAAATGAGGCATATCGTTCTATGGAAGAAGAAACAGCACAGGCAATGGATAACATTACTGGAGGACTTACAAGTAGTTTTGGTAGCGGTTTCCCATTCTAATGCCAATCAATATAGTAACAATGCAATAGGCTAGCTACATTTTGTAGCTAGCCTATTTTGACACATAAAGGGATAGAGATGTCCGCTATTTTGCCTGGAATGAATTACATTCTGTATCTTCGCGTGTGTGAGTATTACAGTCGCATTTTGCTACATTGATTTTTTCCAATGTGCAGTAATTCTCTCCTGAAGCGTGATGTGTACATTTGTCAACAGAACATGCAATACAATGATTTGAAGCCATAATGCTACCTCCTTAAAAATAGTTTTATATTAAGTTTTCCCCAAAGGAAGAAAACAAGAAAAAGGAAACGGATTTGCATTGTTTTCTTTTGGCTTACTCTGTTAGAAATGTATTGTCAAACACCTATGTTTTGAAAATATAGACGTTTGACAATGGCATTTAAAGGATTACGGAGTAAAAAAGAAAATAACAAATCATAATAGTAGTATGTGGATTTTGCAAAATTTTATTCGAAACATTTTTAAAATGCCGTCCAGGATGTGAAAAAATATGCTATAATGAAAAGATGGCAATAAGAATTTTGAGTGTCCACTTTATCGAAAAAAGAGTTGGGCCGGAAAGAAGTGAGTATCGGTTATGGCATTGACAGAGGATTTAATAAAGCATAATACAACTGCAGCGGCATTTCGAAAGGGAAAACAGTTAGCTTCCACTGGTGCAGTAGAGGATTTGTTAATAGAAAGAGATGAACAGGATCAGGTACAATATATAAATGGAAAAGTGGCAGGAAACATAGAGGCGCATTATAAAGTATCGCTGGACTTTGATGAAAAACGTCAGGAGATTATTGCGACACATTGTGAATGCGAGGCATATCGAAGTATTCCGGGCTATTGTAAGCATATTGTAGGATTAGCTTTAGTAGCAATCGAAGAGGAAAAAAAGAAAGAAAAAGAAAAGTATCCGGTTGTGAATGATTTTATTGAATTTCTGGAAGATGTAGAAAAGATTCAAAATGAAAAAAAGACAGAAACAAAAGAGCAGCAACTTCGGCGCTTGCTTGGTATCGGAAGTGTAAAAAAGGGAATACAGGTGCCAAAACAACAATCGGATATAACGATAACAAAAATGTTAGATCGTTTGGCAAAGGATGTGCAGGACCACGTTTATCATGGAGTTCAGCAACAGGAAAAAGTGGAGATTGAGCCACATATTTATCGGGAAAATGGATATGGAAATTTGTGTGTTTCCTTTCGAATTGGTGGAAAGAAAAAATATGTGCTGAAATCATTAGAGGAATTTGTAGGACTTATTGAAACAAGAGAGTATTTTTCTTATGGTAAAAATCTTTCCTTTGTACATGCAAGAGAAAACTTTGTTTCTACATCGCTTCCTTTGTTAGATTTTATTACTCGTTATGTAAATCTTAAGGGAAAAGGTCAGAGAAGGAGTTTTTATTATGGACCATCTACCAAGGAAATATCACTAAATGGATTATTGTTTGAACAATTAATTGGTGCAATTGAGGAAAGTGCTGCTTTGCGTGGAGTACAATGGAATGGCAATCATTATGAAACCATCTTAGGAGCCACAAGAGGGGAAAATTACTATTTGCAGAAAAAAAATCCAGACTTAGAGTTGCAATTAGAAAAGACAGAGGGTGGTGCGTATCTGGAATTTCCTGAAATGCAGATTATGCTTGGAACCACAGAAATTTTTATTGTAGATCATAATATGATTTATCATTGTAAAGAAGGATTTTGCAGGGATTTGCGTATTATATTTGAACAACTGTATAATGGCCGAATGCAAAGTTTATTTATTGCGGATGAGGATTTACAGAGTGTATGTGCTGCAATTATCCCTAAATTATCCAAGTATTTTCGTATAAGAGAAAAGTCCATTGCAATTGAAGAATATCAGCCGCCAGAAGCAGAGATTTATATGTACTTGGATGATGATGTGGAAATTGGTGTTACCTGTAGGGTGGAATGTCAATATGGTAGTCAGAAATACCGCATATTTGAAGAAACGGATTCTTCGGTTTATCGTGATGTAGCAAAGGAGGCAGCGTGTATCCAGCTTTTGGAACGTTACTTTGTACAAGCACGAAGAAAATACTCAGATTTTATGATTTTAGAAGAGGACAAATTGTATGCTTTATTGGCGGAAGGCATCGATGAACTGAATGAAATTGGGCATGTATTTGCGACGGAGGAATTTAAGAAAAATGGAATTCGTCAAACACCAAGTGTAGATTTAGGTGTGTCCATACAGAGCAATTTACTGGATTTATCTGTGCAGTCTGAGCAACTTCCCTATGCGGAATTAGATGCTATTTTAAATAGTTATAAATTACGTAAACGATACCATCGACTAAAGGACGGGCAATTTTTAGAATTGGAAGATTCTTCCCTTTCTGTATTATCAGAGCTGGCAGATGGACTGGAACTTACAGGGAAAGAATTGAAAAATGGAACGATACGCCTTCCAAAACATCGAGCTTTATTTGTAGATGCAGTGTTGCGTGATGCAGGGGAACAAGTGCATGTACATCGAAACCATTTATTTAAAGATTTGATACGAAATATCAAAAATGTAGAGGATAGTGACTATGAGATTCCACAGCAGCAATATGCGGTTTTAAGAAGCTATCAGAAAAAAGGATATCGTTGGCTACGGACGATACGAGAGTATGGATTTGGCGGTATTCTGGCGGATGACATGGGACTTGGAAAGACGTTGCAGATGATTACCTTGTTTCAGGCAGTAAAGGACGAATGGAAAGAGCAGGGTGGAAAAAAGAATACAATACTAGCCCTTGTTGTGTGTCCAGCATCGTTAGTGTATAACTGGGAGAATGAAATTATAAAGTTTGCGCCAGAGCTTACTGTTCAGATTATTAGTGGTAGTGCAGCCGCTCGCCGGGGGCAGATTGCAGAAGGAAAGGATAATGATATCTGGATAACTTCTTATGATTTGCTAAAGCGGGATCAGGCAGCCTATCAAGAATGTCACTTTGATATTCATGTGATTGATGAGGCACAATATATAAAAAATGCGTCCACGCAGGCAGCAAAAGCAGTAAAAAGCATTTCGTCTAATACAAGAATTGCACTTACGGGTACGCCAATTGAAAATAGACTTAGTGAATTGTGGAGTATTTTTGACTTTTTAATGCCTGGCTTGTTATTTAGCTATAAGCATTTTAAAGAAGAAATTGAAACTGCTATTGTAAATGGAAAAAATAAGGATGGTCAGGCGGATACCAAGGCGTCCGTTCGCTTGAAAAATATGGTAAGACCATTTATATTGCGGCGTTTGAAAGAGGATGTGCTAAAAGATCTTCCCAAAAAGATGGAACATGTGGTATATGCCAAGATGGAAGGAGAACAGCAGAAATTATACTCTGCCAGAGTGCAGATGTTAAAGCGAAGCTTGGAGAAACAAACAGAGGAAGAGTTTAAAACAAATAAGATTCAAATTTTGTCTGAGTTGACAAGATTGCGTCAAATTTGTTGTGATCCCTTATTGTGTTATGAAGACTATAAAGGAAACTCTGCAAAACTGTCTATGTGCATGGAAATGATTCTGGACGCAATTGAAAGTGGTCATAAGATTTTAATCTTTTCCCAATTTACAACGATGTTAGAACGGATTGGAGAGGAACTGGAAAAAGAAAAACTTTCTTATTATAAACTAACTGGAGCTACCAAAAAAGAACAACGCATCGAGATGGCAAATGAATTTAATGAAAATGAGGTGCCAGTCTTTTTGATTTCCCTACGTGCCGGAGGAACCGGACTGAATCTGACAGGAGCAGATATGGTGATACATTTTGATCCCTGGTGGAATCTGGCTGCACAAAATCAGGCAACGGACAGAGCGCATCGTATTGGGCAGAAACGTGCGGTAACAGTATTTAAAATGATAGCAGCAGATAGTATTGAGGAAAGAATATTGGAACTACAGGAAAGAAAAAGAGATTTAGCAGATCAGATTCTTTCGTGTAAGGAAATGTCCGAAGGACGTCTTACACGAGAGGACTTATTGGAAATTTTGCAATGATAGTAATATAAGTAATATTTCTGCCCGGCTGAACTGTTACAAATAAAATTTATAAAGGATGACAGAAAATGGATTATTATAGTGGACAAATTAGCAAATTGATAGAAGAATTATCAAAATTACCGGGAATTGGGGCAAAATCAGCGCAGCGATTGGCGTTTCATATTATAAATCTTCCCAAAGAGCAGGTGGAGGAATTGTCGAATACCATTATGGAAGCTAAAAATACAGTGCGGTATTGTAAAAACTGTTATACTTTAACAGATGATGAACTGTGTCCGATTTGTAAAAATAAAGAGAGAAATCATCGCGTGATCATGGTGGTGGAAAACCCAAGAGATTTAGCAGCATATGAGAAAACCCAGAAGTTTGATGGAGTGTACCATGTTTTGCATGGTGCGATTTCTCCTATGCTTGGAATTGGGCCTGGAGATATCAAATTAAAAGAACTAATCTTGCGTTTACAAGGGGATGTTGATGAGGTAATTATTGCTACAAACTCAAGCCTTGAAGGGGAAACAACCGCTATGTATATTAGCAGACTAATAAAGCCAACTGGAATAAAAGTTACACGAATCGCCAGTGGAGTACCGGTAGGAGGGGATTTAGAGTATATAGATGAGGTCACACTTTTAAGGGCTTTAGAGGGGCGAACGGAATTATAACAGAGAGAAGACACGAAAAAGGAGCTGCATGGAAAACAGCTCCTTTTTCGTTCTCAAATCAATGACTATATAGATTGATAAGAGGGGAGTATTCAAATGTATGAAAAATTCTTGCAAGTATTATTATAGGTGGAAGTTGTGGAGAGAGTGTGTACAAACTCTAAAAAAAAAATAGAAAATATAAAAAATATATAAACTGAATATATTTCTTGGCTGCTTTTTTCTATGATACTTACTTTTGTCCTAAGTTGCAAAAATCTTACCAAATATTGAATGCATGCGCATTGTACCCTTAAAATAGTATCCAAAAGTAAATTTTACGTCAATTCCCAGTAAAAAAGACTTGTGAAAAATAGGAGATTTGAGTATAATTTAGAAAGCAAATCTAATTTTACTCTATAAAAAAGTGCATCTTATAGAGTAAAAAGCACTCTGTGAGAGTGTACACAGACGTGCAAAGAATATTGTTGCAAAGGCATGCAACACGCATCTGGTACGCAAAGTGAACAGGACTTTAGTGAGTGTGAATTTTGGAGAATTCTAGTGGACTTTTCACTTTGTTCAAGGTTGTAAATGAGTTAAAAAAGTGTGAAATTGCAGAAGGGATACCCCTTGCTGCACAAAAAAAGATAAGGAGAAGAGAAAAGATGAAGAGAGAAATCTTTGCTAAAATGAAAACAGCATTTCAGAAATTGTTTTCAAAAAAAGAAGAAAAGAAACATTCGGAAAAATATATGAAGACAATTGCTTTTTTGAATCGTTTTTCGCTATTGTTTCATATGTTAATATCATGTGCAATTGTATTTGGCGTAGAATTGGTTTCGCGTAGAGGCTTTACTTCGGCATGTGAATTTGTGGATTTACATACCATGGCGTTTTTATACAATGCATTTATTGTATTTTGTTCCTTGACCATCGTTTATTTATTTCGAAGAAGAGCGTTTTTAAGATTTATCATCGCTGGATTTTGGATGTTTCTAGGGATTGTAAATGGATGTGTATTATCCAATCGTGTTACACCATTTGGTTATACAGATTTAAAATGTTTGCCGGAATTATTTGCTATGTCAAATAATACAAACTATTTTACCTCCAGCCAGATTTCTCAAGTTATTTTTGGAGTTTCTGCGTTCTTTTTCGTTTGTTTGATCTTGTTTATAAAAGGACCAAAATATCAGGGAAAGATCCATATGGTAATTATGCCAACTGCTGTATGCTTGCTTGTATTGATTGGATTGCCTGTTACAACACATGCAGCGCAGAATAGTAAAGTTGTGGCAGATTATTTTGCAAATATTGCACAAGGTTATGAAAACTATGGGTTTATTTATGGTTTTTCTTGTAGTGTTATGGATCGAGGCATGAGTAAACCAAAAGATTATTCTGAGGAAACAATCAAACATATTCAAGACCAAGTAGATGAAAAAAAGAAAACAACAAAAATAAAGAAAAAGAAACAACCAAATATTATTTGTGTATTGCTGGAATCTTTTTGTGATCCAAGAGAAATTAAGTTTCTTAAAACAAACAAGGACCCTATTCCAACTTTCCATGAATTGGAGAAGAAATATACCTCCGGATACTGTGAGGTTCCGGTTGTAGGAGCTGGAACAGCAAATACGGAATTTGAAGTCTTGACTGGTATGAGTATTGATTACTTTGGTACAGGTGAGTATCCATACAAGACGATTTTAAAAAAGAAATCTTGCGAAAGTGTGGCAGCGGATTTATCTGGCATAGGTTATGGTACGCATGTCGTACATAATAATGGTGGAAATTTTTATAGCCGTGCTAATGCATTTTCTAAAATGGGATTTGATACATTTACAAGTAAGGAAATGATGAATATTACGCAGTATACACCAAATGGAAGTTGGGCAACGGATGATATTCTTGTAAAAGAAACAACAAAAGCTATGGATTATACACCAAATCAGGCTGATTTTACTTATATTATTACAGTAGGCAGCCATGGTGATTATCCGAAAGAACCTGTTATTCAGGATCCAACCTATACGATTGAAGGTATGGAAGATGTGGCGAAAAAGAATCAATGGACATATTATGTAAATCAATTAAATGAAGTGGATACCTTTATGAAAAATCTAATTAAGGAAATGAGCAAGCGTGACGAAGATACGATTATTGTATTTTTCGGAGATCATTTGCCTACAATGGGATTAGAAAATAAAGATATGGTATCGAACGATATTTATAAAACAAAGTATGTAACATGGAATAATATGGGACTGAAAAAGAAAGATGTGGATTTAGCATCTTATCAGTTGATGGCAAGCGTAACAAATAATATGGGGATACACGAAGGAACCATACTAAATTATCACCAGACCCATGCAAAATCGAAAAATCAAAAGGCATATTTAGATGGGTTAGAGGACCTTCAGTATGATATATTATATGGTAAACGTTATTGTTATGATGGTTTGGACAAATATCCGGCAACAAATTTAGAAATGGGTGTAGAGGATGTTGTAATTGACAAAGTGGATGACAATGTAGCAGGAAATCGTGTTGTTTTGTGTGGATCCAATTTTACTAAGTGGAGTAAAATTTATATAAACGGAAAACGTGTTGGAACGAACTATGTTAGTGGCAATATGCTTACGACCAAGAAGGATAATGTGAAGGACGGAGACGAGATCGTGGTAAATCAGCTTGGTTCTGGAGAAACTATTTTCAGAAGTTCAAATACAGTTGTTTACGAAAATCCAGATGCAGATGTTGTAGATACACCAGATGCAACAGAATAGCAATGAAATACAAAAGACTGTAACGGAAGGGTTGCAGTCTTTTCTTTTTTGCAATATTATATATGGTGTCAGGGTTAAAAACTCTGAAGTGATACTGCAGATTTTTTACATTATTTAGGTGATTGTGAAATTTACTTTACTTTAAGAATTTTGTAATTACTTATTTACATTTTAGAAGGGAAGGAAAACAATGTATACATTTAACGGGAGGATCAGATACAGCGAAGTAGGAGCAGATGGAACCTTGACATTAGAGGCGTTGATGGATTATTTTCAGGATTGTGCTACCTTTCATTCGGAGGAAGTTGGATTTGGGGTAGAATACTTAATGAAGGAAAAGAAAGGCTGGGTATTATTATCTTGGCAGATACAAGTAAATCGTTATCCCAAATTTGGAGAAAAGGTAACGATTTCTACGAATGCATATGATTTTAAACGTTCTTTTGGGTATCGAAACCTTATGATGCAGGATGAAAACGGTGCGTATGTGGCAGTAGCAAATTCTGTATGGCTATATATGGATATGGAAAAAATGGTTCCTGATCGTGTGGAACAAGAGCAGGTGGATGCGTATACCTTTGAAGAAAAATTTCCAATGGAATATCCGCCAACAAAAATTAAAATACCAGATGTAGCGGCTGAAAAAGGAAGACCAATTGTTATTGGAAGTTATCAGATTGATACGAATGGACATGTAAATAACGTAGAGTATCTTCGTATGGCATGTGAAGCGATTGGAAAGGTACCTAAAATTCATGCATTTCGTGCAGAGTACAAAAAATCTGCAATGCTCGGTGATACAGTGTATCCTATGATTTACAAAGAAAAGACGAAGGATACTGTAACATTATGTACAGAAGCTGGAAAAATATATGCAACCATAGAGATGCAGTGGGAATAAAATAAGGTAAAAAATAGGCAATTGTGAAACGTGAAAGGGTAAGTTGTGTTTTGCAATTGCTTTTTGTTTGCTTTAGGGAAAAATTTGTTTTAGTTCAGTGGAATATTCTGAAACTTCGTGGATAACTCGCTACAGGTACTTCTAATTGGTTGAAATAAAAATGTAATTATTTTGTAAAACAAACGTAATGATTTTAACGCAAAAATGAGGTATTATAGCTGTATATAGAGCCTGCCTTATTTTTGACATAAATATAATTTTAGTAGAATATGAGTTGTTTGCATACGGAACAGGTGTTCCTATGTGGGAACGATGGGTATATACAGGCAAGATTTATGCATCAAATAAGAGGGGCTTGTAGTAAGCTAAAAGAATTTGGAGGAAAAGGAAAATGAACAAACAGGGAAAAGCAGTAGCAAAAGGAATTTTAGGGGTTGGAATCGCCGCTTGTCTGGTGGGAAACTTAGGACTGGGTGCATACCAGTTGAAGGAAAGTCAGAAGAATGACAAAAAAATACTAAAATATGTAGACAAACAGTTGAAAAAGCAAGCGGAAGAGGCGGAAAAGGAAAGTAATTATCAAGAAGATGGTGTTAAGGTTGCAGATTCTTATGAAATCATAAGCACAAAACCAATATCAGATGCCTACAAAAATGGGGATGATTCAAAGTTATCCGCAATCGAAAAAGAAACAGAAAAAATGGCAAGAAAAATAGTAGAAAAGGTTACAAAGAACTGTAAGACCGATTACGAAAAAGAAATTGCAGTATACAATTGGATGTATAAAAATATAAGCAGTGATTCAACTAATACAATCAGTGTTTCCAACCGCGCCAACAACACGTATACACCTGGTGGGGTATTGAATGGAAAAAAGGCTGTCTGTGTCGGATATGCAACTACATTTCGTCTGTTTATGGAGATGTTGGATATAGAGTGCCATGTTGTACATAATGATTATCATTCCTGGGATTTGGTGAAATTAGATGATGGAAACTGGTATCATGTGGATATTTACAGCGATGTATCTGGATCATCCCAATATGCCAATTTTAATATGCCAGACGGAATTGCCATGTCTGGACATGATTGGGAAAGTGCTGGAGTGCCAGAGGCAAAGGGCGTAAAATATTGTTATCCAGTTCAAAATGCAGTAGAGATTTCAAGTTTCTATCAGATACCGGCAAAAATAAAGAAGGCGATCGAAAAAAAGAAAAGTGGCTTATATTTCCGCTTTAAAAAGAAAATAACCGAAAAGGAAATGGAATTAGTAGAATCTATGATGAATGATGTGTCAAACGCACTTTCTATGTCTAGCACAGGAATGGATGACATTAGTACACAGGCAAGTTGGTATGAAGATGGAAAAGGAAGTTATGTATTAGCTATTTCAATCAGTAACTATTCGGAGGCAGAAGAGCAAAATAGCAATTTAGATAAAAAGCTGGTTAAGAAAATTAGAAAAGCAGTATCTAAGGCATTCGGTGTTACGTTGACGGAAGATACAGAAGAGGAAGTTAGTAGGGAAAAAGAAATAGAAGGTACAAGAGAGGGTTAGAGGAGAAATAAGATGAAGAAAAGCATTGCATTATTACTGATTTTTTCACTTATTGTAGTTGTTGGTTGTGGAAAGAGCGGTACAGGAAAAAAGAATAACGTGGATGTAGCAAAATTGCAAGAAACTTTAATGAAGGCAGATACTACGCTGCCTTCCATGCAACAAGCAAGTAGTAAGGAAAAGGAAGGAGAGCTGAAATTTAGTGCTTTATCTGATATGGACTATGATTTAATTGATGCATACGCATACGCTTATGCAAAGAAGGGGACAGCGGAAGAAATTGCGGTTATTACATTGAAAGATGAAGCAGATGTAGCAGAATTGATGGAATCCTTACATACACATTTGAAAAATCGAAAAGGCACAATGCAGGCATATGCTCCGGATCAGGTTTCTATGTTGGAAGATGCTGTAATAACTTATAAAAAGAATTGCGTTGTATTGATTGTTAGTGAAAAAAGTGGTGTTGTGCAACAGGCATTTGAGTCGTACTTTAAATAGAGGAGAGTAGAATGGTTTTTAGTAGTATTATATTTTTGTGCGCATTTTTGCCGATTGTATGCATTGGATATTTTCTTTTGCCAAAGCGGTTACGGAATATGTGGCTTTTGCTACTTAGTTTGCTTTTTTATGCTTATGGAGAACCAGTATACATTTGCATTATGGTATTTTCTACGGTGTTTGATTATACGAATGGAAGAATCATAGATTACTGTAAGAAACACGGAAAAAAATGGGACAAATATATACTTGTTCTGTCTGTTGTAGGAAATCTTGGTATGCTTGGATACTTTAAATATACAGATTTTTTACTTTCCACTCTCAATCAGTTGTTTGGAAGCCAGTTTTCGCTGTTATCATTGGCACTGCCAATTGGAATTTCGTTTTATACATTTCAGACTATGTCGTATACCATAGACGTATATTTGGGAAAAGTGCAGTGTCAAAAGAATTTTGTGGATTTTTCCATGTATGTATGCCTTTTTCCACAACTGATTGCAGGACCGATTGTGAAATATTCCTGTGTGGAAAAGCAATTACAAAATCGAAGTGTTACTATTGCGAATGTTGCCAATGGTTTTAGTCGTTTTACAATCGGACTTGGGAAAAAAGTGTTATTGGCAAATCAGGCAGGGGCTTTATATGAGCAAATGAAAAGTCTGACAGACGGAGACTGGAGTATGTCTGTTGCCTGGCTTGCGGCAATTTCTTATATGTTTCAGATTTATTTTGACTTTTCTGGTTACTCAGATATGGCAATTGGATTAGGAAAAATGTTTGGTTTTACATTTCCTGAAAATTTTTATTATCCTTACGAAGCAAAGAGTATAACTGAATTTTGGAGAAGATGGCACATGACACTGAGTGGATGGTTTCGGGAATATGTATATATTCCGCTTGGTGGCAATAAAAAAGGATGGAAACGCCAAATTATAAACTTGTTTATTGTTTGGTTCCTAACGGGATTATGGCATGGTGCCGGATGGAACTTTGTGGTATGGGGAATGTACTATTTTCTATTTTTGGTTTTGGAAAAGGGAATTTGGCAAATCTTTAAGAAAAAACAAAATCAAGATAAAAGGTGTGGAAAGAAAGAGAACAGTTTGGCTGCTCTTTGGAAACATACATATACATTATTGGTCGTATTGTTTGGCTGGGTATTATTTAGCTGTGAAAAAACGGAACAGTTGCTCTCTATGCTAAAGGCAATGGTTGGAAATGGGGTAAAAATAAGCAGCCCAATCGGAGTGTATAGCTGGACAAACACCATTTTGTTTTTCATTCTTTTAGCTATAGGCGCAACTTCCTTGCCTAAAAAGATAGCAGATCATGTAGTGCCAACAGTATGGAAGGAGCCATTATATTATTTATATTCTTGTTTTCTGTTGGTAGTTAGTATTGCTTTTTTAGTTCGGGGAAGTTACAATCCATTTTTATATTTTAGATTTTGATGTTTTTAGGCATTTGCAAATTCTTGAAGGTTGTATTTTAGAGGTTTTTGTGATTGCCTATGTTGCTATCGAAGGGAGAGAATATGAAAAACAGAAGTATTTTACAAAGCATTTATATAGTGGGAGTCCTCGGTTGCCTTACACTGTTTGGAGTTTTTATTTTTGCAGGGAAGCAAAAGACATTTTCAGAGCAGGAAAATCGTTATCTTGCAACCTTTCCAATCGTTTCCTGGAAAGGTATTTTGGAAGGAAGTGTGCAGAAACAATTAGATAACTATGCAAATGATCAATTTCCATTACGAAAAGAATGGATGGAGCTTTCTACCGACATGGAAAAAAAGATAGGAAATAGCTGTATCAACGGAGTTTATTTAGGAAAAGATGGATATTATCTGGAACAAGTATTGGACAGTCAGATTTCTAAGGCGCGTTATAAAAATAATTTAAAAATGGTGCAACATTTTTTTTCTGATGGAATAAAAAGAAAAGCAATGTTGTTGGTGCCATCCAGAGGGTGTCTATTAAAAGATAAACTGCCGAAGGGGGCCGTTATGTATAATGATACAGATTTGTATCAAAAAGGAAAAAATTACATAAATATAGGGTGGCTGGACATTAGAAAAGAGCTTCAGCGGGCAGCAAAGACAAAACAGGTCTATTTTAAAACTGATCATCATTGGACCTTGCAAGGGGCCTATATTGCCTATACAGCCTTGCAAAAAGAATGGGGGAATAAAACAGTACCTTATGAAACATTTTTGCCAACAAGGGTGAGTAAACATTTTTTAGGAACAATGTACGCTAAGGTATTGGAACGACATCCACAGGAGGATGGTTTGGATATTCCGAAGGCATTGCCGCAACCTTTAAAAGTTACTTGTGACGGAGAGGTGCGTCAGGGCATTTATGTAGAGGAAAAGTTACAGGGAAACGATAAGTACGCTGTTTATTTTGGTGGTAATTATGGCATAGTAGAAATAGAAAATCCTAAAGCGACAGCGGGAACTTTGCTGGTAATTAAAGATTCCTTTGCAAATAGTCTGGTTCCTATGCTCATCGGTCAATATAAAAAAATTATTATGTTGGATCTTCGTTACTACAATTTGTCCGTAAAAAAAATTGTTCAGGAAAATCCAAAAGCAGATGTGCTTGTTTTATATGAAATGAGTAACTTTGCAAAAGAGGAACATTTGTATAAATTGTTGAATTAAACGCAGTGTATATAGATGCACTCTCTGAATCGCAACGTATAATTTCCTAACTCTTTCCACATACTACCCATATATGGAAAAGTATGTAGAAAACAGGAGGGAATTAGGATATGAAAGCAACAGGTGTAATAAGGCGTTTAGATGACCTTGGGCGAATTGTAATTCCAAAAGAAATTAGAAGAACCTTTCGAATACGGGAAGGAGATCCAATGGAGATTTTTACAAATCGAAATGGAGAAATTATTTTAAAAAAATACTCTCCGATTGGGGATTTGGGAAGTTTTGCAGTACAATATGCCGAGGCTTTGGCAGAAAATACAGGATATACTATTTGTATTTTTGACAGAGATCAAATTATTGCAGCAGCAGGAAGCAATCGGAAAGAATTAATAAATCAGCCACTCAGTAACGAGCTGGAGAAAATTATTGAAAATCGCAGTGTTTTAGTAAGAAATGGACAGAATGGAGCAGGTCTGGCAATACAGGGGGCAGGCATTGAATACCAAAAACAGGTGATTGCACCAATTTTATGTCAAGGAGATGCGATTGGTGCAGTTGTTTTTTTTATAAAAAGAGAAGAAGCAGGTAGCAATGAAGCAGATAAAAAATTAGCTTCCACTGCTGCGGATTTTTTGGGAAAACAAATGGAAATATAGGGGAAATAAGGGAAATACAACTTATTAAATGAGCAAAAATATAGGAAAAAGTGTAGTCAAAACCACTAAATTTAGCGTAAAATGTTGTGCAAAAGTGCAAATAATAAGGCGTCAGCCTATATTAATGGTTAAATTTTCTTGACAAATAAGGCATTTCCGTTTATAAATGGATGTATGGGTGTTTTGGCGGAGATGAGGAGAAGCAAAAATGCCAGTTTACTTTCCATATGTCTATTAGACTGGGAAGAGGAAAAATAAGCGAGTGTCGGAGCTCGTTAGTAAAATTACAATTATTTTAGAGGAGGAGTTAATCCATGAACAAAGCAGAATTAGTTGCAGCAATTGCAGAAAAGACAGAATTATCTAAGAAAGATTCAGAGAAGGCATTAAAGGCTTTCATCGATGTAGTAACAGAAGAGTTAACAAAGGGTGAAAAGATTCAATTAGTTGGATTTGGTACATTTGAAGTTGCTGAAAGAGCAGCAAGAGAAGGTAGAAATCCTCAGACTGGTGCTACAATGAGCATTCCTGCATCTAAGGCACCTAAGTTCAAGGCTGGTAAGGCATTAAAAGATACTATCAACAAATAAGAGTGTATAGTAGTTTTACGAGAACATGCGAGGTTTCTGCACAGTTGTGTAGAAGCCTCTTTGTTTTACTCTATAGGAAATGTGTTCTATAGAGCAAGTCCCTCATGAGTGAGGGATTAAGGAAGTTGAAGCAGACTTCCACTTTGTTTAGATAGGGAGAAAAAATTATGCGATTAGATAAGTTTTTAAAAGTTTCCAGATTGATCAAACGCAGAACTGTGGCAAATGAAGCTTGCGATGCGGGGCGTGTTATGGTAAACGGAAAGGTGGCAAAAGCATCCGTTTCTGTAAAGGCGGGAGATATTCTTGAAATTTCATTTGGAAATAAAAATGTAAAGGTTGAGGTACTAAATGTAGCAGAAACCGTAAAGAAAGACGATGCAAAAGAATTGTATAAGTATTTGTAAAATGGAGCAGTGATTTCTGTTCTAAAAGTAAAAACCTCTGGCATATATTTAGTAACAGTGATGGAATATGTAACAGTTCTACCCGACTGAACTGTTACAGGAATATTTGCTTTTAAGGAGGAGAAATTTATGATAGAAGAGAGACAGTCTGCAGAGGGAAAGAATCATAAAATTGTAATCCACAATAGGCATACCGTTTTTTTGACAGGGGTAAATGATGTTCTTTCTTTTGATGCCAGTGAAATTATCCTGGATACCATTCAGGGAATGCTTATGATGCGAGGGGAAGAATTGCATGTCAACCGTCTTTCTTTGGAAAAAGGCGAAGTAGATGTGGATGGAACCATAGACAGTTTTGCATATGCAGATGACAAAAAGACAGGAAAAAATAATGAAAGCTTTTTGAGTAGATTGTTTAAATAGGGGTGGAAGTAGTGGACACAATCATACACGAGGGACAGTTTTTTTTATTTTCCATCTTTTCGGGAATTTTATTATTGTTTGCATATGATTTTTTTCGCATTTTACGTGCAATCATTCCTCATAAAAAATGGGTAATCTTTATACAGGATTATCTGTTTTGGCTCATAAGTGGTTTTTTTGTGTTTATAATGGTTTATCAATTAAATAGTGGTGCGATACGTGGTTTTTGTATTATGGGGATTTTACTTGGAATGTGGGGATACCATTATGGACCAAGTAGTTTTGTTGTTTGGATTGTCAGTGCGCTACCAAAACGTTGCATACGTATCTTACGAAAAAGGGGGAAACATAGAAAAGCTACGGGATTCCTTATTGAAAAAAAAACTAGAAGAAGCTATAATGGAAATAGACTTTATAAAAAGGGGAGGTAGTTGGTTTATGTTACGAGCAAAGCGGAGAAGGATGCGTCGTACCAATCGCGCCAGTATGGGCTTGATTACTTTGGCTGTATTGATTTTGTTTGGCGTGTTGACATACAAGACGGTAGCCTTGGATAAACAGACATCAAAATATCAGGAAACAATAAACGGATATCAAAAAGATTTAAAGAAGTTGGAACAGGAAAAGGATGATATCAAGGATTTAAAAGAATATGTAGAATCAGATAGTTACATAGAAGAAATGGCACGTGAAAAATTAGGACTGGTTTACAAGGATGAAGTGATTTTTCAGGCAAAAGATGAGGATAAATAATGGAGTAAATGGGTCACATAATGAATGTTATGTGGCTTGTTTTATTTACTTTGCGAAAGTATTTTTTACAAAACAAATAAAATAATATAATATTTTCACATAATGACTTTACAATTTTGTGAGAAGAATATATATAATTGAGTATAGTAAGTATTATTTAAAGTAGTAGGAAGATAAAATATTATATAAAACGAGAATGGGTGGTGTTGATTATGATGTATCCATATATGACAGTGAATTGTTTAGGTTGTTTAGAGGTATGTCACTCAGAAGTTAAAAGTAACGGTTCTGTATTAGTACATTTTGAATTACCAGATTCAGAATTTGGGTTTAAAGAAGCTGATATTGAATTACCTAGTTATAAGTTACGCAGGAACGTAGGGTTTACTAATGAGGAATTAGTTACTTTAAATGAGTTATGCAAAGATAATGCGCATTTAATACTTAAGTATGCAAGAACAGGGGGGATAGCTAATGCCTAGTATATCTACTGTTTTTGGTTATCATATGTGTAAAAGGCTTTTGTTACGCACGTTTAAAAAAATTATGATAAAAGAGAAAGGATTTTTTTATGAATAGAATGTACTTTCGGAATCTCTCTTGCACCCATTTTTGCGACTGATTTTTGTCAGTAATACACAAATCATTTCGCACATTTAGGCACAAAAGGACTTCGATGGTACAGTAGATAAAATGGAGGAACAGGATAAAAAATGAGACAATATTTGCATAAAACAGGGTTATTACTTATCATTTTTATTATGGTATCTATCGTTTTTAATTTGTGTGGTGCTGCAATCAAACATCAAAAGGATCCAGACAAGTTACTTCCTAATTTGTCCAATGAATATGTGTTGGCAGAAAAGAAGAATGCTACAGATATAGAAACGTATCTTACGTATTTTGAAAAGGTGAAAAAAGGTTTTTTACTTGGAATTGTATTAGATGGGAATCTGCGTGCAGTTTATGCGAAAGATACGAATAGATGGAAGGGATTACGATTGCTATCTGGACGCACCTTTACTGAAAGAGATTACGAACAACATACCAATACCATATTGATTAGTGATGGTATGCAGACGCTGTGTCAGAAAATAAATGGGATCTATTATTATGATTATTATGGAGAGAAATATGAAGTGATTGGAGTCTATAAAGATACAAATAGTTCTGAAGTATATAGTCCGAAATGTATTCTAAATTTATATGCATCCGGGCTGCAAGATGAAAAAGACTGGGAGATTGGTTTCTTTGACTGTGGTAAAAATACTTGGTCACAAGTGGAGAGTTGTGGGATTGCAAAAAATAAAAATATAAAAGTATATGCAGCTACCAATAAAAAAGGTGGGTATTTTGCAAGTAAAGCTACCAATATAAATATGATGTTGCTAATTTATGGCGGATTAGGATTTATGATTTTATTACATTCCTTGACAGCTACAGAAAATTGGATAGAAGGGAAAAAACACGAGATTGTGATTCGAAGATTGGTGGGTGCAACGAAAGGACAAATCTTTAGATGGTTGCTGTTACAATTTGTTTCACTATTACTCTTTACGATTTTAGTAGGAACGTTTCTTACAAAAGTGCTATTGATTTGTAATTATAATTGGTATTTGTCGTATACCATAAGTGCCATGTTTGGTACTCGACTTTCTTGGCTGAGTATTTTTTATAATATCCTCTTTTTTATCGTAATAGGCATTGTATTGATTACGATGGTAATGTTTTCGCAGCGAAGAAAAACGTTTAGAGATATGTTGCATGAAGGATAAGGAGAAAAAAATGAAGGTATTACGATTTGTTGGAGAAGATATTGGAAAAATGAAATATCGTTATGGGATAATTACACTTCAGATTATTGTGGGACTGGTACTGTTTTGCTACATTTATCAGGTAAGTGATTCTTTTGCAAAGACCACAGGCATGGTTCAAAACAGATTAAACAATGAAGAAATTTACATGTTTCGGGATAATACCAGTGATAAAAAAATAGATAAGTTACTCAATGATGATAAAAAACTGAAGGATATGAAAAAATGGTATGCTGAAGTGCAAAAGACGGTGGCAGAAGATTCGAATCTGCAATCCTATATTGCCGATACAGATTCAGATATCAATATAAAAAGAGATGAGTACATAAATAATGTAGTTGTATCGGAAAATTTTATGGATATCTATCAGATTGAGGGGGATTTTTCAAAAACAAAATGGAAAGAAGAGTTTTTTGGAAAATCTGGGAATGCGGAAGAAATTCCTGTAATTGTTGGCTATAATTTATCCAACAAATATACAAAAGGAAAAGTATTTATGGATACCTCTCGGCAGAAATATAAAGTGATAGGGAGTTTGAAAAAAGGTTCTGTATTTGTTGAACCATCCCATTCAAAAAAATATACTAGTTTGGACAATTGTATACTGTCGCCATATCACCTGATAGAAGATGACAGCATGGAATATTGGAGTTATGTGCAAAGCGTATATTTTGTGACAAATCATCCGGAAAAGATACAAAAATGTATAGTGGATAGTAAAAAAATGGGCCTTTATGATTTGTCCTTACTTGATTTTTCTTATCAGTTACAGTGTATAAAAGAAGATGCACAAGATACGTTTGCTGTATATGGAATGTTTTTGTTGGTCACGGTAGCATTTTGTATTGTGGGGATAATTGGAAATATGATACAGTTTATAAATGACAATAAAAAAGAGTTTGCAATCCATTTGATTGTTGGGGCCAATATAAAAGAGATTGTTGGACGTGTGATACTTTTAACTACTATTCAGATTTTAATTGGTTTAGCAGTTGTAGCGGTCATTTTTGGTGTAAATAAATATTTTTGTGTAACCGCAATATTTGCTTCAATGTTTATGATTGCAACAATGGTGTATCCAATTCTATTTTTAAAGAGACAGTCGATTCGAACGATATTAAGGAGGAGCTACGAGTAGACATGATTGAATTAAAAAATATAGAGAAAATATATGAAGATAATGCTGAAAAAACAAAAGCTGTAGATGGAATTTCCTTAAAGATTGATCTGGGAGAGATGGTAGCAATTATGGGACCTTCCGGTTCGGGAAAATCTACTTTGTTAAATATTCTTGGTTGTTTGGAACAGCCTACCAGAGGGCAGTATCTCTTGAATGGAAACGATGTGATTGGATTAAAGGAAAAACAAATCGCACAACTGCGGAATCAGACATTTGGTTTTGTTGTGCAAGATTTTGCACTGATAGAGAGATATTCGGTGGAGAAGAATGTGATGCTTCCCTTGCTTTATACAAAGATTTCCAAAAAGCAAAGAATAGAGAAAGTGGATCGAATGTTAGAGCTGGTTCATTTGAGTGAAAAAAAACGTGCATTGGCAAGAAATCTGTCTGGTGGACAGAGACAAAGAGTTGCCATTGCAAGAGCAATTGTAAATGATGCTAACATTATTTTTTGTGATGAACCGACAGGAGCATTAGATAAAAAAACAAGTGCTAGTATTATGCAAATGTTTCAAAAATTAAATCAAATGGGAAAAACAATTGTAATTGTAACGCATGATCCTGAAGTTGCTAAGCAATGTAAAAGAACGATATTTATAGAAGATGGAAAGATAAAATGATGTAACACGATTAAGAAAGCCCACTACTTTTATTGCGTAGAGCAATAAGTGGTGGACTTTCTTGTAGCAGGAGGAAGAAAATGGATATCCATGATTATATTGCCGATGAATTATTTCGTATAAAATCGGTAGCAGCATGTATTTATCTGCTTGAGAGAGGAAGAGAATTAGAGTTTACTTATAATAATAAAGAATACTTTATGTCAGGTGATGGTTCAGCAAAAAGTTATTCTTTGTGGCTAGGGCAAGAGGAACAGGCATTTGATAGTATGGAGGCATTGCTACTCGAAGCAGATATTGAAACAAAAAAGTTGTATCAAGTATGGTCAGATATAAAACTTGAAATGTTGTATTAATAGGGGGAGAAAACCTGCATCTACATATATCCTATTTAGTGGAAGTAGGAAAAATTATTTTTCTATTTTAGGTATTATAAAATTTAATTAAAAACATATTGACAAACGGCAGGATATCTATTATAATCTAATCTGTTGTCTGTGTTAAGAGCGGACATACAGTATGGCGGAATAGCTCAGTTGGCTAGAGCACACGGTTCATACCCGTGGTGTCGCTGGTTCAAATCCAGTTTCCGCTATTTTTTTATAGCTGTGTGCTAGGAACGAAACTATCTAGTACATGGCTTTTTTTATTTCTGCGGTGTTGTTAAGACTCCGTTTTACTTCAGGCTCACATCGGGCAATACATCCTAATTTATAAAAGGACAAGAATACCCACTGCCTTTAGGCGGTTGGGACTCTTGCACGAGGTGTGGGGTTCAAAGCCCCATACCTCGTAAGGCACGCAGTGTCGCTCTTATAGGGGCAAGTAGCGAAGCGGATTGCGAATATCCTTGACAGTGTAACCTTTGCTGAACCAGTTCTTTTTGGCTACATTTTTTATTGCATTACGAGTGAATGTACGCCGTTTGAAAAACACGTATTTTGTCGTATGGTTTTTTTACTTTCTTCCCTTAATCGACAGACAATATTTCTTAGGGCTTGTACAATGTGTGCAAGGTAATCTAAGAAAGAGAGGGCATAGAATGTGAGAATTAAGGGTATGAGTGAACGGGAATTTATTATGCTATTTGCGGCCGTATTGATTGGAAGGGTACATTTGATCGGAATGAATCCGTTTGCGGTTGGTTTTTTTATGGCTATGTGTTATGAGCGAGTTTCAAAAGGATTTTTTATGGTAGCATTAAGCCTTGGAATATGGAATGCATATGGATTTGTAATAGCGGTAAAGTATGTGATTGTCTTTTTGCTATGTGGATTTTTATGTGGAATAATGGAAAAAAGAAAAACAAAAACGCCATTGATCGTATACAGTGGAATTGGCGCGATAAGTTTGTTATTTGTAGAATATATATGGAATCGTATACAGTTTGTAAGTCCGGACCAGACCTTGTTAGTGTTGTTGGAAAGTGTGTTAGCAGGTGTATTTACACAGATTTTATACATAGGAATACATTATATTCTAATGGAAAAAAGGGCAATTTATGCAGGAAATGAAGAACTGATTTCTGTTATGGTATTGGGTTGTTTATTGGTGTTTGGTGTGCCATTTCAGAAAAATATGCAATTCGGGATACTTGAATTTTGTCTTTCTGTTTTAATTTTGGTTGCGGGATATCGGTATGGAGCAGGGGCAGGAAGTCTTGCAGGGGCAATCAGTGGACTCTTTTTTCTTGCGAGAGATAGTAGTTTTGAAATGCTGGGGATTTTAGCAGTACTTGGAATGGGTGCAGGTATGTTCCGAGAATTAGGCAGAGCTGTAAGTGCAGTGACATATGTGGGCGTTTATTTGGCAGCAGGAGTCTATATTAATGGCATTTTGCTGTCAGTAGGGCGTTTGCGGGCGGTTATTTTGGCTGGAATTTTATTTGCAGTACTTCCCAAAAAAATGATAAAAAAAGTGGAGACAATGGCATTGGACAAAGATTATGTATTTTTGGGAATGGATAGAATGGAAAAGCAGATGAAAGGAAGACTAGCACATTTTTCAGAGCCTTTTTTTGCCCTTTCCAGAACCTTTTCAAAGCTGTCACAACAAAAAGAAGCAATGGAGGAGCAGGATGTAGAAGAAATTTTGCAACAGGTTACGGATAATTTATGTAAGGGGTGTGAAAAGGCAAATCGCTGTCTTGGATTTACCAGACATGAAAAATATCAGACTGCAAGTTGTATTTTGCCGGCTGCAAGGGAAAATGGATATATTGAAGCGGGAGATTTTCCAGTAAATTTTGCAAACAAATGTGATCATTTAGATCGTTATGTAGCGGAAACCAATCAGGTACTTCGTCTTGTAAATAATAACTTTCGGTGGAAGAATCGTTTAGCAGAGAGTAGGGAAGCCATTGCAGAGCAATTCCAGGATATTGGTTTTTTGCTTAAAGACTTTTCACAGGAGTTGTTTCGGGAGCAGGAGTTGGAGCTGGAAAAAAAGAAGGATCTTGCTACTGTATTAAAAAGAAATCAGATTTTGGTCCGGAAAATAGAAAAAGTAGAAAACAATAAACATTGTCAGGAAATTCATTTATTGGCAAAGGCAAGAGGAAAAGGCTGTATTACCACAAGGGAACTGGCAAAATGTGTTAGTAGTGTATTGGATAAAAGTTTTGTACCAATGCAGGGAAGTCGAAATGTTTTGGCAAAGGAGTATGAAAAGGTTGTATTAGTGGAGGATACAAAATTTAAGACTATTACGGGTGTGGCAAGGTGCAGCAAGGAAGGAGAAATTGTATGTGGAGATAATTATTCTTTCTTAAAGTTGGATAGCGGAGAAATGGTCATGACCTTAGCAGATGGAATGGGAAGTGGGAGTGATGCGTGTTTAGAGAGTACTTCCGCGGTGGAATTGATGGAAAGTTTTTTGGAGGCAGGAGTAGGAGAAAAAACGGCCATTCGTTTGATTAATTCTATTTTTGTTCTACAATCGGAGGAGGAAAGACTGACTACGTTAGACATGGTTATTATAAATCTTTATACAGGTATCTGTGATTTTATAAAGATGGGTGCGGCTACTGCGTTTATAAAGCGGGAGGACAGAGTGGAAATGATTACATCTGCAAGTCTTCCAATGGGGATTTTTTCTAAAGCGGATTATGAGGATGTATCCAAAAAACTTTATGATGGAGATATGGTAATTCTATTGAGTGATGGTGTTTTAGAGGCAGCACCAATGGTTCATAAGGAACGATATATTATAGAATTGCTCTCAAACTTGAAAACAACGAATCCAACAGAAATTGCAAATACATTATTACAGCATGCCATTGTGAATAGCGGAGGAAATATTGTGGATGACATGACGGTTTTGGTAACAGGAGTGTGGACAACTGTTCCACGGTAGGTGCGTTCGGCACCGAACGTACCGTATAAAAGTTTATCGTGTGCAGTTTTGGGCAATTTTTCATGCGAAGCATTGC
>CADABQ010000011.1:0-9965 GCA_902786205.1 uncultured Lachnospiraceae bacterium | reverse complement strand
CAGTTTTGGGCAATTTTTCATGCGAAGCATTGCCCAAAACCATTACAGTTCATGTTTTGTGTGAACTGTAATGTTGTGGACAACTGTTCCACGGTAGGTATGTTCGGCACCGAACGTACCGTATAAAAGTTTATCGTGTGCAGTTTTGGGCAATTTTTCATGCGAAGCATTGCCCAAAACCGTTACAGTTCACATTTTAGTGTGAACTGTAACGGTGTGGATAAAAAACGGTTAAGAAAAGCATTCTGCGATTGACAATATTTTTTCAATAGGATACCATGAAAGCAGAAAATGAGTGATAACTATCCGGTTTGCTTGGGTGGTTGCGAAGAAGTAGGAGGGACGATGGATGAAATTGATAAAAGAATTACTGAAGAAAAAATGGGCAACCTATTCAATTGCCACCTGCTCTGCGGTTTTATTGTATTTTGCACTTACAAATATAAATGTATTTTTGCGGGGATTATCTGCTGTGTATAGCATTGTGCTCCCTGTTTTGGTAGGAATCGTGATATCTTATGTCATGAATCCTTTTGTGCAATTTATTCAGAAAAAAATTTTTGGGAAAATTAAGTCCGACAGGCTTGGTAGGAATTTATCTGTTTTTGTTGCGATTTTAGTGGTATTGGCATTTATAGGTCTGCTTATGGGTGCTTTGATTCCGCAGATTATTGATAGCATTGGCACATTTGCCAACAATTTTGAAGATTATAGCCACTCTATGCAAAAACTGTTTTTGTCTGTTATGGATCGTTTTGGAAAAGAAAATAGTGAATTGGCATTTGTGGATAAACTTTGGTCCCAAATAATGGAAAAATGTTCTAAGTTGCTTTCCGAAAATATGGGACAGATTATTGGAACTTCTTATAGTATAGGAAAAGGGTTTGTCAGCGGAATCATTGCTTGTATCCTGGCAGTATACTTTTTATTAGATGCGCCACATCTTATGGAATGTGTAGCCAAATTGTTACGTGTACTCACTACAGAGAAGAAATATAAAAATATAATCAGCTTTGTAAAACGCTGCAATCATATTTTGCTTCGCTTTATTATCTGTGATCTGATTGAAGGAGTGATAGTAGGAGTTGTAAATTTTATATTTATGTCTATTTTGGGAATGGATTATGCATTGCTGATTTCAGTTGTTGTGGGAGTTACGAATATGGCACCAACTTTTGGACCAATTATAGGAGCAATTGTAGGAGCGTTTATCCTCGTACTGGTAAATCCATGGTATGCGTTATGGTTTTTAATTTTTACGATTATTTTGCAAACTATTGATGGATACGTGATCAAGCCAAAATTATTTGGAGATACCCTCGGAGTCTCTTCTATCTGGATTTTGATTACGTTGGTTGTAGGTGGACGTATGTTTGGTGTTGCAGGCATTCTTCTTGCCATTCCATTTGCGGCAATCTGCGATTATATATTCAGAGATATTGTATGGAAACGATTGGAGCAGAGAAGTCGAAAACGGGAGTTGATGGAGAAAAAGAATAGCAAAGAATAGCAGGATTGACATTTTTTATGATATGTACTATCATGAAAAATATAAGAAAGACGTTGATGAAACGGGAAACAGTGCAAAACTAGGATGGTGTACACTGTAATTAGAAATAACAATAGTGTACGCAACGAATGAGTGGTAATAGATAGATATCCTCGTCCTATTTGGACGGGGATATTTTACCTTATGAGATTGTAAAGTGGAGAATTTTGGTGTCTTCAACGCTTTGTGAGGATGTGCACAGAAATGAGGGAAATATGGAATTTTGGGATGTATATGATCAATGTATGCAAAAAACAGGTAGAACACATGTAAGAGGAGTGCCTTTAGAGGAAGGAGATTACCATTTGATTGTACATGTGTATCCAGTAAATAGTCAGGGAGAAATTTTAATCCAAAAACGGGCAGATACCGTAAAGACAAAACCTGGTGTGTGGGCAACCACAGGTGGTTCTGTAATTGCAGGAGAGAACTTCTTTGAAGGAGGACTTCGTGAGCTTCGCGAGGAATTGGGAATTGTTGCAGATGAGAAAAATACCCGTTTACTTGCCGTGATGCAAAGACCGAATCGGTTTCGTGCCGTATGGTTGGTGCGTACCGATATTACAAGAGAAGAATTACAATTACAAAAAGAAGAAGTGGCAGATGCTATGTGGGCAACACCAGATAAGATTCGCGAGATGGTCGGAACCGGGGAGTTTTGGCATTATGACTACTTAGAATGGTTATTTCGAAAGATTGATAAAGTTCGTGAGGAAGGTTGGATGTAAAAGGAACTTATGAAATTAAAAAATATATTATTGGTTGTGAAAGATATTGAGAAATCAAGACAATTTTATCATGATCTATTTGGACTTGAGCTTGTTTTGGATAACAATGGAAATATGATTTTAACAGAAGGACTTGTGTTGCAGGATGAAAAAATCTGGAGAGAGTTTCTTGGAACAGAGGTTATTCCGCAAAACAATGCCTGTGAATTGTATTTTGAAGAAGCGGATATAGAGGCATTTGTGCAGAAATTGGAAAGATTATATCCTTCCATTGTATATGTCAATAGACTTATCACGCATAGTTGGGGACAAAAAGTGATTCGCTTTTATGATCTTGATGGGAATTTGATTGAGGTAGGAACGCCGATGTAAATGGAAAAATGAGGTGACCATAGGTATATGAATAAATTAGAGAGAAAAAAAGCATACTATCACCTTCCCGGTTTGTTTGAGTTTTATGAATTGTATCGCGTATTTCTGCCCCTATTTCGAGAGCATAGAGAATACTTTTATGATTGGTGTGAGATCGGTTCTATTTATGGTGCTCCCGTAGATTGTATTTGGGGTGGAGGTCGTGTTGCGTTTGGAGGGCAGGAGCCAAGAGAGGTTCTGGCATTGATGCAGGAATATGGGCTATCTGCCCGGTTGACATTTAGCAACTCGTTGCTGAAAAAGGAACATTTGGGAGATCAGAAATGTAATAGAATCTGCGCTATGTTTGAGGAAAATGGAGGTATCCCAAATGGTGTTATTGTGCATTCGGACCTGTTGCTAAATTATTTGAAAATACAGTATCCAAAATTCTATTTTGTTTCCTCAACAACGAAAGTCCTAACCGAGTTTTCGCAATTTGCAAAGGAAATAAAGCGAGAGGATTTTCGTTATGTCGTACCGGATTTTCGTTTAAACAAAGTTTATGATAAATTGAATCTACTGTCACAAGTGGAAAAGGATAAAGTGGAGTTTTTGTGCAATGAATGTTGTTGGTTTGGTTGTAAGGATAGAAAGCCTTGTTATGAAGCGGTCAGTCGCAAAAATCTCGGAGATAGTGGCCCGGATCATCAATGTACTTCGCCGAATGCAGAAAAAGGGTACCGTTTTTCAGAAGCAATGAAAAATCCGGGGTTTATCAGTATAGATGCGATTCGGAATGTCTATTTACCAATGGGTTTTTCTAATTTTAAAATTGAAGGTCGAGGTTTAGGTAGTGCTTTAATTTTGGAATTTTTGCTTTACTACATGACAAAACCTGAGTATCAGTTGCAGGTGAGAGAAAACATATATTTGGATAATATGTTGGATTTGTTTTAGAAAACAATTGATTGCAATTCCGTTGGATAGAAAGGATGATACAAATTTTGTAGGGTTGTTGGCGAGGTAAGTTCGACAGGCAAATATTATTTTTCAGAGATAGAATACACATGAAATGTTTGTTAAACATATTAGAAGTAGTGTATTAGAATAGCAGGTGTAGAGGTAGTATTTGCAACAGAAGAATAAGGATTGTTTGGTATAGTGAAAAAAGAAAGGGTAAATCATGAATGTAGCGGAAGTTGTAAAAAAATACTTTGGATATGATAGTTTGAGGCAGGGGCAGCAGGAACTAGTGGATGGCATTTTAGCTGGAGAAGATGTGCTTGGTATTATGCCTACAGGGGCAGGAAAGTCCTTGTGTTATCAAGCATCTGCACTATTGCTACAAGGCATTACTTTGGTTATATCGCCATTGATTTCTCTTATGTCTGATCAGGTAAAGGCACTAAATCAGGCGGGAGTGCATGCGGCATATATTAACAGCTCTCTTACGGAACGGCAGATTGAAAAAGCGCTTTCTTTGGCGGCAATGGGGCAGTATAAGATTATCTATGTGGCGCCAGAACGCTTGAATACACCGCGTTTTCTTAATTTCGCCATGGGAGCGGAGATTTCTATGTTGACGGTGGATGAAGCCCATTGTATTTCTCAGTGGGGACAGGATTTCAGACCAAGTTATCGGGAAATCATAAATTTTTTGCGTATGTTACCAAAGAGACCAATTGTCAGTGCGTTTACAGCCACCGCTACCGAACAGGTAAAGCAGGATATTTGTACTATTTTGCAACTGCGTCAACCAAAGGTGATCGTGACTGGATTTGACCGACCTAATCTGTATTTTCGTGTTCTCCCAAGAAAGGGAGGAAAAGAGACAGACAACGCAATCCTCAATTATATCAACCATCATGAGGCAGAAAGTGGAATTGTGTACTGCGCCACTAGAAAAAATGTGGATAAAGTCTATGAAATTTTGAAAGCCCATGGTGTATCCGTTGGAAAATATCATGCGGGGATGTCTATTGAAGAACGCAGAAGTAGTCAGGAAGATTTTACCTTTGACCGTGTATCTGTGATGGTAGCTACCAATGCATTTGGAATGGGAATTGACAAGTCAAATGTCCGTTATGTACTGCATTACAATATGCCGCAGAGTGTGGAATATTATTATCAGGAAGCAGGGCGAGCGGGCAGAGATGGAGAGGAAGCGGAATGTATTTTATTTTTCTCTAAGCAGGACATTATGATTAACAAACGCCTGTTAGATTTGAAATCCGTAGATGCCTATGGAAATGCAATTGCACCAGAGGTGCGAAGAAATGACCAGAGAAAGCTGAATCAAATGATAGAGTATTGCGAGACGGATCAATGTTTAAGGGAGTATATGCTCCGATATTTTGGAGACGACAGCCCATGTACTTGTGGTAAATGTAGCAATTGTGTAGTGGATGACCAACTATATGATGAAGAAGTGTTGTCCGTGCCAAAGAAGAAGTCTGCTGCAAAGGTATTGGAAATGACTGGGTTATCCGAGCAGGGAATGGCACTGTTTGAATTGTTGAGAGCAGAACGGGCAGAACTTGCTACAGAGCAGGGTGTACCACCATTTATTATTTGTTCAGATAAGACATTGAAAGATATGTGTATGAAATTACCAAAAGAAATGTCGGATATGCTTGGTATCTATGGATTAGGTGAGCAAAAAGTGGCTAGATATGGAGAAAGATTTTTGTATGTGTTGCAGAATTTTATGGACAATGCTGTTGTAGATGTGACATCTATGCAACAGGAAAAACAGAGTGTGCAAAGGCAGCAGAAACAGCCGTTTTACATAGAATCGGAACAACTAAAGCAATTGGAGTTACAGGAGGATGCCAGAGTATCGGATTTGACAAAACAGATTAATGCATTATGTGAGGAGAAAGACCGCAAGAAATTGACGGCAAGATTTTTAAATGAATTGTTGGTAAATGCAGGTTATTTGTTTGAGGAGGAAGTAGACGGCAAAAAACAAAAGAGGGTGTCAGAACTTGGCATACAAGTCGGAATAAAGGAAGAATTACGACAGGGTAGAATGGGAGAATATTATTTGATTAGCCATTCCAAAGAAAGTCAAATGGTGATACTTTCCTTGTTGCAGGAATATTTGAAATCAACTCCCTATATTTCCCACTCATGAGGAACTTGTTCCACTTTGCATGCCAGATGCGGGTTGCTCACTTTTGTGCCCATCTTCCATTTGCATCTGTGCCCATCCTGTGGAGTGTTTTATTCAATAGGACTCACTTCTCTATGGAATTAAAAGTGAAAAAAACACCTAATAACACATAAAATACATTTAAAAAAGATATAATATATTGACGTAAACGAAAAAAACACTTAAAATCAGATAAAAGAATGGAGGTATTGTGGTGTTAATTCGATTCAATATTAAAAATTTTTTATCTTTTTCAGGAAGAGAAGAGGGAAAAACAGAAGAATTTTCCATGATTGCCGGAAAAGTTAGAAATAAAAAGGCTCATGTCTATGATAATGAAAAAATAAAATTATTAAAGTTTGCAGCAATATATGGAGCAAATGCAGCTGGAAAATCAAATTTGGTAAAGGCATTAGATTATATGAGGCGCATTGTTTTATTTGGTTTCCCAAAAGGACACACAGATATGTATTGTAAAATAGATAGTGCGAATAAAGAAAAGGAAAGTTACTTTGAGCTGGAAATCATGTTGGGTGAAAAATATTATGCATATGGGTTTGAGGTGATTTTAAATCAGGGTAGATTTATTTCAGAATGGTTAGTAGAGCTTACCAGTGACAATAAAGAAAAATTAATTTTTAGTAGGGATATTGATAATGGAATATACGAATTTGCTGATAAATTACAAAAGAAAGGACTTATTGATAAATTAGAAGTATATGCTGAGGATATTCAGGATGATAACAGCGTTTTATTACTTTCTACTATGAACAAAAATAAAAAAACATTGTATCAACAGTATAAGGAAGCGGCAGTATTTCGGGATGTGTATATGTGGATTAGGAATAATTTAGATATTAACTATCCTAATCGCCCTATATCAGATTATTCTTATATGGCTAAAACTGAAAATGTGGAAGAAGTTTGTAGAATTATTTCTGCATTTGGCACAGGAATTACAGGGTTTAAGATGGTAGATGTTTTACCGGAAAAAGTATTAGGAAATCTTCCTAAACAAATACGGGATAAACTACTTTCGGATATTGAAAATAAAATGGCAGAGATGAAGAATAGCAAAAAAATGGAAGAGTTTGGGGTAGTGATGCGATCCGAACGAGACTTTTTTATTTTAAATATAGACAAAAATGAAAATGTTGAATGTAAAACTATAAAGTTTTCCCATGGAAATGAAAATGTTTTATTTAATATATTTGAGGAATCTGATGGTACAGTAAGGATATTGGACTTACTAGAGGTTTTACTATCTGGGGATGGAAAAACGTATGTAATTGATGAGTTAGACAGATGCTTGCATCCAAGTCTGACTTATAGATTTGTCGATACATTTTTACAATTGGCAGCAAGGAAAAATATTCAACTAATTGTGACTACGCATGAATCAAGGTTATTGGATTTTGATTTATTACGTCGAGATGAAATATGGTTTGTGAATAAAAGAAAGTCTGGTGAAAGTGATATTTATTCTTTGGAAGAATATAATGCAAGATTTGATCAAAAAATAGATAAGGCTTATTTGGAAGGAAGGTATGGTGGGGTTCCAATATTTGGTACAGTATTTCCTGTTGAGGGAGAGGTATAGTGAATGAGGGAGAGTAGAACATTTGCAGAACGAACAAAAGTATTAAAATCGGATGAAGCAATAAAAAAGTATTTTCTTATCTATGAAGGTTCAGATACTGAAGTAATATATTTTAATGCAGTTTGTTCTTTACGTGAGGATATAGGGATAAACCCTTTAATTGAATTAATTCCCATTATTCGAAGCTTTAGCGAAGAGGGATGGAGTAATCCTAAGAAGATATTAGATAGGGTAATTGAAAATTTACGTGAAAGCAAAGAACAATTTGTATCGTATGAATCCCTATTAAACCGTATTATGGATTATCTTTATGAAACAAAAATTATTACAACAAGTAAAGTTTTAGCAAGAAGTATATGGAAGACAATGAAACAAACTTGTGTGCAACAGTTGCAGAAATCAATGGGTGATGTGGTGGAAAATGTTGAAAATACGTGTGCAGAGTTGATTGATGTATTGGAGCGTGAATACGAAGTTGTAAACATTGTTGAAGATATTTCGGAAATCATTAAAGACGGTGGTTTGACATATGATGAGGGATTGGATCAAATATGTCTAATTGTAGATAGAGATAAAAATAGCTTTATTTCGACAACTGAAAATAACCAATATCAATATGTATTAAATAAGTGCCAGGAAATGGGATTTCACTTCTGTGTTACAAATCCATGTTTTGAGTTTTGGTTGTTATTACATTTTGATGAAGTGCTTACATTGGACAAAGAAAAGTTGCTTGATAATCCTAAGGTTACAGCCAAAAGAAGATATGCCGAGGATGAATTGCGAAAAATTTATCCTGGATATAAAAAAAGTTTTTATCATGCGGAAACCCTTGTTAAGAGAATTGATAAGGCGATTGAAAATGAAAAAGAGTTCTGTGAGGATATAGAGGAATTAGAGTGCGCTATAGGTAGTAATGTAGGAAAGTTGATTGCCAAAATGAGGCAGGAATTATAATGTGTATTATGTGTTGAGGCGGACTTCTAGAGAGGAAAGTATACAGTCTTATGAGGATGATCTTTATGTTATTTCTCAATAGCCATGTATATATATAAATAAGAAACAAAGGAGCGTTGAAAATGTTAAACAAATTACATTTAGCAATGATAAAGTTATATCGTGGAGATGCAAAGCGTATTCAGCATTTTTGTAAGGTGCATAGTTATGCAAAGCTGATTGCGGAAAACGAAGATATGGATAAAAAGGACTTGTTTATTCTTGAGGCAGCAGCACTTACCCATGATATTGGAATCCATGTATGTGAAGAGAAGTATGGAAATTGTAATGGCAAGTTGCAGGAAAAAGAGGGACCAGCAATTGCCGAAAAGTTACTTCAGGAGTTGGGATTTACAGAGGACGTATCAGAACGGGTACAGTATTTGATTGCACATCATCATACCTATGACAAGATTGACGGAATGGATTATCAAATCCTTGTAGAAGCGGACTTTTTGGTGAATATAATGGAAGATAATCTGTCAAAAGAGGCAGCCTCTCATGCCTACCATACAATTTTTAAGACGGAGTGCGGAAGGCAGATTTGCAGGGATATGTTTGGGTTATAGTTTTGGGCAGATTAGAATAATAATATTACCTGAGTGATAAACAGGTTTTTATTTTTGTGCTGTGGGGGACCTTCCAGATATATATTGCGAAAACGTCCGGAATGTGAAAGATTATATGCATGGGCATATTCCAGCAATTGTTTATTTGCAGTGTGAAGTTCTTCATAGCAACCATGGTGATTGACGGAGATACCACGAGAAGAAGGTAGATGAATAATTCCTTCTCCGGTACTGTTTTCCGGCACACTGATACAAAAGGTTGTCTCATCTGGATTTTCTAAGGTGTATTCTGTTGCGTACTGTCGTTTGGAAAAATCCATTCCATATTTGTTTAATGCAAACAGGGCAGTATCACGGAGAAAATTTGTTTTTTCTATAATATTAGAGCAGGATATTGTCCTACAATATAATGTCTGAGCTGGAATGGATACTTCTACTATTTCGTTTGCAGAAGTGTTTATGTACGCAGACAAATTTTTAATGTTTTGATCTAATTCATCACGAAGTTCCTCAAATCGATGAATAACAGAGGAAAGTTCTAAAGTTCCAGAAAAATAATCTTTGATTTCTTTTAAAGAAAGTCCGTAGTTTTGAAAAAGCCGGATAATTCTGATATGTGTTATCGTATCAAGAGTATAAAAACGATTTCCGTTTGATCCATTTTTTTTTGTCGGGTTCAATTAATCCAAGAGTCTCATAATTTAAAAGGATTCGTCGTGTTATACCAAGAATACGGCACACTTCTCCAATAGAAAAAAGGTTTTCATCTTTATTATTCATACACAACCTCCTAAAAATTTACAAAAGATGTTGCATCGTACATCAATGTTCGATATATAATTAAGTATACCATAAAACTTGCTATACACAATATATTTTCAACAAACAAGCCACTGTTCATGGGTGTTTTCGGGGGTGGATAGGCTACAATAAACTGGACAGATTTTTTAAGGTCATATAATATAAAAGTAACAGATAAAGGAGTAAATTATTATGACTGAAAAAAAACAAAGAA
>CADABQ010000010.1:61272-157931 GCA_902786205.1 uncultured Lachnospiraceae bacterium | reverse complement strand
ATGATCCACTCTTGTATCAAAGGTTACATCTGCTCCCCAGATGCCTTTTCCATCCAATGTGCCACCTGTCATCTTTTGTGCCGTTCCTACGTTTAATGCCACGATCAATGGCACATCAAGTACTCTACCACCATCGCTAAGAGGACCGTCACCACTTCTTGCCCAAGTATCTGTCGTATTTACCATCTGCCATCCAATATAGAGATTTTTATCGTCGCATGCTCCATATAAAGAGTAGCAATCCAGTACACAGTTTTCATGTCCACCTTTCCAAGCATTGGCAATATCCCATGCCCCACACTGTGCGAGCAACATATCTTCTGACCAATCAGAAAAGCTTCCATCGATAGTAATCGTAGCTTCTTTACCTACTCCACTTGGATTGGTTGCATACATACCACCACTTTCTGCGGCTGCATCTGTCTGTGCAGCATCCGCTACGACTTCAAATAGATTCTGCATCTTACGAAGTGCAGATGTTTTTACATTTGCCTTATCTCCATCGAATACTTTATGATAGGTAAATGTCTTACGCTGGGTTTTCTTTCCCGTCTGTGCTGTTACTTTCAAGATTACATCACTATCTGCAATCTTTCCTTGTCCTAACACAGCAGTTGTGCTTGTTTTGAAACTTTGTTCCGGTCCACCATCTACGGAATAGCTTCCTTCTGTGGCACCATTTAAAGTAATCTTTACTTTTTCTGTTTCAGTTGTAAATGCACTATCATCTTCTAAAGAAACAGAAATCATTGCAGTATTTTGCGTTGGTTCTGGTGTTTTTGTATCTTTGCTTGGTTCCGGTGTTTTCGTACCTTTACTTGGAGTTGGTGTTGGCTCCTTTGTTGCAGGAGTCTTTGTTTTTTCCGGTTCCTTGGTTGGTGCTTTCGTTGTTGGTGCCTTGGTCTCCAACGTAAACGCACTAAATTTGTTAGTCGCTTTATCAAACTCCATGCAACCACTAACGGTTGCTCCTGTTCCCATAGCTGGCACACTTCTCCAATCGCCCTTCGATAAAATAGCTAATCCACCTTCTACTGTATCACTGGTAAAGACATAATAATCGCCTTCTTCTTTCATTGCCTCTCCAGGCCATCCACCATTTAATGCAACATCAGCTGAATCATACAAATACAAATTTGGTGCTCCATCTGTAAAATCGGATTTCTTTACACGCAGATAACACTTATACGCTGGTGTCTCTGCCATGGTATAAGTAAATGTCTTTTCAAATGGCTCACCTTCACCTGTAGCTGTCACTTTTACCGTAACTTTATCTCCAATGTCGCATCCCTCACCAATCTTAACGGTAGTTGCTTTACTAAATTCTACGGCATCACCACCATTGATTGAATAGGTTGCTTTTGTTGCATTTACAGGTGTCAACTTCAAATCAAATGGAGCTGTAAAAGTTCCTGTATCCTTAGAAACGGATACAGATGGGTCTTTTGTGATTGCAGTTGGATTATAAATAACGGCAACTGTTCCGCCCTTTACTGTGTAGTTTAGGGTGCCCCCTGAAACCTGCACCTGTTTTCCACTTACTTCTTCTGTATACGTTCCATCTGCTACTTTCTGTAACTTAATATTAGACGCATCCGAACCAAGGTTTACAATTACAACACCCTTGTTTCCTCTTTCAATTGCTAACAAACTTCCACTTCCATTTGGATTGCTCATATATTCGTCTTCACCAACCATCGCATTACGGAAATGATTACATGCAGCAACTTCAGGATGTTTAAACTGATCGTTACCCTTTGCTCCAAGTACATTATTACCCCAATAGTTTTTAGAAGATCCATTCGAACCATCCGGTCTTGACATAAATAAAGGTGCACTCTGTTTTCTTGCTGTAATTACTGCCCAGCAAGCACGAATCTGCCAATCACTCATCCAAGCAGATGGATGATCATTACAGTAGGTATCATGGGATTCTACCCAGGAAACAATTCGATCCGGATTAGAATGACACCAGTTGGATATTTTTCCAACCGAAAAATCATTTGAACCAATTGCGCTACGAATAGATCCGCCATAATCACTGGCAGTCTGGAACATATAATTTGCATATTCCTGTGTTGGTACGTTATCGCCCTGTAATACTTCTCCGTAAATAAACACATCATCTGCATTTTTTAACTTTACGCCATTTACTTCCTTTTTACCAGTTGCAACATCCCAGAAATCATTTACACCTCTGGTATTAGAAGGGTCCGTTGGATCACTAGGTACACCAATATGTTTTGCTGTATCATATCGAAAACCATCACAACCAATATCAATCAAGTCATTACAGTATTTCAAATAATATGCCTGAAATCCCTGATTTTCTGTATTAACATCTGGAAGCCCACCCATCATACCTGTTGTACAAGCAAGACGATTTCCCCAGGACCAATCTCCATTTCCAATTTTCTTAAATCCATTATCATGATACAACTTTCCACCTGCTGCATTGATCAAATCTTTTGATACACGTTGCAAATCCGGTGTGGTATGGTTTGGGATAACGTCTGTAATAATCTTTACTCCATACTTATCTGCTTCCTCACACATAGCAGCATAATCTTCCTTCGTACCAAGCTGATAATTACCAATGCTCCAATCTGTCGGCTGATAGTGCCACCACCAACAACCGTTTTCTCCTTGATAGTCCGTTCCCTGATTCGGATCATATAATTTCATCTGGGGATGACTGTCATTACACGCATTTGCAGGAGAGGTCTGTACTGTTGTATATCCTGCCTCTGCAATATCCTTCATATTTTCTTTAATCGTATTAAACGACCAGCAAAATGCATGTAAAATTGCACCATCTTTTGTCTTGTCACACAATCCATAACTGGATGCATCTACCTGTTCTGCATCTTCAACTACTTCTTTCTCATCAGTATCTTCCGTAACAGTCGCTGTTTCTTTTGCATTTGCGGATACAGTCTGTGCCAGTTGTGGTGCATTTCCGAACACTGTGCCAGCAGACAATACTATCGTCAAAGCAACACTTAATAGTTTCTTTCTCGCCATCCTATTTCCTCCGTTTCTCTTTTTTCAATCCTTTTTTACTACTCTTTTCAATATTTTATCATTTACAAAATTTCATTTCAATCGATTTTCCCTAATATTTACAATTTCAGATTTTTCTACAAAGTTTCGAAAAAAACAGTGGATTTTCTTCGTTTTTTATGTCTATTATTACCAAGAAAAATTTTTACCTCTTGCATAATACTTCAATCAAAATTGTATTAACAGACAAATCACTACATAAAAATAGGAGCTACAACAATTTTGCAGCTCCTATTTACAACTGATAACAAATATTTTAATCGTTCAAAATTATTTTTTCTTTTTTGTTACCTTTTTCTTAGCTTTTACTGTAAGTTTAAGAGTCTTCTTAACCTGTTTTCCACTTCCATCCTTTGCATATACTGTAATCGTATATGTTCCAGCCTTCTTAATCTTTCCAGTATAAGTTTTCTTTGTGTTGTATGCTTTCAGTACAGTTGTCTTCTTAGCACCTTTCTTCTTAGATGTAATCTTAAATTTCAATGTACCCTTGCTAGCTGTACCGCTTGCTGTAATCTTTACCTTTTGTCCAGCTGTAATTTTCTTTTTGCTAATCTTAGCACTTACAGTAAGTTTTGGTTGTTTGATTACATAGTTGTAAGTCTTTACTCCCTTATTTCCTTCTGAATCTGTAACAGAAATCGTAAGTTTGTAAGTACCTGCTTTCTTTGGTTTCCATGTAACGCTCTTTGCAGTTGTATTACTTGCAACTCTCTGTGTATAAGTACTATTCTTTAACTCAGCCATAACAGAATATTTATAACTGTTGTTTGTACCACTTACTCTTGGAGTAATCTTAATTGCAGTATTTACCTTCTGTGGTGATGCCTTACCAAAGGATGCCTTTACAACGATGTCAACCGGTACTTCTGTTGGTACTGCTGTTGGTGTGACTGGCACATCTGTTGGTGTTGCTGTTGGTTCTGTTGTTGCTGTTGCTGTAACAGTTGGTGTCTGTGTTGCAGGTGTTTCACCCATTACTGTGTAAGATTTCTCTACTACAACATATTTACCTGTTTCATCTTTTACAGCTACGCGAATGGTATGTTTTCCTGTTGTTGCAAACCAATCATAAGTTGACTTTTCAGAATATTTCTGTACTAAATTGCCATCTACTGTGAACTGATATTCACATTTTCCTGTTGTATTATATGGTTTTGCTTCTAATTTAATTGTTGTTCCAGCTACCTGTGGAGCCGCTTTTTCTGCACCAAAGTTTACAACCATTTGATCAGTATCTTCCACTGGAATTGCTGTTGCTTCTGGTGTTGCTGTAACTTCTGCTGTTGCTGTTACTTCTGGTGTTGCTGTTGCTACACTATCTGTTGCTGTCGCTTCTGGTGTTGCTGTTGCCACACTATCTGTTGTATCTGGTGTTGCCGTTGCTACACTATCTGTTGTATCTGGTGTTGCTGTTGCAGGATTTGGTGTAGAAACATTTCCACCAGCTCCTTCACCAGTTGCCTTCATGTTACCTACTGCTGCAAGTGGCACTGTAATAATATCTGTATCATCTTTCTCGTGTGAGTTTGTTGGCTGTGCAGCATAATCTCCCATCGTATTATCTAACATAGATGGATCATGTGGTATGCAATCCATTCCAGATTCTCCACGTCCGATCAACTGCATTACACCTACACCATTATTTTCTACGTCACTTGCTGTGATGCCTAATGCCTTAAATGGTATTTTTACTTCATAAAATGTATCGTACTTATTATCATGAGTTGTAGTATTAAAATCAATCCAAGCAGAATCCATAGAGTAAGATGCCTGAACATCTCCCTTATTATCTTTTACACCCATTATTGTTTTTGGTAAACAACCATCTGCTGATTCTACTTCAATTCCCAAATCATCAAAATTCTGACAATTTGCTTTATAATTTGTAGTTCCATCTTCTGTTCCTGTAAAGAAACCAGGTGTTCCCGAATTATCACCATGGAATACTAAAATATTATCCACTCTTGTTTTAAACTCGATTTCCTGTCCCCAGATTCCTTTTCCATCTGATACACGTCCAGTCATTGCATTTCCTTTTCCAGTATTAATCGCAAGTGTAATTGGTAAATCACCAATCTTTCCATTACAACTCAATGGTCCACCTGCCAAATCCATACCAGAATCTTTTAATGCATCATCATACACATTAACTAATTGGAAACCAATATATAAGTTTTCATCATCCCATGCACCATACAAAGAATAAGAATCCATTACACAGTTTTCCCACTGTCCTTTAAAGGCTGTTGCTGTATCAAAAGCTGCTCCCTGTGCAATCAGCATATCATCTGACCAATCAGAAAAACTTCCATCAATTTTAATACTTGCCTTTTTACCAACTTTGCTTCCTGGGTTTGTTGCATAATATGCATCACTTTCTGCTGCTGCATCTGCCTGTGCTGCATCTGCTACTACTTCCATTAAACTCTGGATTTTAGCAACTGCTGTTGTAACGTTTCCAACTTTCTGCTCCTGAGCAGCTTTCTTTGGATTAAATACTTTCTTATAAGTATATGTCATTGCAGTTCTAGTACCTTCTTTATCCGTTGCTGCAACTTTTAATGTTACATCTGTGTTTCCAATCTTACCTTCGCCAACCTGAACAGTTGTTTCACCATCAAAGCTAACTTCTGCACCATCATCAATGGTATATACTGCATCTGTTCCATTTTCTACTTTAATGTCAACTGGTAATGTTTCTGCATCAAATTGTGTACCATCCTCTTTACTTACAGAAATCTTTAATTCTTCTGGTACCTTTGTCTCTACTGGTGTCTGTGTTGGTTCTGGTGTTGCTGTCACTACACCACCTGTTGTTACTTCTGGTGTTGCTGTTGGCTCTGTTGTTGGTCCAACAAATTCAGGTGCCTTATTTGCTTTCTTTGCATCTGGTGAAACGGTTGCCTCTGTCTGTTCTGTAAACTCTGTTACTGTTTTAGAAGATTTGTCATACTCCATATAACCAGCTACCGTATAAAATGCTGGGCTTGCATTCATTATAGGATCCTGCCAACTACTTCCATCGTTGAAAATTACTTCTCCACTAGTCAATTCATCAGATACATATACCCAATAATCGCCCTCTGCTGTCATAGTCTCTCCAGGCCATTTTGTTCCATTTTTGAAATATACATGTGGTGCACTAGAAAAATCTTTCTTTGGAATTCTAATTTTCAAAGAATGTGTTTGACCTGCATCCGTAGAAGTTTTTGACTTGTATGTATAGGTCTTTTCTGTATCAACCATCTTACCATCTTTACCCATTGCCTTTACATACAATGCGTAAGTATCACCGATGTTCTTTGCATCTGCTCCAATTGTAACAGTTGCCTTTCCATTTTTAATTTCCGTCCACTCTGCACCATCGTTACTATAATATGCATATTCTGCATTCTTTACTGTAATGGTTTCCTTTACTGCTTCTGTAAAGTCTCCACCACCATTTTCTAAAGAAATAGATGCTGCATCTGTTGATTCTGGTGTTTGCTCTGGTGTAGCTGTTGGAGCGTCTGTTTCTTCTACAGTTGCATCTGCATCGTATAATACTACAAATGTATTACCCTTTACAGAACCAGATACCTTTCCGCCTGAAACTGTAAATTCACCATTTTGTCCACTGGCATCTGTGTATTTTCCATCCTTTAATCCAGATAATCCGCTTACATTAAAGTTTGCAGAACCACTTCCAAAGTTTGTTACTACAACACCTTTGTTTCCACGTTTAATGATTGCAAGATTTCCGTTAGTAGAACAAGATTCTCCTTCTCCAACCATTGCATTCTTAAACTTGTTTACCGCTGCAACTCTTGTATCTTTCCAAGAATTATCTTTTGTGTTAATTCCAAGATTACCTAATACAGTTACTTTACGATTTGCTCCACTACCTTCACCTTTAATGCCTTCTGGTCTTGCAAAGAATAAAGACTGTGCATTTGCTCTAGAAGCAACAGTTGACCAACATAAAATAATCTGATCATTTGACATATAATTATCTGTACCTGGTGTACCAGTTTCCTGATTTGCATTACAGAAGGTATCATGACTTTCTACCCATGTAATCAAGTTCTTATCAGGTGTTGTTCTTGTATATTGGAACGCCAGCTTATCAGAAACAGCAGAACCATGTGTCAAATCCTTCATATCCCATCCCTTTTGACTTTCTGTAACCTTAATATAAGGTGTATAGTAATCAATAGAAACCGGAATAGTATTTAAGATTTCTCCATATAATAATGCATTTGCATTTTTTCCTTTTACATAATCTGCAATAACTTTCCAGTAATTACTTTGACATTCGCCTGAATCACTTGGTGTACCAATGTGCTTTGCAGCATCAAAACGGAAACCATCTGCTCCCAAATCCATCAATTTACCTAAATAGCTGGTAATGGCATTTTGTACGTCAGAATCTTCTGTATTTAAATCTGGCATACCAATAGTTCCTGTAACCATTCTCTTTCTATCATTATCATCATTTGCTTTATAGTCGCTTCCATAATTATGGAAATACTTTCCTGTATTGCTCTTCCACTTGTCTGCAACCTTTCCATCCAAAGCAGTATCACTACCTGCTAAATGGTTAGAAACGATATCGACAATAATGTTTACACCATACTTCTTTGCCTCATCGCACATAGCCTTAAACTCATCTTCTGTTCCTAATGAGTTACCAAAAGCAAAATCTGTTGGCTGATAAAATTGCCACCAACTTCCATTATTTGATACATTCTCACGAATCGTCTGACATGGAGACACCTGTACGTTAGAATAACCGCTCTCTGCGATTACCTTCATATTCTCTGTTACATCTGTAAATTTCCAGTCCCATGCATGTAAAATGTTTCCTTCTGTCTCAGACGCAAGTCCATACGAATTTGCATTTACTGCCGTTGCATCCGCTTTTACTTCCGTCTCTGTTGTTGCATTTGAAGTAGTTGCTGCAAAAAGTGGTGTAGGACAGGTACCTAAGATAGTACTTGTTCCCATTAATACAGCCATCAAACTTCCCATAACTCGTCTCTTAATGTTATGCACTTCCAATTCCTCCTTCATAGATTAAACTTTCTTAAAGCTTCTTTTATTATATACCAAAATCTAAGTTTTTTCCAATAGAAATTTTAATTTTTTTTAACACTTTTGTAACAATTTCATCACATTCGTTTGTTGATTTCTTCTTTTTATCCTGTTATTTTGCGTTTATTTTTGTGCATTTTGTATATTTTCAATCTGTTCACTTAATTTCTATTTTACCCCCTCTTTTTTCCTTATTTTTCAATACTTTTTTACTTTTTACCAACTTTTTTCCTATATTTTTTCCTTTCCTTTTTTAGTATATTCCCACAATTTTTTTTCCTATTCTTTGGGTATTATATCCAGTATTTGGCTTTCTTTTACATAACAATTGTAAATAGTATTCTATGAATCATCTAAATTATCTTATTTTTTCCACTTTACCAGTATCAATCCCATAACTTTATCACACAAAATAGGTATATCCACTCTCACAACTTTACGCAATAGTAACTATTCCTGGCTATGGAACAAGTAATCCATAAAATTTTTTTAACAGAACAGTTTTTCAGTTTTATTTTTTAACTGCTGAATTATAACCAACTTATATAGTATTGTACGATATAGCTTTTATAATACCAAAAAATAAAGGAGACTAATATGGATAACTTACAAACGCTTATAAAAAAATATTTAGAATACTGCAATAACCAAAAACGATTGGATAAAAAAACACTAAAGGCTTATAAAATTGACTTACGCCAATTTTCTGAGCAAACTTCATCACAAGAAATTGCACAAATTACATTCAAAACACTTGAAGACTATATTGCAAAACTTCACCAACAATATAAACCTAAAACTGTAAAGAGAAAAATAGCCGCATTAAAAGCCTTTTTTCATTTTGAATACAAAGATATCATTCTACAGAATCCTTTCAACAAAATACAGGTACATTTTCGCGAGCCTGTCATATTACCCAAAACAATACCACTACATACGGTTGAAACATTTTTGACCACAATTTACAAGCAACGCAACAATGCTAAAACCGATTATCAGAAGCGAAATGCCTTAAGAGACGCCGCAGTTGCAGAACTATTATTTGCCACAGGAATAAGAATTTCTGAACTATGCACCCTTAAAAGTAATGATGTAAATCTCATTGACGGAACCATTCTCATCTACGGAAAAGGTGGTAAAGAAAGACGTATCCAAATTGGAAATGATGCTGTCATCCGTATCTTAAAGGAATATAAAATTATTTTTAATACTGAAATTAAAAACTGTAATCATTTTTTCGCAAATCAGTCTGGAAAGGCATTATCTGATCAATCCGTCCGCAGAATGATAAAAAAATACTCTTCTCTTGCTAATATCGATTTACATATCACGCCACATATGTTCCGACACACTTTTGCAACCTGTTTATTAGATACAGGCGTTGATATCCGATTTATTCAAGAAATGTTAGGACATAGCTCTATTAATGTTACAGAAATATACACTCATGTTACTGTAGCAAAGCAAAAGGACATCTTAACCACAAAACATCCGAGAAAGGATTTTCAGATATAATTGTAAAGATTCTAACACTCTACCAGTACTATGATGGATTATTCTCTTTTAATAGATAACTTCAAATTATCAATAAAATATTATACTACCTTCACCTTCGATTTCAGTATCTTGGGTATATATCTCTGTAAAGATTTTCCAAGAAACCCTAATTGTGTTTTAAACATTTTTTTCTCATTTTTCTCTTAATCATCAATAAATCCCCCCTATCTAATCGGACCTTTTAATGCTAATAGCGTGTTAATAAACATTACACTAAATGTAACACTCTGCTTCTTACTTAGAAATTTTACTCAGTAATCTCTCCACCATAAGTCTGTGATTTACGTTATAAAATAAGCTTTCATTTAATTCACTTCCCCACGGATTTATTAATTTCCATTTTCTTTGTTTTAGCAATTCATATGCATATTGACTTGAACGTCCTCCCACTGTACCTACAAGCGCTACTGGTATCCCACATCTTCTCGCCAAACCCACTTCAATATCCACACCTTGCTGTGACGAATCCTCTTTTATTTTTCCACCAAGGCAAATCAACATCTCTGCCTTTTTTTTACATATCATGTTTTGTCGCATTTCTTGTATACTATCTGCTAAAACTAAATGACATTTTTTTCTTAACAAATCCAAGTTATATCTCTCTGTATATTCCCGAGACATATGCATCTCTATTGAATAGAGCACATCAGAAGAATATAACTCACCAATTTTAAAAATAATTTCTTGAAATGTAGGATGGGCACCAAACACTAATGTATAACCATTTCGAATAATCTGCCTAGCATATATAATAACGGCTTCTGTCAGTGAATTCTTATATATTTCATCACAGTCTGGAAATGCACCTGAAATTATAATTCTTTTTTCCCTCTTAGGGCTATATTGCCCCAATACATTCTGAATATTTGCAAGATAATCCTCATAATTTTCCTCAAAAATCCTATTATCGCCAATCTTACTCTCCCTCTTCCCATGAGTTGAAAGTAAAAACAGTTTATTACATTCATTATAGATTTCCTTACTTTTTACATTTGTACAAAATTTTTCAATATCACTCTTTTTAGGATTTCTTCCAAAACATTGTATGTAATGCTTTCTAATACCAAGATCATATTGATCCTTCACATTTTCAATATACTCTAACTGATACGCTAACGCATTTTCTCCATCACATTGTAGCCTAATTTTATTTTCTCTACTCATTTCCATAAAACACTCCACATAAGAATATACTTGTCCAGATGAATTCATAATTAATTGAAAGCATTTATCTTCTATTTCATCTACAATTTCTACAAGTCGCTTCGAATCCAAAAACTCTTCGCTACTATATTGAAGAATTGGATGCTCGTATGGTCTTATCTCCATCTCATTATACAAAGCATTATCAATCTGAATCCACAATATAGGTATATCATTAAGTAGTGCATAACACAGTTCCTTCATGATATATTTCGAATATTGAGCATGCTCTGTCTGTAAAAAAATCAACACATCACTTACCCTTAGATGTTCATCAATGTCCTTCTGAGCATCATCCCCAACCTGCACATTTACCACATCGCGGTAAACATTTCTTTCTCTTGTCAAAAGCCTTAGACCATCAGCAAGTTTAGATGCAATTTTTTCTCCATCCTTCCTACTATGACTGATAAAATACAAAACATCATCACTATAAAGAGGAGATAATGTTTGAGCAACAATTTTTCGTGCAAATATCTGGGCTATAGCCTTTATATTATTATTGAATGGATTTCTATTCTCCTTCCTGCAAGCCACATCAAAACTCTGCCTTTGAGCAACTGGTTCCGGTGGCCTCCTGCAGTGTGGCATATTTTCCATTGCAATAGGCCATATTCTGCATTGAACATTATTATACTTTTCAAGCAATCTTAACATCCGCTTATCGTATACTCCATCCTCTGATGTGAAAAATATTAAAATATCATCTTGATCTACATCTTCAAGCATAACTTGCCTTATGATTTCATACGAACCTATAATGCGAAAATTATATATGTACTTTTCAAAGATCGCATTACACTCATTAAAAAAAAGCTTTACATCCCCAGAAACTTGCATTGTGAGTTCTGGTCTACAAAAAATCACATTCATATTACCCTCTCCCATCGCTTTCTCTTATAAAATGTGAAACGCAAAGAAAGTTATCCACCATAAATGGTCTTCTTCCAATTCCTCCTAATACTTTTTATTTACTATAATTCAAACGTTATTACAACCCATTTTGCATAAAACGACATTTTTCTATCATATTTGGTCTTTTTAGTTCTATGAAAATGTATTTATCTTATATAATTTTCTAATTAAAATCCAATCAGTATTTTTATAATATATAAATAAACGGAAACTCATTTTTGCAATCTGCAGTATGTATTATAAGAGAAACTCGTAGGAATGACACCTTATATACTTGCTAAAAAAAATAAGGCTCGGATATACTCCGAGCCTTGTAGCTCAAGTTTATTGAGCCTGACACTGTAAACTTTACACCTTCGCTGTTAAAATCCTCCGATAAATGTAATGAATATTTTTGCCTATTTCCTTAATGCTATGACTCCTTTCACTTTTGATATTCCCAAATATAATATATATCCACTCACACTTCCCAACGTATTCACATTTAAATCATCAACATCCATATACCTACCTGATAAATATTCCATAAACTCAATCGCACACACCGCAAACACAGTAACCACTGTTATTTTTTTAATATTCCATCTAACATTCTCCATTGCTAATGGAAGAAAAAAACCAAAAGGTATAAACAAAATTATATTCAGAAGAAGTTGTGTAGCTTCACCTACAAAATTTTCTTTTAAACTTCTTATCGTGTCTACAATAGGAATAAAATTAGGTTCCATGAAATACTCAGGAAAACCTCCTGATAAAACAAATCCAAATGCATCTGTCAAAATAAAAACAGCAATCAGATATGTACAAAAAATATAAGAAAAAAGATACGAATATAACTGTTTCTTTCTCCTAAAAACAATAAATTGCACACTTTCTATACATACAAACAATAAGATTGCTATTTGCATGCATTGCACAAGATAATGATTAATTGCCCCTATTACTTCCATTTATTTTTCTTCTCCTTTTCAATTTGCATCTTTTTCTATAGTTTTCCAAATTGACTGCACAATAACTTTTCTTATTTATTCGTTTTCTTTTCATCTTTGGAATATAGCATTTTTTAATCCGCTTCATTTAGCATAGAGCTTATGGATTGATGCATATTCTTATGAATAAAAAATTCTGCTAAAATGGAAAGCTACAAAGGTTAATTTTAATAACAGTCAACTCCTTTTACTGGACGTTTCATTATAGCAAAAAATATGTACCTATGCAAGAACCGATAAAACAATTTCAATACTTCCTTCCTACATGGACACCATAAAAAACCATTTTTCTTTTTCACCTGTTGCTGCGTTGAAAAGGGCAAAATAAAAACGAACAACACCACTGTAGAACAAAAGTATGCTTCACTCTACAAAGTCACAATCTCTTTCACACTTCCATCCTCCATAATTATTTTTTCGTCAAAAAATTCTAATGCCTTTTCCTGAACCAAATGTGCTGCAACAATAACTATCCTCCCATCCTCTTTTGCCTTTATCAATTCCTCTAATGTGATATTATAATTTTTTTCATCTAAGGCATTAAATGGCTCATCTAATAAAATAATGTTAGGATTCTCCATAATCGCTTGGATAATTCCCATACGTTGTTTCATACCAAGTGAATATTTTCTTACTCTTTGATTTTTCACAGAAAACAATCCAAATTTTTTCAACATAGCATTAATTTGTTCCGTATTAATTTGATTTCTCACACTTGCAAGATATTTCAAATTATAATAACCACTTTTTTCCTCTATAAAACTTGGGTTTTCAATCATTACACCATATTCATACTCCGGATTCTTGCATACTTCTCCCATAGTTGGCGAAATCAAACCACACAACAATCGCAATAACATTGTTTTTCCACAACCATTGTGGCCTTGTAATAGATACATCTTTCCCTCTTCAAATTTCAAATTTATATTCTGCAAAACCATTTTACCTTTTATCTTTTTTGATACATTTTTTACTTGAAGCATAAATTACACCCTCTCAATCTCTTTAACTCTATTTTTTAATACCATAATACTTTCTGCAACACATACAATTCCAATTGCAATTTCAAATCCAATCACATTATAAAAGCGCACTTTTATCCATCCATTAAGCAAAATGTGTATAAAACACATCACTAGAACACAGCAACCTAATATATTACTCAAATAAATTTTCACTGTATAATAATACATAAAAAGTCCTATCATAGAAATCAATGCAACCATTGTTGCAAAAAACAATACCATCAAAACATATGTTGTACAAAAGGTATTTTTTCTAAAAATAAACATTATAAAGCAATCTGCTAATACTCTCCCAACAAGTAATAAAATATCATTTTTAAAAAGTTCTATTCCCTGCATTTTTAAGAACTCCTCATTATTTTTTACTCTGCTCCTAAGCATATAATACAGTTTTCCCTGTGCCCCAAGTAATCGCTCCGTCTGAAAAATAACATAAAAATAAATCAAAAAGTGAATTATAATAGTCAAAACAGAATAATGTCCACCCTTAACTCCAATATACAAGACCTCCATAATTTGATCTATTGTTTTACATCCATTCATAAAATATAAAAAGTACGCCATTCCTACAAGAACAATAAATATACCCATCTTACATGTATTCCTTTTCTTTTAAATCATTATGTAAACCGACCGAAGACAATATGCCAACTAAAATAAATACTATGAACCATACTTTCAGACAAAACCTTGGTGTATCAATAAAATAAAATACATAATAATGGATAGTCAAAAGTATAATCAAAGCGATTGAACCCTCAATTAAGAAAGCAATCTGCTTATTCTTGATAGATACTATCAAATAATAAAACACACAAAATCCATAATTGATTATCCAATAAACAACGCCATATTTCACTATATTCCAAAAAGAATTTGCATTAAATTCTATGATTGACTTACCTGCTCCGATTACAATTAACATTACAAATAAAGAATATAGGCTAGTACATTTAATAATTTCTCTAATCTGAATAAAAAAATTGCGTTTTTTGGCACGAACTAAATATTCTTCACGCTTAAAATTGGTTATTGTTGTTAACAATATAGATAATATACATATAGCATTATTAAATAAAATTTTCTGATAATTAAACATTACTACTTCCAAGTACTGTGTAACATCTATTTTTCCTTGTACTGTTTGGCAGATATCCCATGCTACATAATTCCAAAATATCAACACCGCTAAAACTAAAAAGATAGCCTTCATACCTTGTATTTTCATAGGTAATTTTTCTTCACCTCTTTATGATATATTTCTGAAACTACCCATATAATCAAACCATATAAAACCGGAAAAACGATCTCATTAATAACAGAAAAACTACCAGTTGCATATCTGTTATACACACTAAACAAATAACGATCCGGCACAATATACGAAATAATATCCCCCATCTCAGTTGAAATTCCAGAAACAATTGTACAAGCAAATACTGGCACAATATATATTGCTGCTAAAAATATACTTGAAATATATTTATTATTAATGAAATAGGATAAAACATAATTAAATATAATTCCTCCCGAAACAAAAACGCACAATTTTAATACATATTCTAGTTCTAATTTCAAGCATTTCCATATTGAACTTGTCTCAATCGGAATATTCAAATTAAATATTTCACATTGCTTTACTGGAGAAATAATGCTCATTAAAACAGTTACAACTGTAAAAAAAATAATTATCATTATATTAGAGGATATCACCTGTGCTACAATTATTTTTATATTTCCTTTCCATATATCAATTCGGGTAAACAGCATATTCCCACTTCCCAAATTTCTTAACTCAAACTCTCTTTTTCCAAAATTTATCCCTAAAGAGAGAAGTAACACTAAAAGAAAAATCATATAAAAATCAGAAGACATAAAAAAATTTAAAATATATGAAAAAACATTCGTTCCATCATAAAGTTGCCTTGCATATTGTAAATTAACATCTACAGCCTGAGTCGTTAAATCTGCCCTTAATTGTCTCTTATCCAAAAAGGTAAAAATAAAACTTATACATATCGGAAACAACCAAAGCACGTAAATCAAATAATTTTTGGCAGAGTATATATTTTTCTTTAATTCATATCGAAACATTGCTTTCCTCCTTCTGCCGCAACAAAATTCGCATTCTATTTTTGTTGCGGCAGATTAAATCAATAAATTTTAATGTACTGTAAATTGGTATTTAATCGTATCATCCCCAATTTGATTCAACGCAGATGTTATCTTCAACTTATATAAATGATTTTTTTCAGCTGTAGAACCTGAACCCGTAAACTTTTTATCTGTATCATTCAAAACCACTTTATTGCTTCTTGATACCCCCTCTGAGTTTACAAGCTTAGCAGTTGGAGCGGACCACATCGTTTTGTCCTTAACAGTTACTGCAAACTTTTTATCCTTTGCAGCAATTTTACACGATCTATGGCTACTTGTAGTACTACCACCAAAACCACCTACCGTACTAGTTTCATACGAAGTCCAATTTTCCCAAGCTGCAAAAGAAATACTACCTACTGTTAAACATATTGCTACCAGCAATCCGCTTACCATAATTCTTTTCTTTTTCATAATTATATTCAGCCTCTCTTCTTTCATTTTTCAATCTACTTTATTATCTTTGAAAATTTATAAAATCAATTTATTGTTTTTCAAAATAATCACTTATGCTTTTCACTTTCTTATGAGATCAATGATAACTTCTATTATCTACAGTTTCATTATCGTTTTTCAATACGTTTTACTCAAAACGACATTTTTTGACCTATTTTGGTCATTTTTTTGTTTTACAAATGCATGGAAACTGCAAACCCGCTGATAATATAATTCCAATTGAAATGCAAATAGAATACGTATATTGTTTCAATAAAAAGAGCATAATACCTGCACATAAAAAAATAGCTACTAATATAGCTGTCATTCTTTTATACGATATTCTCTCCTCTTGATTTAATACTCTGTTTTCATTATCAATGGGACTAAAACAAATCAGGCATATCGCTGCCCCAATGGTCATAATTGCTGATAACCATCCACATTTCAGGTAATATGATGCTATAATACACAAAATCAACAAAAAACTTGATCCTAGTAAACACGACCATGCCTTTTTTGTATGATACCCTCCACTATACTTTCGGATTATCACAAATGGTAGGATTATCAACAGACTTCTATCTACACATCGCATAACTATTCCAAATGCTATAGCTAATAGTAATGGAGACAACGACAAAAAAATACTATATATCGCATATCTATACAGTTCTCTATCTGATTTCTCCACCACTTCGCAATTTATTAGCCAATTCACGACTAAATCTGTGCATTTTCCAATCATTTCTTTTTCTTAAATCTTGCTAACTCTTTTGGTGCCTTTGGCTGATGCATAATAATGCAAGATGTCGAATTTGCATCTGCATGTAAAAAAGTATTTAATACAGATACCGTTCCTTTAGCTACAATATTTGATACTCTTTTTTTCATCATAGTTTCCTCCTCTCGTAAAATTATCATTGATCCCACGCTTAATATAACTAATTTTTCCCAACTAATCGAGTAATTTTGTATAAGTGGAATGATTTGGACTTTTTTTGGAATAAAACACTCTATTTTAACGCAAAAATGTATATTATACAGAATATTCTATCCGATAATATTATTATAATACATATTTCACAGAATAATTCTGTTATATATTCTTTGTTCTTTTAAATTGAATTGATATGATACAAGAGAAGGAAGGTGATTTAAGATGGAACAACAGTATAGAGAAATGGGTAATCGTATAAAAGTGCGTCGTAAGGAATTAAGAATCAAACAAACAGAATTAGCAGAAGCTCTTAACATATCAAATAACCATATGTCTTCTATAGAAACTGGAAAACAAAAACCAAGTTTAGATATCTTTGTCGAAATCTGCAAACACCTTGATGTTACACCGGATTACCTCTTACTTGGAGCCATGTATCCATATAATATTCCACAAGACATTTTGGATAAATTACGCTTATGCAGTCAACCTGATATCGAACTTGCCAGAGATTTTATAGAACTACTTGTAAAAAGAAACAATAAAATTGATTAAAGAACAGGTATCCTTAGACCTTATATTTACAGCTCCATATAACAAAGTAGTTTTTTACATTTTTTATTTTTTTATACTTTTTTACACCAAAATTGAATAAAAAATGTCTTTTGACACATTTTTTTCTACTTTTTTGTTTTATTTATTGTATAATATAAAAAGAAGAACCATGCATAAGAGTAACGATATTTCATTTGCATTGGCAATATTCCATAAAAACATGAGGTGATTTTCATGGTGCTTGTAATATGCAATTTATTTTGCTATTTAGTGGAAGCTGTCATCCTTTGGCAGTATACTTCCAATCTTTTTATTGCAAAACATCAACCTCAAAAAAGAATGTACCTATTATGTATCCTTTATATACTATTATTCGTTGCAGTTCTTTTTGATTCCAAATGGTTGAATGCAGTATTATATTTATTGGCAAATTTTATTTTTTTAGTTACACAATTTGATTTAAAATGGCATTTAGCATTATTCCATTCAGCCATTTTATCTGCTGTTATGGGCATGTGTGAATTAATGGTGTATAGCATTATTCAATATTTTACTCCACATTTTCTAGCAAATATTGAATTTGCCTATAATGCCATTCTCTTTGCTATATTTAGCAAAATTACTTTTTTTACGATTATATATATAATCATACAAATATCCGATAAAAAACAAAACTATAACAAAAAGTATGACAAATCCACACTCTTGCTAATTTTTATACCACTTACATCCGTTTTTATTATGGTTACTTTTGTTCGCATTATTGATGACTATACGCTTTCCTCTTTTTTAAACTGGATGATTACATTAAGTGCATTCCTTTTACTTGCAATCAATCTTCTCGTATTTGGGATCAACCAATATAACCAGAAAAAAAATCTGGAATTTACAGAAATGCAATTACTTCTTCAAAAAGAATCGGATGCAGCTAAATATTATGAAATGTTGCGTTTGGCATATGAAAATCAGCGTATTCTAATTCATGATATAAAGAAACATCTGCATTCCATCAATATGCTAAACGAACAAAAAGACCACGATAAAATCGCAGCTTATATTCAACAATTAATCCAGTCTTCCGATTTGAAGGCAACCGCCCGCTTATGTGACAATGCTATGCTCAATTCCATTTTAAGCCGATACGGAAAACAATGTAGAGAAAACAACATTGCCTTTCATGTGGATATTCGAAGTGGAACAACAGACTTTATCTCCGATAATGATCTTACCTCTCTATTTTGCAATTTATTGGATAATGCATTTGAAGCCTGCCATCAGCTATCTGAGGCATATATTGAAATAACTACAACCAAGAAAAAGAAAACACCTTTTGTTATAATAACAATGATAAATTCCTGTCGGAATAATCCATTTTCCAAACAAACAGGCAAACTGCTCACAATGAAACCCCATAAAAATATGCATGGTTTTGGAATTAAAAGCATCCAAAAAACCATTCGAAAATACCATGGAGATATGCAAATGTATTATAATGAAGACACAGGAACCTTCCATACAATTATTACTTTGAAACAGCCCCAAACATCATAGTTTAGTAAGTAACATTCGGATAAACAATTGTACAAAAGGATAAAAATAAGAACGGAGTGTAAACCATGCGTATACTGATTTGCGATGATGATAACTTGATTATAGAACAGATTCAGAAATATCTAAAAAAATATTTTGAACACAATCACATAAAATGCCCAGAAACCGTTTGCTACACAGATGGCGAAGCCCTGTTAGCGGACAACGGTGACAAAGATATTCTCTTTTTAGATATAGAAATGCCGGGAATGAATGGGATCTACGTTGGCAAAGAACTGAAAAAGAAAAATGAAAATACGATTATCTTTGTTGTAACTTCTTATTCGGAATACCTCGATGAGGCAATGCGTTTCCACGTATTTCGTTATCTATCAAAACCTTTAGAACAACAGCGATTTTTTCGCAATTTGAAAGATGCAATTGATTTATATCATACAATGACTGTAAAAATTCCTATCGAAACCAGGCAGGGCGTACATACCCTTCCAGCCTCCTCTATCATTGCTATTGAAGCGATGCAGAGAAAAGTAATTGTACATACCACTCAGCATGATTTTGAATCTGTTCATAATATGCAATATTGGAATAATGTACTACCAAAAAATTGTTTCTTCCAAACCCACAGAAGTTTTATTATCAATTTTGAACACGTCATAGACTTTGACCATGCACTTATACACATGGCAGACAATACATTTCGTGCCTATTTAACCAAAAGAAAATATAGCGAATTTAAAAGAGCATATCTTTTATATTTGGAAAGTACAAGGTAATTCCCACACTTTAGAAATACGAAACCACTCACATCCAACTTCGGTATGTTCCATCCTACATACATATCCCCTATTCCCGCACCATTTTTCATGGTAAATCTCTACAAGCAATCCTTCACCTTTATATCCATTCATTTTGTTACGCATTAGTTACAGTTGCATTCTTACCTATGCAATAGTATAATAAAATCATACTATAGGGGGTGTTAGTATGGGTATTAAATATCCTTCCGAGGCACAGAAACCGTATGATACATCTTTAGAAAACAATTTTTCAATGTATGATAAGCTTCCATACCAGCGGAATGCAGAATTATGTAATGCTTCCACAATCAGACTAAACAGCGGAAACCTTTTAAAATATTACCGTTGTTATGGTGACACAGAAGCAAAAGAAATCAGTACACAAGATGATGTTTTTTCTTCTATTATATCGGAACATATAGAAAAACATGAAAAGTATCTTCATGATTTACATACACATTTTCCAAACTTGTACGGACCTCTGGAAGACAATTTACTGGAAGACAATTCTGAAGAGCCTTCTACTGCTGATACACAGCAGGATGAGGATCTGAGTTGATACAAATTTAAAAGAAAGATGAGGTAATACATATGAAATTATGGGGTGGCCGTTTTACAAAAGAGACCAACCAACTAGTTCACAATTTTAATGCATCTATTGGATTTGACCAGAAATTTTATAAACAGGATATCGAAGGCAGTATTGCTCATGTTACAATGCTTGCCAAGCAGGGTATTTTGACAGAAGATGAGAAAAATCAAATCGTAGATGGATTATCTGGTATCCGCCGTGATATTGAAAATGGTACCTTACTTATTGATGGTACACATGAAGATATTCATAGTTTTGTAGAAGCACATTTGATTGAACGCATTGGTGATGCAGGAAAAAAACTTCACACAGGTCGCAGCCGTAACGATCAGGTTGCTCTGGACATGAAGCTTTACACAAGAGATGAAGTTTTAGCGGTAGATGAATTACTAAAAAAATTACTGGAAGAACTTCATTTGATTATGAAAGAAAATTTAGATACTTATATGCCAGGTTTTACACATTTACAAAAGGCACAACCTGTAACACTGGCACACCATGTAGGTGCTTATTTTGAAATGTTTAAACGTGACCGTTCTCGTTTACATGATATTCATGAGCGTATGAACTACTCTCCAATCGGTTCTGGTGCTTTAGCTGGTACTACTTATCCATTGGATCGTAATTACACCGCAGAACTTTTACACTTTGCCGGACCTACTCTTAATAGTATGGATTCCGTTTCTGACAGAGATTATCTGATTGAGTTTTTATCTGCAATGTGTACGATTATGATGCATTTAAGTCGTTTTTGCGAGGAAATTATAATTTGGAATTCCAATGAATATCAATTTGTAGAAATTGATGATAGTTATAGTACAGGAAGTAGTATTATGCCACAGAAAAAAAATCCAGATATTGCAGAACTTGTTCGTGGTAAGACAGGACGTGTTTACGGTGCTTTAGTTTCTCTCTTAACAACTATGAAAAGTCTTCCTTTAGCATACAATAAAGATATGCAGGAAGATAAAGAACTTACTTTTGATGCCATTGATACGGTAAAGGGATGTATCGCCTTATTTACTGGTATGATTTCTACCATGGAATTTAAAAAGGATAATATGAACAAGAGTGCACGTAATGGTTTTACCAACGCTACTGATGCTGCTGACTATTTAGTAAATCATGGTGTTCCATTCCGTGATGCACATGGTATTGTCGGACAGCTTGTACTATTCTGTATTGATAAGAATATCGCACTGGATGATATGACTTTAGAAGAATACAAAGCGATCAGCCCTGTATTTGAAGAGGATATTTATGATGCAATTAGTATGGAAACCTGCGTAAAGAAGAGAAATACAATCGGTGCTCCTGGTCAAGAAGCAATGAAAAAAGTAATTGCACTTAACGAAGCATACTTAGCAGAATAGATAATAACTGTTCAACTGAAAGAATATTTTTAACTAAACTGCACATAGAAAAAAGATGGTCTGCCACATTTTCGTGACGACCATCTTTTTCTTTTTATTCTACGTTTTTCAACGCTTCCTCCATCGGTATCTTCTTGATTTTCATAAATTGCAATAGGACTACTACAAAATATATACTAAGATTCATAAGAAACATTTCAATATAAATTTTTGGTTCGATATAGCAACTCAACCAGCCACCAAAATCCTGCATAAAAATAAAGAATAATTGTCGCATGATAATTGTGGAAATCCAAAGACTAATCCATACGGAAATGATTACTACCCAGGTAGTAGCTGTCAAATATAAACCTCCAATTTCCCTTTGTGTATATCCCAATATTTTTACCATGGAAATAGAATTACTATTCTTCTCAATAATTAACTTTGTCAAAAGGTAAATTAGCATAGCCGATAAGACAATCGCAAACACCTCTATCAAATAGAACATAGATCCCATAGATTTTTTCATCTGTCTGGATACCTTAGTTAAATCTTCCTGGGTAATGCAATTTAAGACATTCCCCTCTTTTACATCGCTTAATTTTTGATTTGAGAAATATCCATTAAAATAGCCATCTTCCTTGTCAAACATCTTGGCAAATTGCTTTTGATCCATAAAGACTGCCAAAGAAGCCGGATAATCAATCATTCCTTTAATTTTAAATTTGTAGTACTTATTTTCGTATGGCTCTTTTAACTGAATGAGATTTCCTTTTTTGTATTGGTATTTCTCGCTAAATCCTTTTGAGATGTAAACGCCATCTTCGGAATCTCCTATTTTTAGATAATCACTATCCTTCTTAATACCATAAATACTGATTTCTTCTCCCTCTTTTGGTTCTCTTTCTGTTTTTAAGGTAGTAATAGAAAATTTTTCTGCCTTTTCGTTTTCGGTTTCCACTGGTGTCTTCAACACATATTGATAATCTGCCACCATCTTATCCACAATTTCATGCTGGTAATGTGTGAGAAGTGGGGACATCATAATTCCAAATAGCAGCAATACATTTGCAAATAAAATACCTACAAATAGCACGACATAACTTGACGTATTCTGCAACACAATACGCAAACGGAAACGTGATAAGAACGAAAAGTTTGGAAGTTTTCTTGCTTTTTGTTTTTTTGTCTTGCTTAAATCCCGTCGAATAAACTTTAACGGTGATAACCGAAGACTTTTGGTTATGAAATAATAATTTGTAAGAATCATCAAAAGAATTGGAACTACTGTAGTAAGCACAAAGGCGTCTGCATTCCATAATGTCTTATAGGTTGGAAGACTATAACTATTGTAATATAACCCTGCTACCATATCTTTAAAGAAAGAGTAACCTAGTATATTTCCAATCAATGCCGCTATCAATGTAATTAAAATCGGCATACAAATATAATGTCTTTTTAATTCGCCTCTTGTATAGCCCGACGCCCTAAGCGTTCCAATGACTGCTGCCTCTTTTGTAATGGTATGGTTAATCGTAACAGAGAATACAAAACCTAAGATAACAATTACTACATATAACAGCACGATAATCATTGTCCTGTCTCCACCAATATCATCGCCAGTAAAATGAATCGCCTGATTTGCATAGCCTGGTATGTATGTCTGTACACTAACTTGCTGTGTTGCAGCAATACCAACAATTTTTTCAAGCAAGTCCTCTGCTACTTCTTTTTCTTTTGTTTCATTTTTTGGTTCTTTCTCATATTTCCATGCATAATCATAATTTACTTTCGTATCTGTAAACTGATCAAAGCACTGTTGCTCGACTACTGCAACACCAAACTTAATGGAATCAAACATCAAGTCTGCATTATCGGAAAACAAAGCACTGTAGTCGGATAAGGCAACCAAACCGCTGTTTTTTAGTTTTTTTCCGCCTACTTCAATCGTATCTCCTACTGTCAGCTTATTATTGTCTGCATACATACGATCAATGGCAATTTCCTTTTCTCCCTTTGGCAATTTACCCTTCATCAGACAAACTTTATTGACTTTTGTTCGATTCACAAACATACGAATGGTACTATCTCGTTTCCCATCTCCATTTTTATCCACATCCATTTCTCGATAAAAATCTTTGTATATGTGAATCTTTTCTTTTTCCATTTCCTTAATAGATGTCTCTGTCAATTCGTTTGATACAACGAAATGACCATTTTCAATATTATACTTCTCAAAACTTTCATCATAGGATACAATCATGCTGTCTCCTGCTACCAAGAAACCAGATACTAATCCGATTGTCAAAATCATAAAGACTGCAATAACAAAATATTTTCCAATATCACCAATGAAGTTTCTTGGTATCCGTTTATATAATGGATTTCTCATTTTGTCACCACCCTTACCAATCTAAATCACACGCTGCAATCTTTGTTTCATTCTTATAATCTTTTCGTATCTGTCCATCACGCAATTTAATGACCCGATCTGCCATATTTTTAATTGCATCATTATGTGTTACCATAATTACTGTATTTCCATACTTCTGATTTACGTCCTCAATCAATTTCAAAATATCCTTGGATGTATGATAATCCAAGGCACCTGTCGGTTCATCACAAAGTAAAATATCTGGATTTTTTACAATGGCACGACCAATCGCAGTACGCTGCTGCTGCCCTCCTGACAATTGATTTGGCAAATTATTCTGATATTCATACAATCCCAGTGTTTTTAATAAATCGTCTATGTCCAGCGGATTGTCACTTAGATATGCACCCACCTCAATGTTTTCTTTGACACTAAGGTTTGGAATTAGATTATACATCTGAAAAATATATCCTAAGTGCTTTCTTCGATAAAGCGTCAACGCCTTCTCTTTCATATCTTCCGTTCGATCCCCATCAATAATAATAGAGCCGCTGTCTGCTGTATCAATCCCTCCGATGATATTTAGAAGCGTGGATTTTCCACAACCGGATGGTCCTAACAATACACAGATATTTCCTTTTTCAACCGAAAAGTCAATGCCCTTTAACACTTCCAAACGATTACTGCCTTCCCCATAACTTTTTTTTAAATTTTTCACTCGAAGAAACATTTTTCATACCTTCTTTCTCGTTTTTATATATGTTTTATTGTTCATATGTTCACTATAACAAAAGAAATGTCTTCTGTCAACATTTCTTTTATCTCTTTTGTTAGTTTACGCTAACTATATAATTTATATTACTTTTCCTTGTCACTTTTGTCAAGCATTTCTTTCTATCTCTAAGCCTCTATAATTCTTTAACTATGCAGCATTTAATAAAGCGTATCCCTTACGGAATACGCCTTATCCTTCTTTTATCCAAACATCCTATAGTAATTTCCTTTCTACTGGAAATTTATATGTTACCTATCAAGTATTTTCTTTTAATTACACTTTCTTCCTCCGTTATGGCAACAACCATTTTGATACTGCGAGCCACCTTCCTGTCCTCTATTACACTCGCATCGTTCCTGATACGTTGCGGTCTCTTCAAAATCTTCCGATTGCAAACAGTTGGTAAAACCACCATTGGCACCAAAACCATTCCTTCCTATCTCTCTTGTTCTTCCATAGTTGCATTTGTCCCTGTGTGCACAGCACCCTGTATTTTCATCCTCTTCCGATTCATCCTGCTTGCAACACTCACTACAGGCAGATTCTTTTTTCTTGCAAGATTTCTTATTACACTCATCAAAATATGGCGCACCTAAATCTAATGGTTTAATTTCAAGATTCAGCAAATCTCCAGCCACAAAGCGCAAACACTCTGAATTTTCGCTTTGAATAATGCTACCCTTTGGTATCTCCACTTTTCCAGCACTTTCTATCTTGTAACCTGTAAAGTAAGCACTCTGCAATACCAAAGTCAATCCTGCAGTAATGGTACTACTATCAATATCGAATTCTAAAAGTTTTGCAAAACTGTAAAGATTGATTCCCTGACGAATCATGTCATTCATCTGTGTAAATCCGATATAATTTATTATAGGAATGAAATTGCCTCCCTCTTCTTCATAAGAGATTCCATATGGTGCAAAAATCTCCAGCTCTACGGAAGATGGATTGGTATCTTCATCATAGTTTTCTGCCTCTGTATTTGATGGCAAAAATAGAGCTTCTGGATAAAGAGTCGTAACTAATCGACATGCTGCATCATACAATTGCACTGCAAATCGTATGGTAATATCCGTTAAAGTAATCAAATAGCAGTTTGGTCTTCCTGCAATCGGTTCAATGGTTACTCCCTCCGTACCATATTCAAAATTCGCATCAATTACACGAATCGTTGCACTGGTTACAGTAGAATAGGTAGCTGGAATATCCACTCCTAACTCTACCATCGTACATAAGTTGATCCCTATTTCATCATAAATAACCGGTGCAAAGATACTCAACATCTTTGGATCGCCACACGCCGGACTGGTGCAGACATCATAACATTTCTTTCCCTTTGTATGCATTGACTGTACTGCATTGCTTCTAATTCTTGGTCTGTTTCCACATTTACATTTCGCCATAATCTTAATCCTTGTCTTTCTTTTTAATACATACTATGTTCTATTTTCTTATTTGCCACCATATATTAGAATAAATTCGAATAAAAATGGGATATGCCTATGGATTTATTTATTACAACAACCAATCTGCAAAGTTTTCTTCTCTCAACCAAAAACAGCAATATTTTTCTACAACAAAAGTCTGGAAATATATGGTACCGTCCACGCCTGCTTAGTTCCAATTTTTTAAAGGATTTAGACTGCATTCTTTTTAATAATGTTCTTTACTACTGCTATCTCAATACCGCCCATCAATTAATTGTAAATCGCTATCCGTCTGCTTCCACCATCTACTCTCAAGCAGAAAACACAACTACGCTTTATACTAATTTCAAACTACATATTTTTCAAAAACAGCTTTATCTATTTTATATATCTATTAATAAAGAAACACATCTATCCCGAATACACGCCATAAATCCACTTACCAAACAGACTCCTATTCTTTTAGAAACAACATACCACTCCCTTCCTTCCTATCAACTCCTAAATCAAAAGGAGGAATTACTATTACAAGTCCTAACCAAAGAAGATTGCCAATTATTGCAGATTCAAAGTGATTATACGGTTTGTTCGATTGATATAAATCCGTTACATGCTGCCGAAGCAAACCTTTCCAACCAAATAGAAACGGAAGCACTCCAAACACAACTGGAGGAAAAAGAGAAACAAATTGATAATTTAAACGAAATGTTACAGCGTGCAACAACCCAATATAACGAACTAATGCATGTCGCTAACAGCTATCGAGAAGAAGCAATAAAGTGGCGAAACAAATTTTTTTAAGATCTGCTTTCTTCTCTGTCTCCTTTCTTGATTTTAACCAGTGCCACCTATATAATGATAAGAAAGATACGAACCATGTCCAAAATAGTTATATGATATAAGGACATGCCCGCACAAAATTTGCATTCCAAACAAAAGAGGTGATTTTTTGAAAAAAGGAAACAAAACAGAACAGGACTACCTTTCCTTAGATGTTCTTTGCCAGAAATTATCCATTTCTATTAATACAGGAAAAAACTGGATCAGATTAAAAAAAATAAAACCGCAACGCTGGGAGATGGGAAAACCTCTTTTTTCACACACCTATGTAACAACCTTAGAGCAACAGCTTACTTCTGGTAAATTAGAACATTTAAAAAGTCGCAGAAATAAAAAATATATTTCCGGCAATACACTTTATGCTTCTTACCTGCGAGCAGATTCTGCAAACCTTCCAATCGTGGAACAGATGTTATCTCTCATTTCCAGCGATAAGAAAGATTTGTCAGAGTTAGAAATCCGTTCTATTTTATGTGAGTGCGCCTTGAAATTATTTCAGCAGGTATTGACACCAGAACAAACTCCTACAAAAGTTGCCTTACTACCACTTTTTATTGACAACACCTACAACGTAGCTCCCTTTGATCGGTTAATTTCTGACCTGCTGCCTGATAAAAAGCAGGCTCTTTCATTTTTGGAACAATGTCCGGAATTATTTACGCTTCCCTTTTCTTATACCCCTCAGGAAGACCTGCTGGGACTACTTTATCTTTCCCTAAAAAATATAGGAGAACGCAAATCTACTGGGGCATACTATACTCCAACCGATGTAGTGGATAAATTACTGATCCGACTCCACAGTTTTCTTCCTGACCTAAGCAAAAAGAAAATTTTGGACCCTTGCTGTGGTACTGGAAACTTTTTATTACATTTACCAAACCAGACTGATCTCTCCCTGATACATGGGAACGACATTGACGAAATCAGTGTACTACTTACCAGAATTAATCTGGCACTACTCCATAAACCAACCGATTTAGACATTCTTTATAGAAATATTACGCAATCGGATTTTTTGCTTTGTGATTCACAGGAATTATACGACTGCATCATTGGAAATCCACCTTGGGGATACGCTTTTTCTTCTGTTGAAAAAGAAAATCTAAAAAAACATTACCAGTGCATTCAAGGAAAGCAGGTAGAATCCTATGACTTATTTGTAGAACGTTCTCTTTCTCAAATAAAAAAAGATGGGATTGTCTCTTTCGTTCTTCCAGAAGCAATTTTGCATACAAAAGCACATACAGCCATCCGAACTTTGCTTTTAAAGACTACTTCTATCACCTATTTGGAATATTTAGGAAATGTATTTCATCAAGTGCTTTGTCCCAGCATTATTCTGGAACTAAAACGAACTGACAAACCTTTATCCACAGTTGGCACAAAAATAGCAAACAAACAGGGACAGTTTACGATACAAAAAGAACGGGACATCACTTCCCAACAGTTTGACCTCTTTATTCCTGATGTGACCTACGGTATTTTGGATAAATTATTACATTGCCCCCATACAACAACGCTATACCAGCAGGCAGATTTTGCATTGGGTATCGTAACTGGAGATAATAATAAATTTCTACAAAAGAAAAAAACGGAAAAGAACGAGATTATTCTCAAAGGAACAAACATTGAAAAATACAACATACTGCCTGGGAAAAACTATATTATCTTTTCCCCAAGAGACTATCAACAGGTCGCAAATTCAAATTATTATCGGGCAGAAGAAAAACTTTTATACCGCTTTATTGGTAAACGTTTGACTTTTACTTATGACAACAAGCAAACCTTATCCTTAAACAGTTGCAACCTTGTCATTCCAAAAATACCGGAACTTCCTATTAAATATGTGCTTGCAATTTTAAATTCCAGTATTGCACAGTTTATTTTTACGAATCTGTTTCACTCGGTAAAGGTGCTTCGGTCGCATATAGAGCAAATTCCTATTCCAATGCCTGATACCGAAACTATAAAAAAATGCGTGGGGTATGTGGAACAATTGCTTTCCCTCAAAAACAGGGATGAGGAAACTTACCAAAACATTTATTTAGAATTAGATAAACTCATTGCCGATTTATTTCATTTGACAGACGAAGAATATAGAATGATTCTAAAAGAACATTTAGTTTTTTAAAAAATTTGGCTGCCATTTTTTTAAGCTTATTTTATTTCATGTTTTGCAATATTTTCTTCTACCCATATACTACCATCTTTGCTATAATGGATATAATACCATATCGACAAATGAAAGGAGATTGTTCCATGAACTTTCTAGAAAAACGTATTGTAGAAGACGGAGTAGTAAAAGAAGGAAATATCCTAAAAGTAGATAGCTTTTTAAATCATCAAATGGATATTTCACTATTTGATGAAATGGGCGAAGAATACAAAAGACGCTTTGCCGGGAAACAAATCAACAAAATTCTTACCATCGAAGCATCTGGTATCGGCATTGCATGTATTGTTGCAAAACATTTTGGGGTACCCGTTGTCTTTGCTAAAAAGTCAAAAAGTGTCAATATTGATGGAGAAATGTATGTTGCAGAAGTGGAATCTTTTACACATAAATGCAAAAACCAAGTCATTGTCTCTAAAAAGTTTTTAACCGAAGATGACCATGTGCTAATCATTGATGATTTTCTTGCAAACGGATGTGCTTTACAGGGATTGATTTCCATTGTACAAGAAGCAGGTGGCACCGTAGAGGGTATCGGAATCGCAATCGAAAAAGGATTCCAATCTGGTGGAAAAATTATTCGCAACTTAGGTTATCAGTTAGAGTCTCTGGCAATCATTGACGGCATGGATGCCTCTACTGGCGATATTTTCTTTCGTCAGCAATAAGGAGGATCAATCATGCAAAAAGCAAATGCTTCTATAGATAATATATACAAATTAGATGGTCGAGTACCGATTCAAAAAGCAATTCCTTTTGGATTGCAACATATTTTAGCTATGTTTGTGGCAAACATTTCACCTATTCTCATTGTAGGAAAAGCCAGCGGGCTTAGTGGAAAGGAACTTGCCATGCTCATTCAAAGTGCCATGCTAATCGCAGGTATTGGAACTTTAATTCAGCTCTTTCCACTTTTTCATCGCATCGGTTCGGGACTTCCTATCGTCATGGGAATTAGTTTTACTTTTGTATCTATCTTATGTTATATCGGTGCTAATTATGGATACGGAGCAATTATGGGAGCTGTTTTGATCGGTGGTCTGGTAGAAGGATTTTTAGGTTTGTTTGCCAAATACTGGCTAAAACTAATCTCCCCTATCGTAGCTGCCAGTGTTGTTACTGCCATTGGTTTTTCTTTATTAAGTGTTGGTGCAGAATCTTTTGGTGGTGGTAGTGGTAGCGCAGACTTTGGTTCTGCTAAAAACTGGATTTTAGGTTCCATTACCCTGCTTTGCTGTATTTTGTTTAATATTGTGGCAAAATCTTACTGGAAACAATTATCCGTTTTATTCGGGCTTATTGTAGGATATATCATTGCAATCCCAATGGGAATGGTTGATTTTTCGGCACTGTCCGACACCAGTTTTATTGCTTTTCCACATTTTATGCCATTTAAAATGGAATTTCGCTCCGATGCTATTTTATCTGTTGTTCTTATTTTTTTAGTTTCTGCAACAGAAACCATTGGAGATACCTCCGCACTTGCAGCTTCTGGTCTTGGAAGAGATGTCACTGACAAAGAAACTTCTGGTTCATTAGCATGTGACGGTTTTATCAGTTCGCTTTCTTCCATCTTTGGATGTATGCCAATTACATCCTTTAGTCAAAATGTTGGATTGGTAGCCATGACAAAGGTGGTTAATCGCTTTACCATTGCTACTGGAGCTGTCATTATGATTTTAGCTGGTATTTTTCCGTTCTTTGGTTCTTTATTAGCAACGCTTCCAAATGCGGTTTTAGGCGGCTGTACGATTATGATGTTTGGAACTATTGTAATCAGCGGCTTGCAGATGATTACCAAATGCGGTTTTAGCCAGCGAAATATTACTATAGCCGCACTGTCATTGAGTATTGGTATTGGATTTACAGAGGCACAGGATTTATTTGCAATCTTTCCAACCATCATTCAAAATGTGTTTGCGCAAAACTGTGTAGCGGTTGTATTTCTTGTGGCAATTCTTTTAAATTTAATTTTGCCAAAAAATATGGAAACGGCGTAATTATCTTTTTATTATACTGCCATTTCAAGCAAACACATTCAACAAATGCGTTCTAAAAATATAATAGCATATCATCCTCTCGTTTTTCATCTATAGTTGTCATCTTTTTGACACAAAAATATGTGAGTATATGTTTTGTTTTTATCAAAATACAAAATATAAGAGAGGATGATTTAATTATGAAAAAAAGATTATTTACCAATTTTTTAGTACTAACTGTTATAATGGGATTTATAGGTATAATAAATCCTAATACGGCTCTTGCATATTCCAAAACAGCAACAATCTCAACACCAAAAACTATAACTTTCAAAAGTAAAGTTAATGGATCTGCTGATATAAATATTAAGTCTGATATAAAAGTTGATGTAACCATATACAAAAAGACAATATTCTTCAAGAAAAAAATCCAAAAGAAAAGTAATGTAAAAAACTGGATATATAATGCAAAGCTATCCGGTTCAAATACATATATTGTTAAAGTTAAAATAAAAAAATCAAACTTAAAGTCATCTAAACCATCAAAACTTACTTGTAAAATCACACAACACGTTGATCAAAAAAAGGGCTATAAAAGTGGTATATGGGAATCCTCATATATTTCTTCTCCCCAACCAACAATAATGCACTATGATACTATAATGTACTTTCCAGCTGATGAATGTTCTATTCTCACTGACATCCTTGATGATGACAAATACTATACCTATAAAAATACAGCATGGAGTATTGGTTTAACTGCTCTTTCTGAGGGATTATCTTTTTATGTTCCTGCTGGGAAATTAACCGAAAAAGGATTAAAAGTATTTATGCATGCTTTTTCTATTTCATCCGGATTAGGAATGCTTTCACCTAATTTCAGAGAGGAAATCAAAAATGAAGTTAAAAAAAAGGGTGGCTATAATTCAAGTACTCACAAATATTCTAATGGTATAAGTATTGAATATTATTATATATATAGCACTGGATTACGATACGAACGTGTAAAAAAATGGAATGGTAAAGTTATGAAAGGTGCTTTAGGAGAAAACGGAAAATGGACCAAATTAGAAAAGAGGTAATTATATGAAAAAATCAGAACTAATTTTTGAAATCATTACAAGTGTAATCGTGGCTCTTATTTTTATTGTAGCTTTCGTATTAAATCGCTCTGCCATTGGTAGTATAGGAACTATTATTATTGTACTTCTAGATGGCATTAATATTATCCGCGTGATTCTAAAATATAGGAGTTCAAATAAATAAGTAAACAAAGAGCAGGATACCAAATAAGGTACCCTGCTTCTTTATATTGTCTCTTCTATCTCAAAAAAATCAAATCGTATTCTCCAGAAAAAGATTGCTGCTATCAATAAATATATTCCCGCCATTCCACACACGATCCATATTTTCTCTTTTAATACATCCATCGGTTTGATGTATTCTATTATAGTCATTTTTTTACTTAATAGTTCTTCATCTTTTTCTTCATAATTCTCCACAAAATTTCCTTTATTATCCTCCAATTCACTCTCTTTGATGCCCATCATTTCCCTCCAATCTTGAAGTTGATTTGGTATTGTATTCATGTTCATCACTTTGCCTTCTATTCGTAAACTTTCCTTCTCTTGTAATTGATATGTTTCCACTTCACTAGGATTGATTTCAGGCAAAGATTTCAACTTTTCATAATATTCTTTATCTACTAACATTAATATATACTTATTATTTTCTCCATACTGAAGTCCCACATAATATTTCCATTTTTTTAATTTTCTATCTACGCCACGTCGTAAACCAAACTCTGTCTTTACCATCTTCGTTCGAAACGTAACATCCCCCACTACATATTTCCCTATATCGTATTTTAATCCAGATAATTGTTCAAAGGATACCGTTTGCATTTGCAATACTCCTATCGTACCACCAATAACAATAAGAAATAGAATTATACATCCCACTATATAGGCTTTCAGTTTTTCTTTTTTCAGATGATACAATACCACCTTGTCTGATTTTGGCTTCATCCAATCATCCTGTGACACCCCTGCATTCACTGCACCGTATTGTTGTTTTTCTATAGGTTGTTCCATGTCCCATTTATTTTTATCCATTTTTTACACTCCCCAACTATGTACTCTACTCATATATAAATGGCTCAACATTTTCACATATTTCTATCCTTCCCAATTTTCAAGAACACCATTTTTTAAACAGACGACACGATCGGCCATCTTTGCAATTTCTTCATTATGGGTAATTAAGATTAATGTTTGACCATATTTTTTTATTCCATCTCTAAGTAACTTCATTACATCATTTCCTGTTTTGGTATCTAAATTTCCTGTAGGTTCATCAGCAAGAACAATCTTGGGTTTATTTGCCAGTGCTCTTGCTATTGCAACTCTTTGCTGCTGTCCACCAGATAATTTTGAGGGAAATTGATTGCAAAATTCGGTCATTCCTATTTGTTCAATAATATCTTTAATATAATCTTCATCAATCTCACTACCATCTAAAACGGTCGGCATCACAATATTTTCATATACAGACAGAACAGGAATTAAATTAAATGCCTGAAAAATAAATCCAATTTTTTTTCTTCTGTACTGAGACAACTTGTCATCCTTTTCTTTTTGAATAGAGTTTCCATCAATAATGATTTCTCCACTGTCTAACTGATCTAATCCACCTATCATATTTAAAAGTGTGCTTTTGCCAGAACCACTAGGTCCTAGAATAGCAATAAATTCCCCCTGTTCTATCTGTAATGATAAATTCTTCAACACTTGGTTTTTAACCTCTCCATTATCATATGTCTTATATGCATTCTTTATTTCAATTAACAATTTATTCGACTCCTTTCCAGATATGTTTTTTCGTATCATTCGTCTCTGATTAAATTTTCAATTATACTGTGTTGATACTGACGCTGCAACGTCAACTCCAGCACACAGGTACTCATAACAAAAAATAAAATTGCCAAAACAATATACACATACCAATAAAATGTAAATTCTCCCATGAACACCAAAATAATTACTGTATTAATAATAAACCCCAAAATAAAGCTAGCAATTAATGCATATGTAACCAGTCGGAGATTTTCTTTTATAATCATTCTTTTCTCCATTTTTTGGGTCATTCCTAATGCTCGCATTATTCCGTTTTCTCTTCTTCTTGTCATGAGATTTGCTTTCATAGTATTACTCATATTTGAAAAACCTGCCAACGACATTGATACTACTAAATATACTAATAAACAAATAACCCCTTTCAGGAGTCTTTGATCTTCCTCACTTCCCAACTTATAATTATTAAAAACTGCCCCATTCACATTTTTCACATAGATATCTTTAATCCTTTGTTTTATGTTCTTATCCTTTATTGTTGAAAACAAAATGTGATTATAACCTACAGTGCCATATAACCGCTTTATCAATTTCTCATTTGCAATAAAATAACTATTTTGCGATTGTGCCCACTTTTTATCCTTTAAATTAAGCCCCTTTAGCCGTGCACTTAATTTTATTTTTTCTAAAAATTCATCTTCATAATTATCTACTGCGGCAATATTAAGTATAACTTCTTGTTTTTTGTCAATATAGCAGTTATTTTCAGCCTGTTTACCATTTTTCAGATTTTTCAACTGATAATCATCTAAAGATACATAAATCAAAATTTCTTTTGATAAATCCAATTGTTGTAACTCTGCATAATCTTCTTTAAGTTTTTGCAGCATTGCATCATCAAATAATACTATATTTCCACTCCATTTTATGTAATCTCCTTTTTTCCCATCTTCAACAGTATAACTAAAATCATTGAAGCGGTAACATTGACGTATACCTGAAATTTCCACATCCTTTTCTATATTTTCCGGATAAACATACTCAGAATTTTTAGCCTCTGGATTGTTATATGCAACACTTTCCGCTTCAATATAAGTTTCAAAATCAGATATTTTTTGTTTATAACAATCTTCACTCATCAAAAAGTTTCTCATTGCAGTCCCAAAATATACGATAACTAAAAGCAATGTCATACAGCATGTTAATGATACAACAACAATCATAGATTTTCCAAAATTGCGTTCAATATTTCTTTTAACCAGAAAATTTATAAGTTTCTTTCTTTTTGTCGCCCTTTTTGTCACTTTCTTTTTAAAGAAAGAACCCTCTGGATAGTTCATACCTTCAATTGGTGTCATATCCTTAATTTTGAACAACATCTGAAGATTAGCAATGACAATGGCAACAATACTAATTCCAATAGCAATAAAATAACTATAAGATGATTGTATTACACCAATATCATTTCCAGAAATGTAGGATATAATCCTTTTTGCCACTATCGCATTCAATACATTTCCCAATATAATTCCAAACGGAATTCCAATTCCAGCATAACATCCAATCTCAATCCATAAAAGCTTTCTCAGATACTTATGGTCCATTCCTATACAACGTAATATACTATATTCCCGCATTCTCTTTTTGGTCATTAGACTAATGTTATTATAAATCAATAAAATCATAGATATTGCAACAACTAATGCCAAAACTGCAATCCACAAAAACTGTTCATGTCCAATTTTCGCATTTTCTATTATATCTTTTTTTTGAAGATTTACACATACACGCTCTTGTAGATCTTCGTATTGTTTTCCTTCATTTCCCGTAACTTTCTGTCCCTGCACTTCCTTCTGCAACCAGTCATCATAATGAGGATTAAGTACCGTACGTAACTCACTGGCAAGCTTCTCAACTTTTTCCTCGACATAATCTCCTTTTGCTATAGTTGCAGTCATCGCAGTTGTATTCATTTCTAATTTAATACCATCTTTTTCTAAAGCATCTTTTGTAAGATTAGAAACCAAAATCCAGGTACAGTCCGACATCTCATCTGGTAAATCTGCCGATGCATACATTCCAACTACTGTACACTCCAACAATTTCTGACTTTCATGAATAGGCAGTTTGATACAATCTCCGACTGATACCCCTAACACTTGGGCAACTTCTTGATCCAAAACGATTTCATACGCCTTTTTAGGTGTTTTTCCCTCCGTTATATCAATACTCCATGCGGGAAAAGAATGCCCTTCTTTGTACACAGATAAAAAACTATATTCGTATTCTTTATGCTTTGGTATATCTACCCATAATATATCTCTTTCATAACCATAATTTTCCATATCTTTTTGATTTTCAAGATATGTCACCACTTTCTTTTCCTCAGATTCAGATAAGTTCTTCAAAGCAACATCATAGCTATAGCTAGTTGTCAACATTGTCCTATATTGTAATGAAATACTTTCCCCAATCTGTATCAATGAAAAAATCATCATAACAGATAGTGCAATTCCAATACTAATATATTTATTTTGATTTCTCCAAATATACTTTACTATTACCCTCTTTTTTATTTTCACAAAAGTCATCCTTCCTTTATATAACATTAAATCGCCAGTAATATAGAAGCAGAAACTATATACATTTATTCTAACATATTTCAAACGAATAATCATATTATTCTGTCAATTTTTGTTTTTTTCTGCAATGCATACAATCTAAAACATCATAAATATTAGGAAAAGCAAATTCAAATACAGTTTGACATGGTGACAAAAAATTTAAAGAGTTCTATTACAGAACCTCTTTATAACTGTTATTTTCTAAGTTTTTGACCAACCATAAAATAAGACAATAAAAGGTGTAGATACATGGTAGTGTATCCTACACCTTTTATTCACACAAGTAACAAACTAAAATTTTATACCTACGCAAAAGCACTTCATAACCTAACACTCTATCTACTTATCTAAAAATCAAAAGACTACTTCTTCCCCGCTGGTATCTGGAAGGTAAGCAATTCCTTTGTTCCGCAATCCGCGACAACGGTATAAAGTGGTCGATAATATCCCTTGCTATCCATCTCATAGGTAAGATATAATTCTTTTACTTCCAGTTTTTTCATACCTTTCTGTAGTTCTTTATTTTCATATCCATAAGATGCGCCGATTTGGAATTTGCCAGCCTGCAAATCTGCTTTGATTTCATTCATAGATTTTATTTTCTCTGTACCAACTTTTTTATAAGTAATCACATTATTGTCTAGTTCTCTTATCGTGCCATCCTCATAATACTCTACATAGATGTCACCCATTTTCCATTGCTTTTGTCCCATTGGTTCTGATACTGCAAATAAATATCTGTTTTCTTCTTCCGAAAATACGGCATCCTTTGGAATCTGTACTTTTAATTTTTTCACAGCTTCCCGTACTTCCTGCTCAGAAGCACCTGAAACACTTTTTATATTTTCTTCCTCGTCATCCTTACCAAAATCACTATAAGTATAATACATACCTTTTTTCTCTATTTGCAGATGATATTGACTGTTCTTTGCATAATAGAAAACAGTTTCATCGTATCTATTTTCTGTACTTATATCTATCTCTTGTCCCATTTGTTGGAAGAGTTCGGTCGCATACTTTCTTGCATCCTTGTTTGTACCTACGGTAGCTTGATAAACGGCACTCTCTCCCTTTTTTAATACCTCTTCTGAAATGCCATATTGTTTCTGTGCGTGATCTACACAAAACTTTTCCAGTTTATCTGTATCAAAAAGAACCTGCTTTCCCTTCATATTTATTTTATATATGTAATGACAGTTTTGATTTCCATAAGGCTGTAACTTATATGCTGAAAATATCCCTGCACCAATCAGACAAACCAATATCCATGGTATTAGATGGACAACGACACTTTTTCCAATCTTTTTGTCTTCTCCCTCTTTTTTTGTCCTCCATTTTTCAAAGAGTAACATACAGATGTGAATAAAACAATACCCCAGCAATGCTCCAAGTGTATTATTTATCCAGTCATCCATTTCACAAACACCTCTTCCCGTAGCATATTGAAACAACTCAATTGCCAAGGAAAACAGACTGGCAATTCCAACCACTTTCCACCCTGTTCTAAGCTTTTTGATGCTTAACGGAAGCAATACTCCAATCGGAACAAACATCAAAATATTCCAAATCAAATTTCTCCATTCTCCTTTTTCGCCAGAATACCAGGCTTCTAAATAAGATTGAAAAGGATGTAACAGTGCCATATGCCTAGCACTACCTAATCTTTCGCAGGTAACAGAAAGTACAACTCCAAAATACCCTAAGCAGACAATTCGTAATATAAAACGACCTAACCGCATGTTACCAGTACCTTTTCCAATCTTACGATAAAAAATAAAATACCATACTAAATATCCCACAATTGCCATTGCCAGTAAAGTAGCACCTAGCATCAAATAATCCATTAACATTCTAAAAATTGTATCTATTTTCATTCTTTTTCCTTTCTTATAGTAGAACTTTCTTCCACGCCTCCACTAAATCAGCCAACCGATACCTCGCATTGGCAGGGCTACTCGACGGAAGTTGCTGTATGGGAGGTAATCCACTCTCCTTATGATACTTGCAAAACAAACGGTATGCCGTTCCTCCATTTAAGCAAATCCTTTGAATATCCGCCTGTTCTAAAATAATTCCAATGTCATTCGGAACTACATTTTTGATAGAGCTATCAGAGGAGCCTTCAATATCACAGGATGCAATCACATCCCAAACTGCAATATTGTGTTTTAATAATAGTTCTTTTTTCTCTTCTACTGTTTGCGGAACTGGTTCACAAAATATCTCTGCCAGAATTTTCCAAAAACGATTTTGCGGATGTCCATAAAAGAAAGCACTTTCTCTGGATTTTACAGATGGAAAGGAACCCAGAATCAATACTTTGGAATTTTCGTCAAACACTGGCTCTATATTATGTTTCTGATGTGTAAGCATACTTAACTCTCCTTAACTCTTGCAAACTATTCTATTTTCTCCTTTGCCATTTTACAGGCCAATTTTGCATCTTCAAAGGTCTGTGTTGCTATCAAAAAGCCAGAGTTATGGCAAAAAGTTAAGGTGGCAATTCCACTTAGTTTTTGCAGTTCCTCCGCATCCTTTCCGCCCCATTCCTCTGGAAAACGATATTTTAATTCTGGATTTTCTTCGGAAATTGGTACCGCCTGTGCATTGTAACCACCACGCTTAGACGGATAAATAACAAAATCAATCTCTGTTCCTGCAACCTGTTTCTTCCAAGGAACAAATTGTTCCAAAACCAATATATGGTCCGTAACCTTTTTTATTGCTTCTGCAACAATGCATTCTGCCTCTTCTTCGCCTCTTAAATAAGCAAATTTTCGTTTTAAAATTTGAATGGCAACCTGTTTTGCCTCTTCAAAACAGGTATCTGGCTCCAACTCTTCATTCCATCCAGGATTAAAAGAACCAATTACTTCCGCAATTTCATTTTTACATCCCGTATTATCAGCTTCATCCAATGGCTGTATAAACTTTTCATCAAACTTCTTCGCCATTTCTTCTTTTAGAAATTTTGTTCCGTATTCCTCCCAGAGCAAACCAAATGCAGCATAGGGCACACCATTTTCACGCACTCTTCTATCCTGTTGGTGATGATCGTATTTTCCAAATCCTATATCAAATACAATTCCATCAAAATCCTCAGGTATCTCAAATCCTCTTTGGATTTCAATATCTGGATATAACATTGTTAATAATGCAGCGGAAAAAACATCATCTGCATGAAACCTTCCGCCATGTGTAAACGCATACTTCATAAAATTTCTCCTTTTTTTAAACGTAAGTTCTGCACAAAAATTTTCAGTGTAAATTGAGTTTTGTAATCACCCAAATAAACGACAGACACTTCAAAAACGTAACAGTTCAGCCGGGCAGAAATGTTACTCAAAAACCTATTTTTTTTAATTAGATGCTTTATCCGTCTTTCCTTTTCCCGATGCACAATATAAAATCAATGCTACTAATAATACGGCAACCGTCATCCAAATTCCCAATACCTTTATTCCCTTTGGTGCAAACGTATCGTAATATCCTTTAAAATAGATTACTAAAATAATCAGTGGCAATACATATTTCATATAGTTGCGAATCCCTCTTGGAAATTTTCTTCCTACACCTGTATCTACTTCCTCCACAAAATTATCAAATCCCCAGCCATTGTCTCTTGTACAAAATAAAACAACCAAAAGACTACCTAACGGAAGAATATTATAGGAAACTAAAAAGTCCTCAAAATCCATAATCGTGGTTCCACTTCCCATAATTTGCACACCAGACCATATATTATATCCTAATATAGCTGGAATAGATAGCAAAAAAATACCAACTAAATTTACAAGAAGTGCCTTCTTTCTTTCCCATCCAAGCAAATCTACTGTCATAGCAATAATATTTTCAAATACAGCTATTACCGTAGATAAGGCGGCAAAGGACATAAAGACAAAGAACATGGTTCCCCAGATTCGTCCTCCAAACATATGTTGAAATACATTTGGTAATGTAATAAACAACAGGGATGGTCCCGCATCTGGTTTTACTCCATAAGCGAAACATGCTGGTATGATAATAATGCCCGCCATCAATGCAATGGCAGTATCTAAAAATGTTACATGCAATGCTTCTCCAGTCAGTCTTCTCTCTTTTGTTAAATAACTACCAAAAATTGCCATAGAACCCATACCGACACTTAACGTAAAAAAGGCGTGTGTCATAGCATCAAAGAAAATATTTCCAAATCCACGCTCCTTCATATGTTCAAAGTTCGGAACTAAATAGAACTTCAATCCTTCCTCACTGTTCTTTAAAACTAAAGAATTAATCGCCATAACAACCATAAGCACAATTAGCAATGTCATCATCACTTTACTTATCTTTTCTACACCATTTTGTACCCCTAACGCACAGACACCAATACACATCGCTACAACAAGAAAAGTAAATGCCAACATCGTCTGTGGAGATGCCAACAACTGCTCAAAGGTTTCTTTTACCGCCGCACTACTCTCCTGATTAATCTTTCCGGCTGCCATAATATATAGATAATATAGCATCCAACCTGCTACCATAGTATAAAACATCATAAGCAGATAATTTCCCATAAATGGAAACCAACGATACACTTTCCATCGTGTCCCTTGCGGACTTAATTCTCGCAATGCACTTCCAATACTCTTTCCACTTCCTCGACCTACGGCAAACTCACAAATCAAAATTGGCAATCCCAATAAAAGTAAGCAGAATAAATACAATAAAATAAAAATGGCACCTCCATTGATGCCGCAAATATATGGAAACTTCCATACATTTCCCAATCCTACTGCACAACCGGCAGAAACCAAAATAAATCCCATTCTGGACGTAAACTTTTCTCGCCCCTTTTTTTGCATAAAAACTCTCCCTTCTTAAATTATATGCTTCTATTGTATCATACCCAATCTCTTTTTGTAACTATTGTCTTTCCATATTTTATAAATACTAATAAGTCAAGGATATTTGCAATCCGTCTATTAGAACACTATTACCCTTTATTTCTATTATATCTATTTTTCAATTTTTTTAAGTTAATATTCAAGTTTTATGATGTATATTCATGATATGCGTTATTTGACAGCAAATTACATAATATGGTAAAATATTACGTAAGGGTAACTACATATAGAACATATAGCAACAGTCCAGGCGAATAGAAATGATGATAGAAATGCTTGCAGACCAAAGGCAATGAAATGACATTTCTATTTAGTCGGGTTGTTACAACCTACAAAACGATTTTTTAAGCTACCTATTTCAAAAGCAAAAAATTGCACTTTATTGGTAGTAAAATTTTAAGGGGGAGGAAGCTTGTATGGTAAAAAAAACGCGTAAAAAATATGGTTCTATGAAAAAAAGTTTAGTCATTATCGTAGTTGCAGTTGCATTACTTTCCAGTGTTGTCTGCGGTTCTATTGCAATTGCAAACTCACAAAAGATTGCAGAAAATGATGCAAAACAAAACATCATGATTTCTGCGCAAAAAAACGGAGAAGAAATTGATGCTGTATTATCCAGAATACAACAATCGGTAGACACTTTATATGATATCGTACTTCGAGAACTCGATGATCCAAAAGCGTTCCGAACAGATAAAAAATATGTAGATGCCTACACGAAGAAAATGGAAAATACTTTATTAGAATTTGGAAATCATACCGAAGGTGCATTAACTTGCTATATCCGTTATAATCCAGAATTTACAGAACCTACTTCCGGTCTGTTTTATTCCAGGGAAAATCAATCTAGTAAGTTTCAAAAATTGACACCAACCGATTTTAGTATGTATGATCCAGATGATACAGAACATGTGGGATGGTATTATATTCCAGTCGCAAATAAAGCTCCTATTTGGATGGAACCTTATGAAAATTCTAACCTAGGAGTTTATATGATATCCTATGTTGTACCAATTTATATTGACGGCGAATCGTATGGTATTGTTGGTATGGATATTGATGTATCGGAATTACAAAATATTGTAAAAAAGGATACGATTTATAAAACAGGAAGTTCTTTTCTTGCCACAAAAAATGATACCATCTTGCAACATAATGAGCTGAAAATCAATACATCCTTGAACGATAACAAAGATGCGGGTGTACGTAAACTACTAAAATACATGCATGCAAAAAATAATAAAGATGTTCTGCGTTACTCTTATAACGGAAAAGATAAAATTGCTTACTCTTATACTCTAAACAATGGTATGAAGCTGTTTTTAACTGCTCCTATGAAAGAAGTATTAAGCGATGTAAAAAATTTGCAGACAGGTGTGATCCTTGCACAATTTGCTGCATTATTTATCGCAACTATTATTGGTTTGATCATGAGTAGAGTAATTGCAAAACCATTAAAACCTATTCTTGAAATCGTCCAAGCAACTGCTAAATTTGATTTTAAACCACATGCAAAAGAACAGGAAATTTTAAAACTAAACAATGAAATTGGTGCAATTGCTGCTGCATTACTGCATATGCGTGAGGAATTAAAAAATATAACCGAAAAGATACAAAATGCCTATGAAAACATAGATTCTAGCATGAATATTTTAACCGATACATCCAACCATATTAACCAAGCATGTGAAGACAATTCCGCTGTAACTCAAGAACTTGCAGCTTCTATGGAAGAGGCTTCCACATCCGCACAAGATGTTTTGCAAAATATTGACCAAATTACCAAACAGGCAAATGATATTAAACAGTCCAGCATGACAGGACAAAGTAACTCCGAGGAGATCAAATCACACGCGGAAGAATTGCAGGATACAACGCAAGAAGCTGTAGAACGCACGATGCATATGTATCAAATAGTTGAAGAAAAAGCATCCACAGCAATTGAACAATCCAAGTCTGTAGAAAAAATCAACGAACTTACCAATTCCATTATAGATATCTCTGAACAAACTAATTTACTTGCTCTAAACGCTTCCATTGAGGCCGCACGAGCTGGTGAGGTTGGAAAAGGTTTTGCCGTTGTTGCCGGAGAAATTGGACACTTAGCAAACCAAACAGTAACAACAGTGGATGATATCAATACAATTATCATCGATGTTACAAATGCTGTTTCTGGAATGAAAGAATGCATCACTGAAATTACCGACTTCCTAGAAAAAACAGTATTACAAGATTACAAAAACTTTACAGAACTTGGAAAAGAGTATTATAGTGATGCCGTAATTTTTGAAAATGATATGGGTATAATCAACCAAAACATTGTATCATTATTAACTGCTATCAATAGTATTTCAGATGCTATTCATGGCATCTCTCAGGCAACAGAAGAAGCCTCCATTGGTGTAACACAAATTGCCAATAAAACATCAGATATGGCTGCAGATACTGGTAAAAATGTAGCTTTGACTACACAAAGTAAAGAGGCAACTTTACTGTTGAAAGAAGTCGTAGATATATTAAAATAGTATCCTGTACAGAGGTAATAGTCCCCTGTCTACATTAACGAAAAACAGAACGCCTTGATATGCCGTAATGGCAGAATCAATGCGTTCTGTTTTTATTTCTCTTAGTGTGCGTTCTATAGAACAAATTACTCTGCAAAATGTACGCAATAACATACAAATGTTATTGCTACACTATAAAATTGGGTTACCCTCACCCTTGACAAAGAGCCAATAATAAAGCCGTTCGGCATATTCTCGCTCCGAACGGCTTATCATTAAACTATACTTTCAAAATCCTTTACATTTTGACAAGGAGCCAAATAATTTCTTAACAGAAAACCCCGGAAACATTACTGTTTCCGGGGTATCTTGCGCTTGAATACAATGTTACCTTATGGTAACGAATCTATATAAAGATTTAATTAGTCGATAACTGTAGCAACACGACCAGAACCTACTGTACGTCCACCTTCACGGATAGCGAATGTAAGCCCCTGAGCCATAGCTACTGGGTGAATTAACTCGATAGTCATTTCTACGTTATCACCAGGCATGCACATTTCTGTACCAGCAGGTAATTCGATAACACCAGTAACATCAGTTGTTCTGAAGTAGAACTGTGGTCTATAGTTGTTGAAGAAAGGTGTATGACGTCCACCTTCATCCTTTGTTAAAACGTATACCTGAGCTGTAAACTTTGTATGGCATGTTAAAGTACCTGGCTGAGCAAGAACCTGTCCTCTTTCGATATCAGTTCTGTTGATACCACGAAGAAGAACACCGATGTTATCTCCAGCCTGAGCCTCATCAAGAAGCTTACGGAACATTTCGATACCAGTTACAACAGACTTCTGAACTTCTTCCTTAATACCAACGATTTCAACTTCGTCAGACATATGAAGAACACCAGCTTCTACTCTACCAGTAGCAACTGTACCACGACCTGTGATTGAGAATACATCTTCGATAGGCATTACGAATGGCTTATCTGTATCACGCTGTGGATCTGGAATATACTCATCAACAGTGTCCATAAGCTCCATGATCTTGTCTCCCCACTCACCGTTAGGATCTTCTAATGCTTTTAAAGCTGATCCCTTGATGATTGGGCAGTCATTGAAATCATACTCAGCTAACTGCTCTGTGATTTCCATTTCTACTAACTCTAATAATTCTTCGTCATCAACCATATCGCACTTGTTCATGAATACTACGATATAAGGAACACCTACCTGACGAGATAATAAGATATGCTCCTTAGTCTGAGCCATAACACCATCAGTTGCAGCAACAACAAGGATAGCTCCATCCATCTGAGCAGCACCAGTGATCATGTTCTTAACGTAATCGGCATGTCCTGGGCAGTCAACGTGAGCGTAATGTCTCTTCTTTGTCTCATACTCAACGTGAGCTGTAGAGATAGTAATACCTCTTTCTCTTTCTTCTGGAGCCTTATCGATGTTTTCGAAATCTACAGCAGCGTTACCTTCTACTCTTGCAGCAAGAGTCTTTGTAATTGCAGCTGTTAATGTTGTCTTACCATGGTCAACGTGACCGATAGTACCGATGTTACAATGTGGTTTGTTTCTCTCAAACTTAGCTTTTGCCATTTTTATATCCTCCTTTTATTTATATGCATATGCATATTTTCCCTTATTGGGAATTATTTTTAGTTTCAATGCGTCAAGCCCTGAACGGCTTGACGCCACATACTCTATATTATATTTCATGTTTGTGCTTTTTTCAAGCACTTTTTATGATTTTCCTATAACTACGCGTTCTTCTGAGAAAGAATCTTATCCTGTACAGACTTTGGACAAGGCTCATACTTTTCAAAGAACATTGAGTAGTTACCACGACCCTGTGTTCTTGAACGAAGGTCTGTAGAATAACCAAACATTTCAGCCAAAGGTACAAATCCTCTAACGATTTTTCCACCGCCTAAGTCATCCATACCTTCAATACGTCCACGACGTGAGTTAATATCACCGATAACATCACCCATATACTCTTCTGGCATAGTAACTTCAACCTTCATGATAGGCTCAAGAAGTACGGCTCCTGCTTTCTGCATAGCTTCCTTAAATGCCATAGATCCTGCAATGTGGAATGCCATTTCAGATGAATCGACTTCATGGTAAGAACCATCATATACAGTAGCATGTACACCAAGTACAGGGAAACCTGCAAGGATACCTGCCTGAGCAGCTTCTTCAATACCTTCACCAACTGCTGGGATGTATTCCTTAGGAATAGCACCACCAACTACAGTAGAGTCAAACTTAAATAACTCTTCACCATTGGCATCCATTGGCTCAAATCTAACTTTACAGTGTCCGTACTGACCACGTCCACCAGACTGCTTAGCATACTTACTATCTACTTCAACTGTCTTAGTAAATGTTTCTTTGTATGCAACCTGAGGAGCACCAACGTTAGCTTCTACCTTAAACTCACGTAACAAACGGTCAACGATGATCTCTAAGTGAAGCTCACCCATACCAGCGATGATTGTTTGACCTGTTTCCTCATCTGTATGCTGACGGAATGTAGGATCTTCTTCAGCAAGTTTTGCTAAAGCTTCACCCATCTTACCTTGATCATTCTTTGTCTTAGGCTCGATAGCAAGCTCGATAACTGGTTCTGGGAATTCCATAGACTCTAAGATAACTGGAGCCTTTTCATCACAGATTGTATCACCAGTTGTAGTAATCTTAAATCCTACTGCAGCTGCGATATCACCAGCGTATACCTTATCTAACTCTTCTCTCTTATTGGCATGCATCTGAAGGATACGTCCAACACGTTCTTTCTTATTCTTTGTAGAGTTAAGAACATAAGAACCAGCGTTCATTGTTCCTGAGTAAACTCTAAAGAATGCAAGCTTACCAACAAATGGGTCAGCCATAATCTTGAATGCTAAAGCTGAGAATGGTTCTTCATCAGATGAATGTCTCTCAACTTCATTACCATCTTCGTCAACACCCTTAATAGCAGGAATGTCTGTAGGAGCTGGTAAATATTCGATAACGGCATCAAGAAGTTTCTGAACACCCTTGTTCTTGTATGCAGAACCACAACAAACAGGTACTGCCTTACATTCACAAGTAGCTTTTCTTAAAGCTGCCTTCATAGATTCTACAGAAGGTTCTTCACCCTCTAAATATTCCATCATTAAATCATCATCTAATTCGCAGATCTTCTCTACTAATTCTGTATGATATAATTCTGCATCGTCCTTCATATCTTCTGGGATCTCTACGATTGAGATATCATCACCCTTATCATCATTGTAGATGTAAGCCTGCATCTCAAACAAGTCAATAATTCCCTTGAAGTCATCCTCTTTACCAATTGGTAACTGAAGGCAAATTGCATTCTTTCCTAATCTTGTCTTAATCTGTTCTACTGCACCGTAGAAATCTGCACCAAGGATATCCATCTTGTTGATGAATGCCATACGTGGTACATTGTATGTGTCTGCCTGACGCCATACATTTTCTGACTGAGGTTCAACACCACCCTTAGCACAGAATACACCGATTGCACTATCTAATACACGAAGGGAACGCTCTACCTCTACAGTAAAGTCAACGTGTCCCGGTGTATCAATAATGTTAATACGATGCTCTTTTGCACCTGGCATTGGTTTACCCTCTTTTTGTAATGTCCAGTGACATGTTGTAGCAGCAGAAGTAATTGTGATACCTCTTTCCTGTTCCTGCTCCATCCAGTCCATGGTTGCATTACCATCATGTGTATCACCAATTTTATGGTTTACACCTGTATAGTATAAAATACGTTCTGTTGTTGTTGTTTTACCAGCATCAATATGTGCCATAATACCGATATTTCTTGTTTCTGATAACGCGTATTCTCTTCCAGCCAACGGTTTTTCCTCCTTTTTTATATTTATGCTTTGCATATATATTTCTATTTTTAAGCGCTATTGCACTTATTCATCTCAATCCATTTCGCAATTTTGCGAAACAATTCGTTCTTCTCTGTAAATTTCGTAGAACAGCTTGCTCTATAGAAAACGAACTATAAAGCAAAAAACCGCCTGCGCATCTGGCAGGCGGTCAATTCGCAAATGTATCTCATCCTGCTAGTAGCTCGTAGTTACACATATGCGAACTATGGCGATACTACCAACGATAGTGTGCAAATGCTTTGTTTGCCTCTGCCATCTTGTGCATATCTTCTTTCTTCTTAACTGCAGCACCTGTATTGTTTACTGCATCTAAGATTTCATTTGCCAATCTTTCTTCCTGAGTCTTCTCTCCTCTTTTACGAGAATAAACAGTCAACCAACGAAGAGCTAAAGCCTGTCTTCTATCTGGTCTTACTTCGATTGGCACCTGATATGTTGCTCCACCGATACGTCTAGCCTTTACTTCAAGTACTGGCATGATGTTGTTCATAGCTTCTTCAAAAACTTCCATAGCATCTCTGCCTGTCTTCTCAGCTACACGATCAAATGCACCATAAACGATCTTCTGGGCAACACCCTTCTTACCATCTAACATGATGTTGTTGATTAGCTTTGTTACAACCTTGTTGTTGTAAATTGGATCTGCTAATACGTCTCTCTTTTGAATATGTCCTTTACGTGGCACGTTGCTTCCCTCCTTAAAAAGAATACAATTGTGAAGGTTAAACCTTCGTAAGATTCTTAGGTACTCACAATAATTCACTGTGTTCGCGCTCGACTTAATAAATCTATCTCCTGCAACCTCAGGAACTGGAATCTCGTTCCTTATAGTAAAAATTAATCCGGCACTTTTTTTGAATTAGTGTATTGAATTAGTTTCAATTAACCTATTACTTTGCGTCTTTAGGTCTCTTAGCTCCATACTTAGAACGAGCCTGTTTTCTGTTAGCAACACCTGCTGTATCAAGTGTACCTCTAACAACATGGTATCTTGTACCTGGTAAGTCCTTTACACGACCACCTCTGATAAGAACAACACTATGTTCCTGTAAGTTATGTCCTTCACCTGGGATATAACTTGTTACTTCGATACCGTTTGAAAGACGAACTCTGGCAATCTTTCTAAGAGCTGAGTTAGGCTTCTTAGGTGTAGCAGTTCTAACAGCTGTACACACACCTCTCTTTTGTGGTGAAGAAGTGTTTGTTGCCTTCTTATTTAAAGAATTGTATCCTCTCTGTAAAGCTGGAGAATTTGACTTCTTCTCTAATGTCTTTCTTCCTTTTCTTACTAATTGGTTAAAAGTTGGCATTAATTTTCACCTCCTGTGGTTATTATCATCTAGTGACTGTCTTCATTGGTGAGGTTGCACCGCTGAAAACTCTGCACACAAAACGCATGCTATCTGCATTATAATTTCTTTTCTGTGAAATGTCAATCTTTTTTTTAGGAAAACATTTTACTTATGACACTATTATCCAGCCACGTATATACAACTTTTTTTATATCCACAAGTAAAACAATCAAATTGTATAGATATAGATGTGCTCCAAACAGCAAAAAAAAGCAGAACACCATGTCTATATCTTAACATAATGTTCTGCTTTCTTATCGTCACCTATATTCTATGCTGTTTAGGTTAAAAGATACTTTACAGATTATTCTATAAACCATCGAAACCCTAGCATTTTATTATTCTTCTGTTACGGTTATTGTTTCTTCCGCATTATTTTGCTCTTCAGAAAAGGCTACATTTGTATCTTCTTCTGCAACAACTTCTGCTTCTTTTTCTTTTTCTTCTTCTGCAGCTTCCTCTTCTAAGCGTCTGCGCTCTTCTTCTTCCTTGGCACGTCTAATTTCTGCATCCGTATCCAATTTTACAGAACGGTATTCTTTCATACCTGTACCAGCCGGTATCAACTTACCAAGAAGTACGTTTTCCTTAATACCAATTAATGGATCTACCTTACCTTTAATTGCAGCTTCTGTCAATACCTTTGTAGTTTCCTGGAAGGAAGCTGCTGATAAGAAGGAATTTGTAGCAAGGGATGCTTTTGTAATACCAAGCAATACCTGTTTTCCTTCTGGTGGAACCAATCCATTTTCAGTAAGTCTTTCTACTTCATCATCAAACTCAAGTGTATCTACCATTGTACCTGGTAAGAACTCAGAATCTCCATTTGTTTCAATGCGAATCTTCTTTAACATCTGACGAACGATTACTTCTACGTGTTTATCGTTAATTTCAACACCCTGTAGACGATATACACGCTGTACTTCTTGAAGCATATAATCCTGAACAGCACGTACACCCTTAATCTTTAAGATGTCATGTGGGTTTACACTACCTTCTGTTAACTCATCACCGGCCTCTAAAACATCGCCATCAAATACTTTGATACGTGATCCATATGGTATCAAGTATGCTCTACTTTCGCCTGTTTGTTCGTTTGTTACGATAACTTCACGTTTTTTCTTTGTATCATTGATACTTACTCTACCTGCAAATTCAGAGATAATTGCAAGACCCTTTGGTTTTCTTGCTTCAAACAACTCTTCGACACGAGGAAGACCCTGTGTAATATCATCACCGGCTACACCACCTGTATGGAATGTACGCATGGTAAGCTGTGTACCAGGTTCTCCAATCGACTGAGCCGCAATAATACCAACGGCTTCTCCTACCTGTACAGGTTCTCCTGTTGCCATGTTTGCACCATAGCATTTTGCACAAACTCCAATATGAGAACGGCAGGTAAGTACGTTTCTGATTTTTACTTTTGCATCATTTCCAGCTTCAACGATTGCCTTTGTTGCACATATTCTTGCTGCTCTCTTAGCCGTAATCATATGATTTGCTTTTACAATCATCTCTCCATTGTCATCATAGATTGTCTCACAAGAATATCTTCCTGTAATACGCTCTTCTAATGACTCAATCACTTCTTTTCCGTCCATAAATGCACTAATCCACATTCCTGGAATGGCTTTTCCTTCACAACAATCTGTCTCACGAATAATCAAATCCTGTGATACATCAACAAGACGACGTGTTAAGTATCCCGAATCGGCAGTACGAAGAGCTGTATCTGACAAACCTTTACGAGCACCATGCGCAGAAATGAAATACTCCAATACGTCAAGTCCTTCACGGAAGTTTGACTTGATAGGCAACTCAATGGTTCTACCGGATGTATCAGCCATCAATCCACGCATACCAGCAAGCTGTTTGATCTGTTTATCAGAACCACGGGCTCCAGAATCGGCCATCATGTAAATGTTATTGTACTTATCTAATCCGCCAAGCAATGCCTTTGTAAGTTCATCATCCGTTTCTTTCCATGTTTCAACAACCGCTTTGTAACGTTCCTCTTCTGTTGTCAATCCACGACGGAAATCCTTTGTAATCTTTTCAACTGTCTTTTCTGCATCCGCCAATAGCTGCTTTTTCGATGCTGGTACTGTCATATCTGAAATAGAAACCGTCATAGCAGCTTTTGTAGAATATTTATATCCTAAAGCTTTGATATTATCTAATGTTTCAGCAGTTCCGGTTGCTCCATGTGTATTGATGCATTTCTCCAAAATCTGCTTTAATTGCTTTTTACCTACATGGAAATCAATTTCCAAAGCAAAACGATTTTCTGGCTTTGTACGATCTACAAATCCTAAATCCTGTGGAATGATTTCATTGAAAATCAAACGTCCCATTGTAGTCTCTATAATCTTGTACTCTTCTGTTCCATCTTCATTTGTAGCAGACATACGAACTTTAATCTTCTGGTGTAATGTAATGTCACCATTTTCATAAGCAAGTAATGCTTCATTTTTCTCATAGAAATAATGACCCATCAAATCCATTGGAGTACAAATTACATATCTGTCATCACTTACACGGAACTTAATCATTGTATCAACATTGATTTTTCCTTCTTTATCAGCAGTTGGAAGATCTGCGATTACTTCCTCCTGTGTTTCATAAATCTTTTCAATGCTGGCATCTAACTCTTTATCATCAGAATGGTCAACCATCTTACCCATTGTTAAGTAATAAATACCTAATACCATATCCTGTGAAGGAACCGCAACCGGACCACCATCGGATGGTTTTAATAAGTTGTTTGGTGAAAGTAATAAGAAACGACACTCTGCCTGTGCTTCTACAGATAAAGGCAAATGTACCGCCATCTGGTCACCATCGAAATCCGCATTAAACGCAGTACAAACCAATGGATGTAATTTAATCGCTTTACCTTCTACTAAAATTGGCTCAAATGCCTGAATACCAAGTCTATGAAGTGTAGGGGCACGGTTCAACATAACCGGATGCTCTTTGATTACTTCTTCTAAGATATCCCAAACAGCTGGCTCTAAACGTTCTACCATCTTCTTAGCAGATTTGATATTGTGCGCAGTTCCCTGCTTTACAAGATCACGCATAACAAATGGTTTAAACAATTCAATTGCCATCTCTTTTGGAAGACCACACTGGTAAATCTTCAATTCTGGTCCTACTACAATAACGGAACGTCCTGAATAGTCAACACGCTTACCAAGTAAGTTCTGACGGAAACGTCCCTGCTTACCTTTTAACATATCAGATAAGGATTTTAAAGCACGATTACCTGGTCCAGTAACCGGTCTACCCCTTCTACCATTATCGATAAGTGCATCTACTGCTTCTTGTAACATTCTCTTTTCATTACGAACAATAATATCTGGTGCCCCTAAATCAAGCAATCTCTTCAGACGATTATTACGGTTAATAATACGACGATATAAGTCGTTCATATCTGATGTAGCAAAACGGCCACCATCTAACTGAACCATTGGACGAATATCTGGTGGAATAACAGGAACAACTGTTAAAATCATCCATTCTGGTTTATTTCCAGATGTTCTAAAAGCTTCTACAACTTCCAATCTCTTAATGATTCTTGCACGCTTCTGTCCTGTTGCATTTACAAGTTCCTTCTTTAATTCTGCTGATTCTTTTTCCAAATCAATTGCTTGCAATAATTCGTATACAGTTTCTGCACCCATTCCTACACGGAAAGAATCTCTACCGAACTTTTCAACAGCTTCCTGATACTCACGCTCAGTAAGTACTTGTTTGTATTGTAAATCTGTCGTACCTGCATCTAATACAATGTAGGAAGCAAAGTATAAAACTTTTTCCAATGTTCTTGGAGATAAATCCAAAATCAATCCCATTCTACTTGGAATACCTTTAAAATACCAAATATGAGATACGGGTGCTGCAAGCTTAATATGTCCCATTCTTTCACGACGAACACTTGCTTTTGTTACTTCTACACCACAGCGGTCACAAACTACACCCTTATAACGAATCTTTTTGTATTTACCACAATGGCATTCCCAGTCCTTACTAGGTCCAAAAATTCTTTCACAGAATAATCCGTCTTTTTCCGGCTTTAAAGTTCTATAGTTAATAGTTTCCGGTTTCTTTACTTCACCTCTAGACCACTCTAAGATTCTCTCTGGAGAAGCAAGACCAATCTTTATCGCATCATATGTCAAACTTGGTTCTGCATTTGTATTGCTGACTTCTTGCATACCTGGCGCTCCCTTCGTCTGTCAGTTGCATGGTGTTTGCCATGCAACTGATAATCTATTGTTAATACATTCTGTTACTCATCTATATCCTTAAGACTCTGTTCTGTGACACCTTCTAATATTCCGTCCATCATTTCATCATCTAATTCTGCCACAGATTTTGCCTCTCTGTATCCTGCGTTTTTGAAATCTTCTGTCTCATCTACTGTTGGCTTATTTCCTTCAATGATTGGTTTTAAATCTTCGTCACCATACTCAATATTTTCAGACATCTGTACTTCATTACCATTTTCATCTAAAACAGTAACATCCAATGCCAATGACTGTAATTCTTTTAACAATACCTTAAAGGACTCTGGAATACCAGGTTTCGAAATATTTTCTCCCTTAATGATTGCTTCATATGTCTTAACACGACCAACCACATCATCAGATTTCACAGTAAGGATTTCCTGTAGTGTATAAGCTGCACCGTATGCTTCCAGTGCCCAAACTTCCATCTCTCCAAAACGCTGTCCACCAAACTGCGCTTTACCACCAAGTGGCTGCTGTGTTACTAATGAGTAAGGACCAGTGGAACGAGCATGAATCTTATCATCTACCAAGTGATGTAGCTTTAAGTAGTGCATGAAACCAACGGTTACTGCTCCATCAAAATACTCTCCTGTTCTACCATCACGAAGTCTTACTTTACCATCACGATTGATAGGAACTCCAGCCCATTCTTTTCTGTATTCTTCGTTTGTTAATAAGTATTCCATAACCTCAGGATTTAAAACATCCTGGTACTTAGCCTTAAAGTCCTCAAGAGGTGTATTTACATAATCATTTGCCATCTCTAATGTGTCCATGATATCTGTTTCGTTTGCACCATCGAAAACAGGAGTTGCCACATTAAATCCTAATACTTTAGAAGCCAAGGAAAGGTGAATCTCTAAGACCTGACCAATGTTCATACGTGAAGGCACACCAAGTGGGTTAAGTACGATATCAAGTGGACGTCCATTTGGAAGGAATGGCATATCCTCTACTGGTAATACACGCGAAACTACACCCTTATTACCATGACGACCGGCCATCTTATCTCCAACCTGAATCTTTCTCTTCTGTGCAATGTAAATACGTACACACTGATTTACACCAGGTGATAACTCGTCTCCATTTTCTCTTGTAAATACTTTTGCATCGATTACAATACCAAATTCACCATGTGGAACACGTAAGGAAGTATCACGAACTTCTCTCGCCTTCTCACCAAAAATGGCACGAAGTAATCTTTCTTCTGCAGTAAGCTCTGTCTCACCCTTAGGTGTTACTTTACCTACTAAAATGTCCCCTGCACGAACTTCTGCACCGATACGGATGATACCTCTTTCATCCAAATCCTTCAATGCGTCATCACCTACTCCAGGTACATCTCTGGTAATTTCTTCTGCACCAAGTTTTGTATCACGCGCCTCTGCTTCGTACTCTGTAATATGAACAGATGTATATACATCATCACGAACCAAACGTTCACTTAACAATACCGCATCTTCGTAGTTATAACCTTCCCATGTCATAAATCCGATCAATGGATTTTTACCAAGGGCGATTTCACCATTTGCAGTACATGGACCATCTGCAATTACTTCACCTGCTTTTACAGCATCTCCATTTTTCACGATAGGTCTCTGGTTCATGCAGTTACCTTGGTTACTTCTTGCAAATTTCTCAAGTTTATAAGTAATATCTTTTCCGTCATTGTTTGTAATAACAATTTCATTTGATGCAGCCTTTTTCACTACACCATCTGCTTTTGCAACCACGCAGTCACCAGAATCCACTGCTGCTTTACGTTCCATACCTGTACCAACAACCGGTGACTCTGTCACAAGCAATGGTACCGCCTGACGCTGCATGTTAGATCCCATTAACGCACGGTTGGCATCATCGTTCTCCAAGAAAGGAATCATCGCTGTCGCAACAGAGAATACCATCTTAGGCGATACGTCCATTAAGTCAATCTTTTTCTTTTCGAACTGAGAAGTTTCTTCACGGAAACGACCAGATACATTATTATTTACAAAATATCCATCTTCATCCAAGCGCTCATTCGCCTGTGCTACGATATATTTATCTTCTTCATCCGCTGTCAAATAAACAACTTCGTCTGTTACTCTTGGATTAAGCGGATCCGTTTTATCTACTTTACGATATGGTGCTTCAATAAAACCATACTCGTTTATTCTGGCATAAGATGCTAATGAGTTGATCAAACCAATGTTTGGACCTTCCGGTGTTTCAATTGGACACATTCTACCATAATGTGAATAGTGTACATCTCGAACCTCGAAACCAGCACGGTCTCTTGACAAACCACCAGGTCCCAATGCTGATAAACGTCTCTTATGTGTCAATTCACTAAGAGGGTTGTTCTGATCCATAAACTGTGACAACTGTGAACTTCCGAAGAATTCTTTTACAGCTGCTGTAACAGGCTTAATGTTAATCAGAGACTGAGGTGAAATACCTTCCATATCCTGTGTTGTCATACGTTCACGAACCACACGTTCCATTCTGGATAAACCAATTCTATATTGATTTTGTAGTAATTCACCTACCGCACGAATACGACGGTTACCCAAATGGTCGATATCATCGTCATTTCCAATGCCATATTCCAAATGCATATTGTAGTTAATAGAAGCAAAAATATCTTCTTTTGTAATATGTTTTGGAATCAAATCATCTATATCACGTTCCATTGCATGTCGGATGGCATCCATATCTCCTGCATATTCATCCAAAATTCCTTTTAATACCGGATAATATACTTTTTCATGAATTCCAATCTCTGTTACGTCAAAATCCACGTAGCAGTTTGCATCTACTACCATGTTAGAAAGAACTTTTTCATTCTTTGTTTCTGTCTGAATCATAACATATGGAACTGCTGCATTCTGAATCTGTTCTGCAAGTTCCTCTGAAACCATTGTTCCTGCTTCTGCAAGCACTTCACCAGTTTCTGTATCCACTGCATCTTCTGCTAATACAAAACCTGCGATTCGATTCTTAAACGCTAATTTCTTATTAAATTTATATCTTCCCACTTTAGCTAAATCATATCTTCTTGGATCGAAGAACATACTATTTAACAAACTTTCTGCACTATCTACGGATAAAGGTTCACCCGGACGAAGCTTTTTATAAAGCTCCAGTAAACCATCATTGTAATTATCAGATGTATCCTTAGCGATACTTGCTAAAATCTTTGGCTCTTCACCAAACATCTGTATGATTTCTTCATTTGTACCAAGTCCTAATGCACGAAGCAATACGGTAATTGGCACCTTTCTATTTCTGTCTACACGAACATAGAATATATCATTGGAATCTGTTTCATATTCCAGCCATGCACCACGGTTTGGAATAACCGTTGACGAATAGAGTTCTTTACCAATCTTATCATGACCAATTGCATAATAAATTCCAGGGGAACGTACTAACTGGCTGACAATAACACGCTCGGCACCATTGATAACGAATGTACCTGTGTCAGTCATTAATGGCAAATCACCCATGAAAATGTCGTGTTCGTTAATTTCATCATTTTCCTTGTTATGAAGTCTTACACGTACCTTTAGTGGAGCTGCATAAGTCGCATCGCGTTCCTTGCACTCTTCCACGCTGTACTTTACATTCTCCTCATCATCACACAAAACAAAACTTACAAAATCTAATGAAAGATTTCCTGTGTAATCTGTGATTGGAGAAATGTCTCTGAAAACTTCATTTAGTCCTTCTTCCAAGAACCATTTGTAAGAATCAGTCTGTACCTCAATCAAATTAGGCATCTCAAGTACTTCTTTTTGTCTTGAGAAACTCATTCTTACGCTGTTACCAACTTTAATTGGACGAATTCTGTTTTTTTCCATTGACGTTTTCACCCCTTGAATTTTTTTATGTGTATCCGTGTTTTTTTGTGGGAAAATTAATTGTTTCTTTCACTACGGACAAAAACACTTTACTGTTATTTTTCCTATGCTTACTGTTATTTAGACAGATTCTAAAGCATACTACACCATAATAGTGCATTTTTCATCCTATCACTCTTTTGTCAAGATGTCAAGCACTTTTTTCGGTACCAACAATACCATATATAAACCTACGGTGTTCCGTTTTGAGTAACTTTTCATATACAGCCCAAGGCTGTTACCCTTCGCCTGCCTATGAACCAATGTCCTTGCCTGTGAACAGTAGCCCTTTTATTCTACATGACGATTTCGGTTCCCAATGCAACGGAATAAATAAGCTTTTCTTTTACTTTCTTTCCTGTAATCTGTTCTAGCGCACGTTGATAATATGCAAGTTGTTCTGCGTACTTTTGAGAAAGTTCTTCTATTGTTTTCCCTTTATCGGTTTTATAATCTACTAAAACAATTTCATTTTCTTCTATAAAATAGGCATCAATAATTCCCTGAATCAACACCAGTTCCTGACTACCTTTCCACTCCTCCTTTACTTCTCCCGCCGGAATTCCAATCACAAATGGCTGCTCGCGCCATAATTGTCCACTTATTTCTGCCTTTTTCATTCTCTGACCAATTGGAGAATGGATAAAGGTTTCAATATCTTTTCGATAAATTACACCAACTTCTTCCTCTGTCAGATATTGCTTTTTCCGCATCCATTCCAATTCTGCTTTTACATTCCAGCCTGTTTTTATCTCCCCAAATCTTATTTTTTCAAAAAACCTGTGATAAATTGTTCCTCGATGTGCCCCTTGTATCGGTTCCGCTTGTTTTAAAAATTGTGGAAGTGGTACTTCTACCTTTGCCTCTTTCGTACTTTCTTCCTCAAAGAAGCAAACACCTGTCTCTGTCTCTTCTGCGTCCTGCATCGCCAGTAACTTTAATTCAGAAACCGTCATTTTACTTTTAATGTCTTTTTCCTTTTCAAACGCATAGGTATATTCTCTTTGCTCCTGTAGCTTCTTAGACATCTCTTGTTGATAAACTTTACTGGTATCCCATTGCATTAATTCGCCTTTTTTTACAGCACTTTGTATTTGCTGCAGAGTTTCTTCCTGTACCAGCCCTTCCATTCCTACTATCTTAGACGTAAACAGATCCTGATCCCCTTGTAATACAATTGGCAACACCCAGTCTGCATAACTTTTCGCATTTGCCAGCGTAAAATAATCTATACTGCCTGTCTTGTTTCGCCAAGTCTCCAGCGTTTCTTTTTTGTCTACTACTCCTGCCATAATTAGTTTTTCTTTTGCACGCGTCAATGCAACATATAGCACACGCAATTCTTCTCCAAGATTATCTACGGTATTTTTTCTGGCAATTGTTTTCTTTAATAAAGAAGGTATTTTTGTTCGCATTTTATAATCGATTGCATCTGCCCCTACCCCAAAGTCCAGTTGCAGAACCAAACGGCTTTGCGCATCCTGGTTATTAAATCTTTTAGACATGGCTCCCAATATGACTACTGGAAATTCCAATCCCTTACTTTTATGAATGCTCATAATCTGCACAGCGTTTCCCTCTGCATCTGCCCCAAGGGCTTCTCCAAAATCCACTTCATATTTATGCAGTTTTTCAATGTAACGATTAAAATGAAACAATGTAATTTGATTTGCGGCTTCTCTCTCCAAAGCCTTGTTTACAAGCATTTTTAAATTTTCTCTACGTTGCGCACCATTTGGCATAACTGAAACATAATCCAGATAACCGGTCTCTTCGTAAATTTCTTCCAATAATTCGTGTATGGATGTAAACGGAAGTCTCTTTCGAAAATCCTCCAATACTATTAAAAAATGTTGCACTCTTCTTCCCAATAATGCATCCACTGCCTTCTCATTTTCTTCGTATGTCTGTCTATACGCTACTATCGTATCGTATAAAGTTTCTCCGGGATACTGGCTACGCATAATTGCCATCTCCTCCCCCGAAAAATTTCCAAACATAGAGCGCATTACTGCTGCCAATGGAATATCCTGTCTTGGATTGTCTAACACTTTTAAATATTGTAAGATCAATCGAATTTCATAAGTAGAAAAATAACCGGTTCGAGTTTCTGTATAAACTGGTATTCCTGCATTTTTGAGAACCTCCAAATATCCATCAGACCACTTATTCATGGTACGCAAAAGAATTACAATGTCCCCATATTGACAATTTCGCAACTCACCTGTTTTTTTGTCCACTACACGCAATCCATGTTCTTCATCCACTAATTCTTTTATTCTTGAAGCAACCATTCTTGCTTCAATTTCTACGGAAGATAATGCCCCGCTATCCTCCATTCTATCCTCGGCATCCTCATCTAAAATCTCCGTCTCTTCATCACAAAAAAGCAATAACTCTGTACGGTCCGACACCCTCTCTTTCTGCGGGAAGCCAATGTTTCCAAGATATAAGGCCGCTGCACTATCGTACTCCACTCCACCCAAAGATTGTTTCATAATATTATAAAATATTTGATTTACGCTATCTAATACAATGCCACGACTTCTAAAGTTTTTGCTCAGATCTATTCTTACCTTTTCCCCGCTTTCTGCTTCTAATGGAAATTCAGCATATTTTCCCATAAAAAGTTCTGGTCTTGCCATACGGAATTTATATATACTTTGTTTAACATCTCCCACCATAAACAGACTAGGTCCATCGGACTGTGCCTGGCAAATACTCTGTAAAATAGTTTCCTGTACCTCATTACTATCTTGATACTCATCTACAAGAATTTCTACAAATTCCCTACTATATGCCTCAGATACCGCAGATGGTATATGATTTTTCCCTTCCACAAGGATTTTTAATGCATAATGTTCTAAATCATTAAAGTCTAATATACGTTTTTCTTCTTTTTCTAATTGAAAACAAGTCTTAAATTCCATTGTCAGATCTAATAGTGCACACATAGTTTCCTTTTGTTGCTGTATATCCGAAAGCATCTGTTGTGGATTCTGAAAGAAAAATTGTTTATTGATATCTGTTATGGTCTTTTTTATTTCATCACGGATTTTCTTTACCATTTCCCTCTTCTGTGGATCTACCGTGTCTGACTTTTTAGTCGATAATCTTGCCCATTTATGTTCCGACAAAAGTTTTGCTAATTTTTCATAATCCGTTTCCTTACCTAATTGTTTCAAATACTCTTGGTCATTTAAAAGTGCATCTGTATACATATCCGGACCGTCAGCCTGTGCAACAATCTGCAAAGCAAGTTCATTTTTTTCTTTTGTGCCAGCCAACATCTGCGAAATATACTGTAATAAAAATTTCATCCAAGGCGTTTTCTTCATCTCTTCCATTGAGGCAATGTTATACATTGTCTTTTTCTCTTCCAGCCATTCTTCCGGCCATGGAGAACTCATGGCAAACTGATAAAGTTGTAATATAATATTGCGCAATCCATCATCACTTTTATTTCCCGCATAACACTCCACCAAACGGATGAACGCTTCTTCCTGTTCCGTCAATTCTCGTCCCTCAGATGTCGCCTTTTCTTTTTGCTCCCGATATTCTTTATATTTCTTTTCAAATAATGCTTCCAGTACATCATTTTTCATCAACTGCAATTCTGTATCATCCCCAATTCGAAAATTGGGATCCAGCTCAATTTCATTAAAATGATTACGTATTACACTTTGACAAAAACTATGAAAGGTGCATATATGTGCATTTTTTACAAGCGCAATCTGTTTTCGTAAATGCATATTTTCCGGCTCTTCCTCTGCCTTTTTTTCCAATGCCTGCAAAATACGCTCACTCATCTCTGCTGCCGCCGCATTGGTAAAAGTCACTACTAGTAATTTATCAATATCCACCGGATTTTCCTTCTGGGAAATCATCGTAATAATTCGCTCCACAAGCACTGCTGTTTTTCCAGAACCTGCTGCTGCCGAGACAAGTACATTTTTCTTTCTAGTAGCAATCACTCGCTGTTGCTGTTCTGTCCAAGAAACTCCTTTATTTCCCATGTGCATTTCCTCCGTCTGTCTTTTTCTCTAATTCTTCTCTAATCTGTTCCAATGCCTCATTTGTTTTCAACTCCTGCAATTCCCGATATGCATTTCCCGGTAATTTCGGATCAAAACCACACACCGATGCATACGGGCAATACATACATGCGGTACGGTCGCCCTGCCGATATGGCTCTATTTGAATATTTCCATCAAAAATTTCTTTTCCCTCCTGAGAAATCTTATGTTTTACATAAGCACCAATCGTTTCAAAACCACTTTTGTCCATTACACTGGAACGTTTACCAATGCCACCATCTTTCAAAGTTTCTACCGGTATGATCCAGGATTTTACAGAACCTTTTAATGTTTCTTCTTTTTCTGCTGAAAATGCCTGATCCAGCAGTGGAATCACATGGCTGTCCTGATTGACCAAACCATTCATCTTTAGTGCCTTTAGCAAAGCCTGATTTACAGCGTCTTCCTCATCTTTTATAACAATCGGATCGTCCATATTATAATAAAAAATTCCCGCTGTCTCGACTTCTTTTTCCGGATATTTTTCCTTTGTAAATTCTGCTGCCGCATTCATATAAACAACCAATTGCATCTGCAATCCATAAAATAGATTTGACAATGAAAAGGTCATTTTCCCAGACTTGTAGTCTATAACCTTTAATAAAATCTTATCGTCCTCTTCTAACGCATCCAATCGATCGATCTGTCCACTCAGACGCATAGAATGGTCCTCCCCAAAATCCATTCTTGCAGAATCCAATCCATCTGAAAAATCAAACTTTATCTCATATCCTGTCGGCTCAAATGCTCCTTCTTTTAATTGCTGTGCCAATGCCCACACCGTTCGTTTTAAAACTCTTGTCATTCTTTCAATCATATATACGTTCTTTTCACTACTAAGCAAAATAGAATTTCCATATTCTTCCACAATTTGTTTCATACAATGTTCTACTGCCTCATACAATTCTGTTTCCGCAGCCGTCCGCCATCCAAGTTGTTTTGTCTCCAATTCTTTTGGCAAGCGTCGTAACACTTCATGAAAAATATTTCCAAAATCCACACTGCGAAATTGAAATTCCTGTCGCTCCTGTAATCGAAGTCCATATTGTAAAAAATGTGCATATGCACAGGCTGCATATTTTTCTATGCGTGTAACGCTGTTTTTTAATTTTTTTCCATACAATGCCTCTGCAACCTGTCCGGAAAGATTATTTTCCTTGTTTTGAAAAGCCATTCCCTCCAACATTGCCTGCCAATGTTTCCATTCTTCTGTATGCAGCTTTGCTGTTTTTATATAAGAAGATACCAGTTCTTTCCACCAATCTGCAAACACAATAGAACCAATTTCACGAAGTCCTTCTAACAAATATTCTTTTCCCAAATAATTACCAATTACCCGATCCATTTGTTCTTCCGTAATCGCTTCTGTCAGTTTCACCATCTTTTCGGTCTTTTCCTTCACATTGGGAACAATTTTTTGTACCTGTCTTAGAAGTCCTGATGCCAGAGCTGGTTTTCCTTCCTCATTCACTTTGTGATACGATAAATAAAGTTTATTTTTCGGTTTTGTTAAATTCAAATAAAAATAAAATTGTTGTGTATATACCGTTTCTCTTGCCGTAGGCGCCAGTGCAATTTGATTTTGTGCGAGCATTTCCCTTTCCATATCAGATAATATTCCACCAGCAGAACTACTTTTTGGCACAATTCCTTCATTTACTCCCAGAAAGAACAGTGCCTTGATTTCTTTCAAACGGGTTCTCTCCACATCTCCAACCAAAACTTGATCCACACCTGGTGGAATAAGTCCTACTTTAACTTCTGCAAAACCAGTCTCTAACAAATCACCCAATTCACTTACGGTAACTTTCTCATCTCCTAACAGCTCTACAGACTTGTCAAAAATCTCCAGCACCAATTCATATACTTGTGCGTATTCTTTGGCAAGCATTCTCTCTCCCTGCTCCTCAAATAATTTTTCGTATTTCTTTAGCTTTTGATAGATGTTTTGTTCTAACATAAATTCATGTAAGGCTGTTATATAGGAAACGATGGTCTGTTCCTTTTTTGAAAAAACTTGTCGTAACTTTTCAAATTGGGAAATAAATTGCACACGTAACGTATTATAAGCATCCAGTTTTTTCTTCTTTTCTTCTTCTTCCCAATACCCTTTTTCAAAAATCCGATCCCATTCTTTCTTCCATCTGCTATAACCCTTTATGCCCATTGCAAGTACATAATTTTCTAATTGATCCACCTGTTCTGTCGGCATATCCGTCAACCCACAACGCAAATAACGAAATACACTCTCATAATCAAAATTACGTACAAAAAGCTGTATAACCGTTCGCAAAAATTCGACCAATGGGTTTCCCAAAATATCTTTTTTATAGTCAATAAAACAGGGAATATTCTCCTCATTGCAAGCCTTTTCCACCAAACGACTATATTGCTCCATAGCTCCTGTTACAATTGCAATATCCCGATACCGATAGCCTTTTTTTTGTATCAATTTCTTGATTTCTCTTATTGCATAGGAAACCTCGCCTTCCATGGTACGGGCGGCAAAAATGGAAATATCTTCTTCCTTTTCCGGTTTCAATCCTTTTCTTTTACAATATTCTTCATAAGGCTGTACCGAAAAGCGATACAAATTTTCCTCCAAACAGGCAAGGTAATTGCTTCCTTCTTCTTTTTTCCCCTTAGCTATCATCTCCTTGCACAAAACATTTTCCTCTGCTGCAATCTTTTTCACTTTATCTACTGTTTCCCTGGAAAGATGAAACAGGGAAAATTCCTGCCTTTGATAGATTTCTTTTTCAAAAGGATCCAACGTAATCGTTATAATAACTTTGGGACAAATCTTCATCAATTTTCGAAGGATTTTATACTGTACCGGTGTAAATCCTGTATACCCATCTAACACAATGGTTGTATTTTTTAAAGTCTCATACTGCTCTAATCGTTCCGTCAATACATCCAAAATTTCTTCTGCTGTAATATATTTTTCTGCAAGCAATTCCTCAAACCCTTCATATACAACTTGCATATCCTCTAATTTTCGCTGCAACATTGGCTGTTTTTCTTTTGCCAGCGATACCATTACTTGCATCTGCTCCTCTTTAATCTCGTATTGGTAAAATTCCGATAATAACGACTTAATTTCACTGATATAACCAGGTTTTTTTGCATAATTTTTAAATACATTAAGTTGTCCCTGCTTTTCTTCAATCACGCGACGCACCAACATACTTTTTCCCGTATCTTCCAATACGGTCTTTTGCATTCCACCCTGCTCTTGAAATACTCGATACGCTAATCGCATAAAACTTAATACATCAATATTAGAGATTCCTTTTCGTGGATGCATTTGCACCAATTCTAATTGCGTCTGCATCGTAAACTGCTCGGGAACAATAATAAAATAAGACTGTTCAGGATTTTTCTGTGATTCTTCTATCACATTTTGATATACGCTCGTAGACTTTCCATCTCTTGCCCTTCCTAACACCAAATTAACTTCCATCTAGCTTCCTCCATGTATGTTACAACTTCTTTCAATAATCCTCCAAATCATTCACACTTTGTTCGTTTCAATCAGCAATATTGCCAAACAATTACATCTTCCTCCACAAACAATGCGTCCCTATAAAACTTTATTTATGTTATAAGGCAAACTTCTAACACAAACAAAAGAGAGAGTTTCTTTCCTGTGTACATTGTATCACATTCCATCCACTCTCTCAAAATATATTTTTTTCTCTCTATTGTTGTAACATGGTTTTTATTTCCCCTAATTTTCTACCTTTACAATCGAAGCATTCTTTTTTGCAATTATTTAGTAACAGTTCAGCCGGGCAGAAATGATTGTGGAAACGCCAAACATGAATAAAGTGTCCAGCCAAAAAGGATATTTTTAGTCATGTTGTATATTCTGGCACTTTATGAATGTACCCGGCTGAACTGTTACATTATTTATCTTATTTTTTTACGGTAACATTGCATTTTAAAGTTTTTCCATATACTTTTGCTTTAATTACAGTTTTTCCTTTTTTCAAACCAGTTACAACTCCTTTTGCGGAAACCTTAGCAACTGCTTTCTTGCTTGTAGCCCACTTTACATTTGCTTTTCCAGCACCTTTTACCGAAAGTTTTTTTGTTTTTCCCTTCTTTAAAGTAACCTTGGTTGCATTCAACTTTACATTTGGTGCTTTTACTCTAATCTGGCAAGTAAGTCTATAGGTAACCTCTGTTCCCTCGCTTACATCTTCATCATCCGTATCATCCATATCTTCTTCATTGTCCAAATAGTCATTATCATCAAAAGAATCATCCGCATCGTAATCATCACTGTCGTCTTCATCATCATCTGTATCATAGTCATCATTATCTTCATCAAAAACATCATCTGTATCATCATCAAAATCATCGCTATAATTTTGAGCATAATAATCCTGATCGTCATCATACTCGTCATCATACTCATCATCATCTATATCAGAATCTTCATCGTACTCTGTACACTTTACAGTCGCTGTAATAGTAGCTACTCCAGATCCATTTGCTTTTACTGTTCCATTGCTGGATACTGTTGCAACCCCTTTATTGTTCGTTGTCCATGAAATAGAATCATAGTCACCATCTACAAAAAGTTTATACATACCACCAACTTTTAAAGTAGCACTATCTACATTTAATTCCGGTGCATCTGCGTCCTCCCAATCGTCATCTGCATCTTCCCAATCATCATCACTTACATCTTCCCAATCACTGTTTGTTGCTGCGTATAAAGTATTCCCTGAAAATGTAAATCCTGTTACCAATGATAATGCTGCCATCCATGCTAAAAATTTTTTTGCTCCTCTCATAATAACTCCTCCTTCATCCTTGACCTTTCTAATTAAAAAAACTTTTTTCCTGTTTTGTTCCCCCTACACGTTAATAATAAATCCGTTTTGGCAGGAGAAAAACCCCGAACATATGTATTGTTGTTTTGTCTTTCTTCTATGTATTTGCTCTAATTTTCCATTTCTTTTATATATATATTGCACAATTTTGTTACAATTTATATTCCATTTTTACACCTTTATTTTATTTTGTAACTTTCATGGTAACCCTATTTGTAACTATTTTGTAACCTCATTGCACTATAAAGCAAAATTTTCTATAACAGAACAAAGTGAACAAATGCACATCCCACAGATCGTTTTACTCTATAGGACACACTTTTCTATATAATAAAAAAAGCTGCAGACCAGATATTTTATCTTCTGATGCAACAGCTTTCTTTTATTTAGATGCTTTTCTTTCTGCATAAATTCTTGCAAAAATTTCTTCCTCTGATTCTTCCTCCGGCAGTTTGTTTTTCTCATCCTTGTGTATATCCAATGCCCCATTGATTTTCAACGTATTTGTATTTGCCAGATATTCTACCCGATCATCCTTTAATTCATGATCATACCCCGTTTTATCTGTAACCGCCATACTCAATTCATTGATTAAATTAAATTTTTCATCTCGCTTCATACCGTAGTCCCCCTTATGTTATGTTTGTTGTAACAATTCTGCCAGTGCATTCCTAAAGCTCCAGAATATTCCAAATGCATATTGTTCCTAACTCTATCCACCCTCCACTATATGCTATCTTCCAAGAAAAGTCAATGTTGTTTACAAACAGGCAACTCCATTGTCGCATTTGGGTACACATCCACTATTTTACCACTTGCTTTGTATGCTTCTCTTACCATAACCCACCCTTATCCACAGAAGGCAAGGCCATGAAGGTCTCAATATTTGCATTATCATTTCATTTTCAAAATTTCTCTTACGGCATCCATCAATGCATAGTATAAATAACAATCCTTAACACGTGCTGCTGGATGCGAAAAGGAAATAATTATCTTACTATCATACATAAAATACCAACCCCCCCTTGTAGTCATCTGCCACTTAATCCTCTGTTTAGGATAACAAGCATCCACAAAAGCTTTCTCTGTACCACAACAAATTACAATATGCGGTGAATAAAGTTCCAATTGCTTTTTTAAAATCTCAGCATTATTCAATGCCTCCACATAAATTTGTTTGCTATCTGATGTATAACTTCCAGCAGTTTTCTTCACATTCACAGCACAAATCTTAGAAAGCATCCTCTCTCTCCGTTTTTCACACGCATTCTCTAATTGTGACCACGCAAGCTCATTTGGAAGACTAAGAATCCCCTCGGTCCATCTCGCAATGTTATCCCATGTAGCATCATGTACTTGCTGTCTACCACCATTTTTCAGATGCTTGCAAAGACTCCAACCAAAACCACCATTAACCTCCTTAAGCATATGAGGCGTACGTGGAGCGTACGTTGATTAAATTTGTGTATATCTGGCGGAAAAACAGTCGCAAAAGTGGGTGCAAGGGAGATTCCGAGAGTACATCATACATAATACGATATAAAACTGAGGTATACTCTGTTTCGTCAACTACTCCATCATCAATGATTCCCGGATTAATCTTTCTTAGTTCATTAAATATTTTATTTTGTTGTTCCGTAATACCCATAACCGTTTTTTCCTTACATATACCATATTCTATATTCCTTTCCAAGCGAGCTTCTCCTTCTCTCACGCCGTGCAGAGTCTGTGCTTGCGCACATCCTCATCGGGCTCTCGCCCTATGCACATAAAGAAAGGCAACCTCTTTTCCAAGCGAGCTTCTTCTCTTCCCACGCCGTGCAGAGTCTATGCTTACGCATATCCTCATCGGGCTCTCGCCCTATGCACATAAAGAAAGGCAACCTCTTTTCCAAGCGAGCTTGGACGAGGTTGCCTTTCTTTATGTGCGCACGGCTTCGTGCTTACGGATTATTCTGAAATTGCTCCTACTGGACAGACACCAGCGCATGTACCACATGAAATGCATGATGCTTCATCAATTTCGAATTTTCCATCTCCTTCTGCGATTGCGCTTACTGGACATTCTCCAGCACAGCTTCCGCATGAAATACATGAATCAGAAATTACAAATGCCATAGTTTTATCCTCCTTTTTTTACTTATACCCGAATTATAATACAATTTTTTTGTTAATACAAGTCTTTTTCCAGATACATAAGCCTTGATAACGGACCTTTGTTTTTGCTTTAATTACAGTGTCTTTTTCTCATAGTATTCTTCCTCTACTCTTATATGTCAAGGATATTCACAATTCCCTTTGCTATTTGGTAACAGTTCAGCTGGGCAGAAATGATTGTGGAAATTGCACATGACTGCTAGCAGGCTAAGTGCACATTGAACACTTGGCGAAGTATTTTTGAGCCTAGTGTGAAAGCGTACAGAGTGAAGTGTCCAGCCAAAAAGGATATTTTTAGTCATGTTGTATATTCTTGCACTTTATGAATGTACCCGGCTGAACTGTTACGCTATTTGCACTTTTATAAATAATTTATTCTCGTATCCTATTTTGCTTAATAACAGCCAGATAACAGGATTTTCTTAAAGTTTCTACTCCTGCCCTCCATGGGTTTTCTATGGATTCTCCCTTGTGAATCCATAGTATTACTGCTATAATTAGAACGATATTCTACTATAATATTGTTTTTTAAATAGAACAAACAACAGTAAGGGATGTACAAATTTTATGTCTAAAAGTGTATACATTGCAGAAAAACCTAGTGTAGCGCAAGAGTTTGCCAAAGCACTGAAAATAAACGGAAAAAGAAGAGACGGGTATTTGGAATCTGAGGACTCCATCGTTACCTGGTGTGTTGGTCATCTGGTAACCATGAGTTATCCCGAAGTCTATGATGCTTCTCTGAAAAAATGGTCCTACGATACCATTCCCTTTCTTCCTGATACTTATTTATATGAAGTAATCCCCGCCGTTCAAAAACAATTTGAGATTGTAAAGGGACTTTTAAATCGTGAGGATGTTTCTACCATTTATGTCTGTACGGACTCAGGACGAGAAGGAGAATATATTTATCGTCTGGTGGACCAGCTCGCTGCAGTTCCTGCCACAAAAGATAAAAGGCGTGTGTGGATTGATTCACAAACAGAAGAAGAAATTCTTCGAGGTATTCGTGAGGCAAAACCTTTATCTTCCTATGACAATCTTTCTGCCTCTGCTTATCTTAGAGCAAAAGAAGATTATTTAATGGGAATCAACTTTTCCAGAGTATTAACTTTAAAATACGGATATCGGGTACGGGATTATTTAAACGGTACGCAAAAAGGAGCCATCTCTGTAGGACGAGTTATGACTTGTGTTCTTGGCATGGTCGTCCGACGGGAACGGGAAATCCGTGCCTTTGTAAAAACACCTTTTTATCGTGTTCTAGCCGGGCTTAATGCCTCTGGTAAAACATTTCAGGGTGAATGGAGAAGTGTAGAAGGTTCTCTCTATTTTAATTCTCCTGCTCTTTACAAAGAAAATGGATTTAAAAAGAAAGAGGATGCACAAAAATTAATCGATGATTTATCGAAAAAGCAACCTTTAGAAGCTACCATCACAAAAATTGAAAAGAAAAAAGAAAAGAAGAATCCACCTTTATTATTCAATTTGGCAGAGTTACAAAATGTATGCTCCAAATTGTTTAAAATCAGCCCAGACGAAACATTAAAAATTACCCAGTCGTTATATGAAAAAAAACTGGTTACTTATCCAAGAACGGATGCCCGTGTACTATCTACTGCCGTTAGTAAAGAAATCACAAAAAATATCAGCGGATTAAGGAATTATTCCATGATTCGTCCTTTTGCAGAAGAAATTTTAAACGGCAAGTATTATCAGGGACTTGAAAAAACAAGGTATGTGAATGACAAACAAATTACAGACCATTATGCTATCATTCCAACCGGACAGGGGTTTGGTGCTTTAAACTCCTTACCCCCTACCGCAGCAAAGGTCTATGAGGTCATTGTCCGTCGTTTTTTAAGTATTTTCTTTCCTGCGGCAGAATACCAAAAAATTAGTATTACCGCTACTATGGATTACTTAGAAATTGCAGATAAAAAAGAAGCCTTTTTTGCTTCCTCCAAAATTCTGGTGAAGGAAGGGTATTTAAAAGTAACCCCATTTTCTTTCTTTGATAAAAAGAAGAAAACGGACAAAGAGGGTGAAGAAGAGGAAAGTTTTGATGCTTCGCTGGTGGATGCAATTTCTGCCTTAAAAAAGGGAACTACCATCCCAGTAGAAGAATTACAGATAAAGGAAGGCGAAACTTCCCCTCCAAAACGTTACAATTCCGGTTCCATGATTTTAGCGATGGAAAATGCTGGGCAACTGATTGAAGATGAAGATTTGCGTGCACAAATTAAAGGTAGTGGTATCGGAACCAGTGCGACCAGAGCCGAAATTTTAAATAAACTTTTTAAGATTGGCTATATTAATTTGAACAAAAAAACGCAGATTATCACACCAACACAGCTTGGAGAAATGATTTTTGATGTAGTAAATTCTTCGATTCGTGCTTTACTGAATCCAGAATTGACTGCAAGCTGGGAAAAAGGACTCACTTATGTAGCGGATGGCGATATTACCCCAGACGAATATATGGTGAAATTAAATCATTTTGTCACGAAAAATGTAAACTGGGTAAAAGGGGCAAGAAATCAATATATGCTAAAAGCTCTTTTTGATCAGTCCGCACAATATTATACGAGCAAAAATAAAAAATCGAAATAATCAACATAAACTATAAAAAAGAAAGGATTGATTCACATGAAACAATTAGAAAACAAAGAATTATTCACATTTTCAGAAACCATCGCCGCCTCTATTTTTGAAGGCACCACTTACCCATGGGAGGTTTTACCAAAAATCAGTGATTTTATTCTTAGTCTTGGTGCTACTCTTCCTGCAGAAGAATACGAAAAGCGTGGCGAAAATGTATGGATTGCAAAATCTGCCACTGTTGCGCCAACTGCATTTATCAACGGTCCTGCTATCATCGAAAAAAATGCAGAAATTCGCCATTGTGCCTTTATCCGTGGCAATGCCATTGTAGGAGAAGGTGCTGTTGTAGGAAATTCCACGGAATTGAAGAACGTACTTCTATTTAATAAAGTACAGGTACCACATTATAATTATGTAGGTGACTCTATTTTAGGTTATAAATCACATATGGGTGCCGGCTCCATTACTTCTAATGTAAAATCGGATAAAACATTGGTTACTATTCTTACAAAGGAAGGCAAGGTAGAAACAAAGTTAAAGAAAATGGGGGCTATCTTAGGGGACAACGTAGAAGTAGGCTGCAATAGTGTACTAAATCCCGGTACGATCATCGGAAAAGAATCTAATGTTTATCCACTTTCTATGGTTCGAGGCTATGTAAATGCACATTCTATTTATAAAAATAAGAATGAAGTGGTGGAAAAACAATAAACTATATTGCACATCCAGATCGCATGTTTCGGTATTATCAGTCATGGGACAAAAGATCCCCCCAAATTGCGTGACGGGTTCAATTATTTTAAAACAACCGAAGGAGGTCGAGCTAAAATGAGCAATGTGGTTGAAGAGTATGCAAAAGAGTATGCAAAAGAGTATGCTGAAGAAGAAAGTGCAAAGGCTATTATAGAAATGGGTGTGGACATTGGATTACCCAAAGAAGCAATATTGGAACGAGTAAAGAAAAAACTCAATATTACAGCAGAAAAAGCAGAAGAGTATTGGAATGAATACTCTTCCGAAACAGAATAGTATTATTGAAAAGAGAGCATCCAAGTGAGCGATTCACTTGGATGCTTTTTTTCGTTATCGGAAAATTCATTCTATAAAGCGAGAAAAAGGTCCTATTCAGCAACTGAATAGGACCTTTTGTTTAGATTGGTTATTCCAAATAAAGAAAACGTAATAACCTACAAGAACAAAGAGAATCAAGGAGTATCACTCTTTCTTGGTTTTTTCTAAAAACCAGTAGGCTAAATTATGAAACTGGTAAAAACAACACCGATATTTTTTTCTTTGCGTTGTTTTTTACAAATCTTATTATACACAAAATAAACCATAATTTAGGATTTTAAGACAGACAACCAGTTTTTTTGACCAATGACCAGTTTTTAACTAAAACAAGCAATTTGAAAGTCATCCGCATTATAGTATTCTCGCTCAATTCCTCTACTATTTTTCGTCGCCGCTATTCTATTTTTCTATTTTTATCTTTCTTCTCGTTTTTCTTTTACCCAGTCGCCTCTTTTATTTACTCTCGGAATCTTTTTGCGGCTGATTATGTGAAATGATTTTAGTTGGACACAAATTTATGAGACACACAGAAAAAGTACATTTTTCCTCTTGCGCGCTATTCGCGCGTTGTGCGGGTTTTTGGGACTGTATGCACTACAGTTACTAAAAATTAAGAAAAGAGGAATTTGTATGTTTAAGAGAAACAAACGAAACACAATCAGAAACCATCAAACACCAGGAAGTATCACGCTTTTGGAACACATGTCCTGCAAAAACGGACAGTTTACAGAGCGTGATATTTTACTTTTAGCAAGAAAACTCATGTCCACACGTAACGAACAGGAAATCTTTTGCTATCTTTCCGCTTATATTTTAGAAGTCTATCCAGCGGATTCGCAAACCTTAATTGATGTCATGACTTATGCAAAATATTATTCTTTTGAAGAAATCTCGCATAACATGAATGATTTAGCAAAAGATTTTCCCAAAAGCCTTGCGGTAAAATTCTTTTGCCAATTCGCTAACTCAGAAAAAATGTATAACAAAACATGTCCTTCTGTAGTAGATAAGTTACAAAAATTTATTTCTTGGAATAGGCGTTAAGCACTAGTACGAGTAATTTTCTTTCCTCTATCGGACACTCGTTCTGATAGAGGAAGCAAAAGGAGCCGATGTACGAAAACATTACTTTGCACATCCGCTCCTTTTTGTTATTTCACACTTATGGTTACTTTCGCTTTCTTTCCGTTATACGTCTTTACGGTGATCATTGTCTTTCCTTTTTTCTTTGCTAAAATCACTCCTGTTTTGCTGACAGTCGCTACTTTTTTATTACTTGAAGTATAGGTTAATTTATTACTATAGTAACCTTTTGTGAACTTAGCTTTGATCGTAACTTTCTTACCCACATGTAAGGTTCTTGACTTTACAGTAGCCTTTACGCTCTTAGGTGCCTTTTTAACCGTAATCTTTACTATTTTTACTGCACCAAATTCATCCGTAACTTTGATGTTTACTGTTCCGGTCTTAACAGCTTTTATTTCACCTTTTTGAGACACTGTCGCAATCTTTTTGTCGCTGGTTGCAAATTTAACTGCTTTTCCTCCTGTTAAAGAAATTGTTGCTTTTTCCTTTACACCTAATGTATATTTGTTTGCTTTTAATTTTGTAACACCTGTATTGGGAACCGGTCCCGGTTTCACTGTTTCAATTGGAACAATCGTTGGTACCGGTGGTGTGATTACCGGTGGTATAGATGGTGTTGTCGTAGGTATTGTTGTTGGTACTGTTACATCAGCTGTAGGAGCTACTGTCACAACAGGCGTTACAGTAGGATTTGTTGATGGTATTGCCGTTGTAACAGGAGTTACGGTAGGTACTGCAGTCGGTGCTGTTGTCGGGATTAATGTAGGTTCAACCGTTGGTGATGTCACCGGATCAAATGAAGTCCTCTTTAATCCTGTTACTTCAATGCTTGTTGTCTTTGTAGCATCTTCCAATAAAATGATCTTAACTTCATTTTTTGTATCTGCCTTGATCGGTTCATATACTAATGTATATTCATCCTGTTTTAATTCTTTTCTTTTTCCACTTCCATAAACAGCAATTACGGAGATGTTTTTCTTATCAACACTGTCTCCTTCTAATACTCCGGCTCCGCTATAAGACGCAAGAAGGAAACTGATCTCTGATTGTGAAATCGGTAACGCTACTTCTGCATTTGCATCTTCTGCATTTATTTTAATCACATACGGTGTACCAGCCATAACGCTTTCAGGGATAACATTTGCACTTACCGTAAAATTTCTGAAATCCGTTACTACATCGCCATTGTTATATTCTGCCGTCACTTCAAAGTCATCACTTGTAATCGTACTTCCAGCGTAATATTTCTTATTCTCATTTTTTAATTTTGCTGTCAATTTTGTGATTTTTTTTGTTTCAGCCGTTACATCAATCTCTTTTTCAACACCTTTATAGGTTACAATCACTGTATTGGTTCCTTTTGTTAATGTGTCGTTTCCGGATTTCAAACGAACACTGAAATCCTCTGTTGCGATTTCAGCCGTAGTACCATCATTGTATGCAATATTTGCTAATGTAAATGCTGCCTTATCAAGTTTTGTACCTTCTACGAGTTTTATGTTTTCTTTTACGGATGGCGTGAAATCTGCTACAGCTTTAGGGATCATTGTTACCTCTGTGCCGCATTTTTGATTAGCGTATAAAAATTCAATATATATTTGTGTTTCTTTATCCAATCCATTAGTTTGTTTTATTTTATCCAGCGATTCCTTTGTCAACTCATATCCAGCAACTCCATCTTCAGAATAATTTAATAATTCATTTGTATCGTTTGCAAGGTCTGCATATATGCGGACCATCTTTTCATCAAATCCTTTTGTGTTTACAAATTTAATCTGCTCTTTATTTCCTACCTCTATCTTTTTTACATACGGAAGTGCCTTCAATTTTTTATAAGATGATGTTTTTATCCTTTTCACAGTTTCATCATATAAATCACAGCCTTCATATCCATATATTGTACAATCATTATCACTCAAAAACAACTGCTGTGTGTAATCTGATTTATAACCTTGCTCTGTTTTTGGATTAGTGATATATACTTTTTTAATACTACCTAATCCCTGTCTTACCTCATATTGTGCATTACTATTGTTTCTATACAAAAAATCAGTAATGGAACCATATATTTTTTCTACATTTTTTCCAAAATACAAACTACAATTTTTTCCAATACCTGCAAATATATCGCCTTGCCTTTTTCCATCTTCTACATATTTGTACACCAATGCCACTTCTTTTGAATTAAGAACTATTTTATTGATATCTATATTGTCCAATACCTGCACTTCGCTTTGCGAAGATGTAGTATCCAGAAAACATTCCGGGTATAATGTTGTCATTTCCGAATTATTGAATACTACAGACTTTGTATGTGAACCTAATGCGGATAAACCACGTTCTCGAACTTCAACGTTTTTACAATCAAATTTTAATTCCTCAATTCCCGTATTTGTAAAAGCATATCTATTTATAATTACCGTATCAACTTCTTTTGAAAATTCAACTTTTTTCAATCCTGTTGCTATTTCAAAACAATTAGCCGGTATTGTGACCGTTAATTTTTCACTGGGATTTTTTTTAGATGCGTTAAATTTCACTGTAGGCTGTTCATCGGAATTACCTACTAAAAAAGAACCTTTGAACAATCCTCTTGCTCCACCGTAAGAATCATATCTATTTTCCGTCACATTACCATTAAACTCAACGTTGATTAAGTTGGTGTCATTTGAAAATGCATAAGATGATACTACCACATCGAAATCTAATGTGAGCTTTTTTAATTTATCTAATCCGGCAAATGCTGATTTTCCTATTAAAACATTTTTTATATTTTCAGCAAATTCGATTTTCTCCAACGCCTTGCATCCTGCAAATGTGTTATCCGGTATTTCAATATTTTTATTGCTATCATTTCCTATTGTTACTTGTGTTAATGATACACAATCTCGAAAAACATCTGAACCAAATTTATTATTGCAGCCTATATAGCCAGTGAGGCTTGATGCAAAATTTCCTTCATCATTTACTTTTGCTTCAAGTAATTGCGCCGGTATTGTTGCTGTTGTCAATTTGCTGCAACCTGCAAATGCATAGGAGCCAATCTCCATGAGATTTTCTCCGGAATTAGTTGTCTTCCCATCTTTATTTAGGAATACAACTTTTTCTAAGTTAGAAGAGTTGCGGAATGCACTATCAGATATTTTGATTACTGTATCAGGTATTTTGACAGTAGTATATGTACTATTTTTAAATGCGTCTTCTCCTAATTCGATTACAGGTAAAGCTTTTGTTTCTGATCCTATTCTTTCTGTTACCGTTCTAGGTACAATTGCTTCCTTTATGGTTGCTTCATTAGGGTTTTTTACACACTTTAAATTCACCACGCAATATTGCTCGTAAAAGTCATTCCATGTTGCTCCAACTGGTAGACGATAACTTAATTTAACAATATCACCAGTGTAAAGGTTACCATAATCATCATAAATATCATTTTCATGCTTTATATATTCACAATTTGCCTTATCTAAAACCAGAACATGACCAGAAGAATTTGTATATGTTATATTATCAGTAATATTTATAGTATTATCTTCTGTCAGCAAACTTGAACTTGCCTTTGCTACTAATGTGTTATTACTAAATGGTACAAATGATGATGCTACTAATGTTCCTGCTAATAAACCGCAACCGATTCGTTTTGCTAATTTTTTGTTTCTTTGCATAATTTAATTTTCTCCTTTTCTTGTATTGTAAAAAATACCTGTTACAATCTACTTTCCCAACTTGGCATTTCATATACAATTGCCACATACATTGTCTGAAAACCTAATATTGTAGAAGGTGTAGTATTCATATTTAAAATTTTTCCTCCTTCTGATGTAATATCCAAGATGGTATCTTGGATAAATTTGTCTGCACGATATATTGGTAAATTCATGGTCTGCGTATGTATACCCGGATAATATTCTTCAGATGTTCACAGTTTCAAGTCAGCTAAGCGTTCTTCTGGTGTTGTTTTAAATAACGGTCTGCTGCTTAATTTTCTTCTTATTCTTTCGTTAAGCTCATCTTTCTTGGAGGTGCTTGTTTTTTTTACTGGATAATTCCCATACATCTTGAGCCATTTTTCAATTTCAGTCATTACCTTGTTGTTCCTTTCTATTGTCGCTGTTTTATATAACTTTCTATGTTTTGTTATATTGCAAATACCGCCAATGATATTTGCAATCCGTTTTGCTACTTGCTCATATAGAAGCGGCACTTCGTGCCTTACGAGGTCGGGGGCTTGAACTCCGCTCTTCGCTCAAGAGTCTCATCCGCCCTAACGGCAATGAATGCTCTTGTTTCTTTATAAACTTTGTTTACTTAATAACAACATTTGTATATGCTGAAAATATAGGCTCTTTCTTTTCTTCTTTCTGAGCAATTACAGTTTTAGGTTCTCCTTCGCATTCGTTTCTGATTGAATTTTCCATTTCTTTTAAAGCAATTACATCTTTAATCAGCTTTTCATGTGCTCTATGTAACAAAGCTAATTCTGAATCATGGTATTCATTTTCCATTTCTATATATATTTTTCGAGAACATATTCTGGAGTATTCCTCTATAGCAACCGTTTCTTCGTGAAAGTTATTTTCTTGGACGGCTTTATCTGCTATTTCCAAATATTGTTCTGCTTTTTTATTCCAGCGTTCCAATAACCCATTCTGTTTTTTCTTTTCTCCTTCATGATGTGCTATAAAAGCATTTACTCTGCTCAGATTTTCTTTTACATCCCTAACTCTCTTATTATATAAATCAATTTTATTATGACAGTTTTTAAAATCTTTCACATCCATATCCATAATATCATAATAATAATTTTCTAAAAACATAATGTATTCCTCCTTTTTATATTCTTGTTATTTATCTTCCTTTCCACTCATAAATTTTACTTACAACGGATACAAATATTTCCCCTGAAACACTGTTACCAAAACCATTTCTGCTGTTTGAATAATATCGCTTTCCAGTTTTTCCTTTCCAATACTGTCACAAAATTCATATGCGTCATACAAGTCTGTTACTTCCACTCCCTCGATTCGTCTTTCATTAATAACCGCATCATACAATACTCTGATCTTTCCATTTTCTTTATCATGCACTATTTGGCAGCCGAGATAAATATTATCAATTTGCAAGTACTCTTTAAGTTCTTTTTCTGCAAATTCTTGCACAGTATCTGTAAATTTTTGTAATACAATGCTGTTTTTATGATATTCTTTTTTTAGCTTTTTTCTATACTGTATTTGAAATTCATTAGCAACAACAAAAGCTGTAGTGCTAACAAAAATATCTTCCATTTTAATTAATCCATGTAATACACAAAACTCATATGCAACAAATATATTAGATATATCTACCTTCTCAAACACGATGTGTTCCATTTTTCCATAATATGTTACACATGGTAACATCGTATTTCTATCCATACTATTTGTATAATCCAACTCCATCTTATGCATGTCAAATTGATTGAACAAAATAGTTTCACTAATATCTTTTACATGATATAAAAATAATTGTAATTTTTTATTTCTGATTTTATCATTTACAATAACATGCTTTTGTTTCAATTCTGTCTCTTGTAAGACATCTTTTTTTTCTAAATCATAAATTCCTACAATATCTTCCCGAAAAATATTGGGAGCGTGTACCTGAATAACCCCACTTGGGAATTTGGAATGATATACCTCTCCGTCTAAAATATTGTTGCAAAGTCTTTCAATATCACTTTCCTGATATGGTGCTGTTGTTATTATAGGAGGCATTAGAAACTGAAAATCATTCAAATCTATAAATATTGGATTAAATTCCACATTATACTCCAATTCTAATAACACACTTTTTCCTTGTTTTAACATTCTATTCCATAATGCACATAGTTGCTTCTTATGTTTCTCAAGAAACTCTCCAAAATCAGAAATTTCATGTATACAATCAGCATCCGACTCCATAAATCCAAAAATTACTCCAGGACTATTTATATTATTATTACAGTTAAACCCTCTTAACACCAGTTGATACAATGCTTTCAGCTCGGGTTCATCCCTTATAAAATCGCTTTTTTCAAAATTTGGTTGATAATATCCTTCCTTCTCAATAATATCTACAACTTCTTTTCTTTGTAATGTCCATATTTTCATATTATAATATTTATCCCTTTCTTGAAATTTTAAGGTATTTATAAAAAACAATACCACGTCCTTTCTTTTTCTTTACTCTCCTTGTTATAGGTATAACTATAATTTTTCTGTAATATTTTTGTTATATTTTGTAAACAATCCTTATTCTAACACATACTTGTGAAATATTCCACAGTGAATTTTGCCAATCTACTAAAAAAAGTATTTTTCCTATAATGTGAACACATACTATATACAAAAAAGAGGTGCTTTTATGATTAGTTACCAGCCATTATGGGATACTATGAGAGTAAAACAGATTTCACAATATCGATTGCTGAAATCTGGAATAGACAATAAGACATTAGATGGATTAAAAAAAGGCAAAAACGTTACCTTACTTACGGTAGAACGTCTTTGCCACATTTTAGACTGTACGCCAAATGATATTGTTGAATTTCTTCCTGATGATAGTGAAAAAATTGTAAAACCATATAAAAAACAAAAAGAACTTGTGTAAAGAGAAAACAGCCGAACACTTATCTAATGTTCGACTGTTTTTATATTTTCAATTCTAATTACTTTCCCGTCTTACTAAAACTTCTAATACACTTACTTCCAAATATAATTCCTACAATTGCAGCTCCTGTAATGCATACATATTTTACAATTTTTGTCACATCAATTTTCACGTCTATCATTTTTGCATCTTCCTCTCTCATAACAATTTAACCTCCTGCATTTTTCTTGTACTCGCAGCATAACAAAACCCTCGCTACCAGATACTATCTTTATTGTACTTGCTTTTTTTCATTGTTACAAGGGGTATGATTCACAAAAAATAAATCTTATGTAACATTCTGTTACTGTTCACATAATATCAGTTTCTTAAATACTTAAATTTTATAAAAGAGTTACAAATACTATATTTTTTTATTATTCCTGAACGTTAAATACTCCATACTGTTATGCTATTAATCCGTTCATTTCGTCCTAAGTAATAACACGAATCCATTTGCTGTGAAAGGTTTCAATTCTTTGCAATATGTCTTGGCTGTCAAAAACTTATAACAAAATTTATTCATCATAACCTTTGTTTTTGAATCAAGCGGATATTCGCAATCCGCTCTGCTACTTGCCCATAACACGATTCGCTTATCAAAACATAATAGAAGGGTTTTGCACCCTACTAATACAGGCAATTCCTTACCCACCACTTATTGCTCTACGTAATAGAAGTAGTGGAATTTCCTGATTGTGTTAAATATTGTTCCCCCCAATTACATAATTCATCAAGGATAGGCGTTAAAGTTTTTCCAAATTTTGTTAAAGAGTATTCCGTTTTAGGTGGAACAACAGGATATACTTTACGGTTAATCAGTCCATCTCTTTCAAGTTCACGAAGCTGTTGCGTTAACATTTTATCGGTTGCTTTCGGAATAAGTTTATGAATTTCATTGTACCGCAATGTTTTATTCATTAAATGCCATAAAATTACAGCCTTATATTTACCGCCAATTAGTTGAATGGTTGCCTCAACTGGACAACGAAAAACAGAACAATTATTTTCCATGATATAGACACTTCCTTTTTAGGTAGTATATTACAAAATAGTGCGTTCTTGCATAAAGTACTATTACAGATATAATTATAGTATAGGTCGATTTAATATACAATAATAAAGGAGATTTTAATATGACATTATTAGATATTGCTAAGAAACGATATTCTGTTCGAAAGTATCAAGATAAACCAGTAGAACAGGAAAAGTTAGAAAAGATACTTACTTCTGCTCATGTTGCACCAACTGCTGCGAATTTGCAACCAGTTAAGTTATTAGTGGTACAGGACAAAGAGAGATTGAAAAGCATTGCAAAAGCTGGAAATATTTACAATGCACCACTAGCAATTATTGTTTGTGCAGATCATTCAAAAGCATGGACAAGACCCTATGACAGCAAGCAGACAACAGATATTGATGCCTCTATCTTAACAGATCACATGATGTTACAGGCAACAGAATTGGGGTTGGGAACTGTTTGGGTATGCTTTTTTAAACCAGATGTAATCAAAGATGAATTTCAATTACCTGATAATTTAGAACCTATTAATATTTTAGCTATTGGTTATGGAAATGACACTACAGAAAATTCAGAACGCCATTTAAAAACACGTATTCCTATGAAAGAATTAGTTTCTTATGATTATTTGTAAATTGGAACAGAGAATATAGGATAGGATAAAAGGCTTGCTTTTGTACAAAATACATATGGCAAGCCTTTTATTCACATTAAATGCATGTCACTCCATTTTTTCATATCTTTTAGAATCGGCACAAAACTTTTTCCTAAATCAGTTAAAGAATACTCTACTTTCGGTGGAATTTCTTGATATACATATCGTGTGAATCTGCGACACCTATAAGTCAACGATATTCACAATTCGCTTTGCTACTTACTTATATAAAAGCTGCACTACGTGCCTTATAAGGTACGTAGCTTGAACCGCACACCTCTTTCAACTTTCAAAAGTCCTCCCCACCTAAAGGCAGTGGATTTTCTTGGACTTTTGTGAATGGAAGGTACCCTTTAAATAAGTTAAAAAGAGACGCCCCATGCCATAGCGTCTCTTTTGCGGCTTTTACAGCCTATCTATCTTATACAGGAGAGTAAACATTCCATGCCTAATGTTTTTTGTCTTACGACATTCCTGTCTAAGAACAATTTTGTAACATTCAAGCAGGTCCCCACCCACCACTTATTGCTCTATGCGATAGAAGTGGGGGACTTTCTTGATCGTATTAAAATCTGAACTCGTCAAATTTTAATTTTCTCCCTGTAATGCATCGTATCCTTGCTCACCAGTACGAACCTTTACAACATTTTCTACATCATAAACAAATATCTTACCGTCTCCAATGTGACCTGTGTAAAGCACTTTTCTAGCAGTTTCAATTACATCTGTTACAGGAACCTTCGAAACTACCATCTCTACCTGAACCTTAGGCAATAATTGCATTTCGATTGGAACACCACGATAATATTCTGGTGCACCCTTTTGTGTACCACAACCTAATACCTGTGTTACGGTCATACCAGAAACTCCAATCTGGTTCATTGCCTTCTTTAACTTCTCGAACTTTTCTTGCTTTACAATAATATCTACCTTTGTAATCTTCTTTTCCTCTGGTAAATCGGAAGTCTGTACCATAGCTGGTACTGCTGTTTCCATGCTTTCTGTTCCCATAGAAACCACATCATCATAGTTAATCTCTAATTCAGAAGCGGATGTTTCAAATCCTGCATAACTTGTTGCAAGTCCATGCTCTGTCATATCCAAACCAAGAATTTCTTCTTCCTTTGATGCACGAAGTCCAATGGTTGCTTTAATAATAGAAAATACTACTGTCATACAAATAGCTGCCCATGCACCTACTGTTACAAAACCAAGTAACTGTGTTCCAAGCTGTGTAAATCCACCGCCATAGAATAAACCTTCGCCAGCCAAACTACCGCTGTCAAGCAAATCCTGACATCCTGGTGCACTAGAGGTAGCAAATAAACCAACTGCGATTGTTCCCCAGATACCATTCATCATATGTACTGCTACAGCTCCAACCGGGTCATCAATATGAAGCTTGTAATCTAATAACCATACACCAAATACTACCAATAAACCTGCTACAGCTCCAATTACAATCGCGCCAACACAATCTGTTACATCACAAGATGCTGTAATGGCAACCAAACCTGCCAACGATGCATTTAAACACATAGATACATCTGGCTTTCCATATTTAACCCATGTAAATACCATACATACTACAGTTGCTACTGCTGGTGCTACTGTTGTTGTTAAAAAGATGGAACCTAACTGTGCAATACTTGTTGCGGCAGCTCCATTAAATCCATACCATCCAAACCAAAGAATAAATACACCAAGTGCTCCAAGTGGAATATTATGTCCAGGAAATGCATTTACCTTTGTTACTTTTCCGTTTTTATCTTTCTCAAACTTACCAATACGTGGTCCTAAAATTTTGGCTCCTACTAATGCTGCAATACCACCTACCATATGAATGGCACAAGAACCAGCAAAGTCATGGAAACCTCTCTGTGCTAACCAACCATTTCCATCAGGTGCCCAAATCCAGTGTGCTTCAATTGGATAAACCAAACCAGAAATCACTGCTGAATATACACAATAAGAAAGGAACTTTGTTCTTTCTGCCATGGCACCGGAAACGATGGTAGCGGTTGTGGCACAAAATACTAAGTTAAATACAAAACTTGAAAAATCAAATCCATCATAAGCGGTTAATAAATCAAATCCAGGCTTTCCTATAAAACCTAACATATCTTCTCCAAGTAATAAACTGGAACCAATAATAATAAATACGACTGTACCGATACAAAAATCCATCAGGTTCTTCATAATAATGTTACCAGCATTTTTTGCTCTGGTGAAACCTGTTTCCACCATGGCAAATCCGGCCTGCATCCAGAATACCAATGCTGCACCTATCAAAAACCAGATACCAAACATCTCACTATCTACCGTTTTTAAAATGCTATCTATATCCATAATTTTACCCTCCTACCAATTTCTGTATTCTTTTATACAAGAATTTTCTTATGTACACGAATACTCTTCACGAAGCGGCATGAACTTCTTATATTTACCGTTCGCATCCTATATGTTCTCTGTTCAGAAGTGGCCTGCTTCTGTGTAAACTAATAGATAAAAACTGCAGATTTTATGTTCCGAATTTTATACTGTTTTTCTATGCATTTCATACAGTATAAAATCGGTGAGAAATACGGTTTGCGAATTTCTCATTTTTTCACTATGCACACTTTTTGTACATGTTGCAAAAAAAAATAGCGCCTTGAACTATTTGTTCAAGACGCCTTCGTCGTTTACAATTATTATTATATGCATGTGAAACAATTTGTCAACAACTTTTTTTAATTTTTAATATAACGGATGCTTATCTGTTAATTCTTTGATCATTGCCATTGCCTTTTCCTTATTGGCATCTACATTTTCAATCACCATTGCGATTGCTTCTGCAATTACATCCATATCGGCTGTATTCATTCCTCTGGAAGTAACGGCTGCTGTTCCAAGACGGATTCCACTGGTTACAAATGGTTTCTCTGGATCATTTGGAATTGTGTTCTTATTGCATGTAATGTTTGCTGCATCCAATAATTTCTCTGCTTCCTTACCAGTTACACCTTTGCTTCTTAAATCAACAAGCATTAAATGGTTATCTGTTCCGCCAGATACAATATTAAATCCACGTTTCATCAATCCATTTGCCAATGCCTGTGCATTGTCGATGATATTCTGAGCATATGTTTTAAATTCTGGCTGTAATGCTTCTTTCAAGCATACTGCTTTTGCTGCGATTACATGCATCAAAGGACCACCCTGGATTCCTGGGAATACTGCCTTGTTTAATTTATGTTCCTCTGCAAATTCCTTGCTAGATAAAATCATACCACCTCTTGGTCCACGAAGTGTCTTATGTGTAGTAGTTGTTGTTACGTGTGCATAAGGAATTGGGCTTTCGTGCAATCCTGCTGCCACAAGGCCTGCGATATGTGCCATATCCACCATTAAAAATGCGCCCACTTTATCTGCAACTTCACGGAAACGCTTGAAATCAATCTTTCTTGCATATGCGCTGGCTCCAGCTACAATTAACTTTGGTTTGCATTCTAATGCTTTTCTTTCAAATTCATCATAATCAATGAATCCTTCATCATTTACACCATATGGAACTACATTGAAATAGCTTCCTGACATATTGACAGGGCTTCCATGTGTCAAATGTCCACCGTGATCCAGATTCATTCCCATAATAGTATCACCTGGTTTTAGAAGACAGAAAAATACTGCCATATTTGCCTGTGCACCAGAATGTGGCTGAACATTTGCATAGGTGCATCCAAATAATTTCATAGCACGATCTCTTGCTAAATCTTCCACAACATCTACATATTCACAACCACCATAGTATCTCTTTCCCGGATACCCTTCTGCATATTTGTTTGTTAAAGTGCTTCCCATAGCGGACATAACAGCCTTACTAACAAAATTTTCAGACGCGATCAATTCAATATGGTCATTCTGTCTCTGTGTCTCCTGCTCAATTGCCTTTGCAATTTCTGGATCATAATTCTTTACTTCGTCAAATGCGTACATACTATTTCCTCCATCATTTTATTTGTAACAGCGGCTTACATACCTTACTGTTTACTATAGTATAGCATTCCTTTTCTTTTCATACAAGAGAAACCGCATTGGCAAACTATACTTTCTCTCAACCGTAACCCTCTTATAAAGCAAAACAGACCCCATTCCACTTTTTACAAAGTAAAACAGGGTCATCAAATATTTTTCTTACATATCCTTTACAACGTCATACATTTTTGCAATATCCACACTGGTTGGAAGTCCTTCACGGAATGCACAGGCAGAACCTGCTGCTAATGCCATATCAAATGCTTTTTGATAGTCTTCATTTTCCATGAAACCTGCAATAAAGCCAGCGATCATAGAGTTCCCTGCACCTACACCGTCCACAAGTTTTCCCTTTGGTGCCTTCTTGCTATATACCGTACCATCTTCCAAAAGTAATACGGCACCATCCTCCGCAAGGGATACCAATACATTTCTAGCTCCAATTTCCTGAAGCTGTTTTGCGTATTTAATTACATCCTCCTGTGTCTTAATATCTTCAACCTTTACATCACAAGCTTCTGCCAACTCTTTTCGATTTGGCTTAATCAGGAATGGATGGTATGGTAATACCTGCAACAACAACTGCTTTTCTGCATCCAATACAACTCGAATCTTCTTATCTTTCAAATGTTCTATAATCTGCACATAAATATCTTCTGGAAGACTTGCCATTGCACTTCCTGCCAATACTAAAATATCATTTGTGCTAATCTGGTCTAATCTTTCAAATAATTGAACAAGCTTGTCCTGTGGCACAGTTGGTCCCATACCATTAATCTCTGTTTCTCTTTTTTCATTTAGTACACCGCTGCCACCCTTAATCTTAATGTTAATACGTGACATGCCTTGTCTTAAATGTACAAAATCTACAAAACATCCATACTCTGCCAAGTCTCGCTCAATTTTTTCTCCCGTAAAACCAGCGACAAAACCTAATGCCACATTTTCAATGTCTAAATTTTTAAGCACTTGTGACACATTGATTCCTTTTCCACCCACAAATACTTCTTCTCTTTCATTGCGGTTTACCGTATCTTTATTGAAATTTTCAATTGAAATAATATAGTCCAAAGCAGGACTTAATGTCATTGTATAAATCATTCTACTCTCTCCTCCATTTATCACGTTATCTTCTTCCTCCGATTCCGAATTCATAAAATCCCTATTGTTTTTTATCGGCTACTTTCCCCACAAAATTTATAAGTATCTTATATCTTTATCGCTTACTTTTTCTCAATATTTCCTTTAATTCCTCAATAGAAAACGTATAATTCTTATTACAGAAGTGACAATTTACCTCAATCGGTTTTCCCTCCTGTATCATTTCGTTTAATTCTTTTGCTCCTACACTGACAATGGCCTTTTCCACCCTTTCCTTCGTACAGTTGCAGTAAAATTGTGCTGGAAGTGTATCCATAATTTCTACTCCAAACTCACCAAGTACAGAATCAATAATATCCTCAGGTGTCATTCCCTTCTCTAAAAGTGCAGTGATTGGCTCCATATTTTTAAGTTTCTCTTCTAATTTTTCAGCCAGACCATCCTCGGCAAAAGGCATCAATTGAATGATAAAGCCACCTGCTCTTTTGACGGTATTATCTTTATTCATAAGTACACCCAAGGCTACTGCGGATGGTACCTGCTCTGATGTAGCAAAGTAATATGTCAAGTCCTCCGCAATCTCTCCTGATACAAGCTGGGTCTGCCCCATATATGGCTCCTTTAATCCCATATCTTTAATGACACTAAGCACACCTAAATCCAGTGCTTTTCCCACATCTAATTTACCTTTGTCGCTAGGTGGTAACATAACGTTAGGATTATAGGCATATCCTTTTACATTTCCCTGAGAATCTGCCGTAACTGTAAGTCCCTTGATTGGTCCATTACACTGTATCTGTAAGGTCAATAAATCCTTATCGCCCTTCATCATACTTCCCATCATCACACCACCAGTCAGCAATCGTCCCAATGCTGCCGTAGCCACAGGGCTGGTATTATGTGCCTTTCTTGCCTCTTCCACAAGCGCTCTGGTTGTTGCCGCAAATACACGAATCTGGTTATCTGCTGCCGTTCCTCTTACAATATAATCTTCCATCCTCTTTTACAATCTCCTTCCAAACTACTATTCTATCATTTTCCTGCTACAATGTATATTCTCTCACTATCCGCTTTGGGAACCTCTCTCGTAAATGCATCATAAGCAGCAAGGAACTTCAGTCCCGACTGCGCTATCAGTTTCTGCACTTCCTCCAATGCATAGGCACGCTGATAATGCGTTTCTTCCAAACGAGCATACAGCCCATTTTCCTGTTTTGCGTAAATCGTCAAATCATATTCATTTATCTTTTCTTCTGGGTAATAATAATTTTCCCAGATGAAACTGGCATCTTCCCTGTTCTCAGAAATATTCTGCTCTCCCAAAATATCGCGAAACATATATTCGGTCTTCAGATCAAATATAAAAACGCCTCCGGACTGCAAATATTTATTTACTCCTTGAAAGACCTTTAACAAATCTTCCTTCTCCGTAATATAATTCATACTGTCGCAAACACTTACCATGGCATCTACCTGTTGGTATAATTCTAACCCGCACATATCCTGTTGCAAATATAATATGTTGCTTTCAAAAGTCTCTGCTTTGTCACTTTCCTGTTTTTCTCTTGCAATCGAAAGCATTTCTTCTGCATTATCAATTCCAATCATATCATATCCACGCTTAGAAAGTAATTCTGTTATCTTTCCAGTACCACAGCCTAAATCTGCAATCATACTTTCCTTCTCTACTCCATAGGTATCAAGCAGGTCTACTATATATTCACACCATTCCTCGTATGGAATATTATCCATAAACATATCGTAAACACTGGCAAATCCTGTATATGCTTCCATTTTCTTTCCAGCTTTCTGTTTAATATCATACTGTGCAAACAATCTGCACGGTATAGGCATATATGATTATACCTTATTCCCCGACATTTCTCAATTCTTTTTCTGTATCTACTATTGTGTCCAATAACCATTGCCATTTTTTACTTTTCCCTTCGCTATCCTACTTTTTCTCAAACATCAATTACAAGAATCTTTCACAGCTTTGCTGACATAATTACTCCTTTGTCACAACCCATACGCCATGTATAATTTTTTTCTTTTTTGTAATACTATGTACAAATGTTAGATTATAGAAAGTCTGGTGATATTATATGAAGCATTCCAAAAAGGAAATTACTTCTATGGAAGATGTACGAACACTTTCCAAAACCGAACAATTAAAATATGAAATAGCAGAGGAAATCGGAGTATTAGATAAAGTATTTGAACAGGGTTGGGGCGCCTTATCCTCCAAGGAAAGCGGAAAAATTGGCGGTCTCTTAGCCAAAAAAAACAAAACACACAAATCCATTTAGCAACATATTATGCTGCCAATGATATTCGCAATCCGCGCTGCTACTGGCTCATATAAAAGCGGTACTGCGTGCCTTACGAGGTACAGGGCTTAACCCCCGCACCTCGTGCAAGAGTACCCACCGCCTTTAGGCAGTGGGTACTCTTGCTCTTTTATAAAAAAGATAGAACCTAACGTTTCTGTAAAGGCTCTATCTTTTCTGTATACATAATATACTGTTAAAAGTCAATGATATTTTCGCAATCCGCACTGCTACTGGCTCATAACACGATTCGCTTGGACTTATTCTGCTCCCAACGCTTCTGCAATTGCTTCCGCAGCTTTATCTGCACTTACACTGTCATCCGGTTCATAAAATTTCATGTCACCCTCATAAATACAGTGTCCACTTTCTAAGGTATTACCATTTACCGTAATCGTCATAGAATCTGCCTCATAGGCTTTCAAAAAAGTATCTACCACACTTCCCATCATGATAAACTCGCCGGCTGTTCCCTGCTGATACAACTGGTCCTGAAATTCTTTTGAAAAGTCTAATGCTAAAGTCGTTCCATTTTCTTTACTTTTTTTCACATTTAAACTATTCACTCTTGTATTTTTCTTTAATATTCCTCGCTTCTCCAATTCGCTTAACAACAATTCCGGTGTAACTTCCTGCTTTGGAATCTTATCTTCTATAATATACTCTGCATTATCATCTCCATGATAAATGGAAATGCCATCTTCTACATGATCCGTAGCCTGTACTGCTGCATTCGTCGTGGCTTGCACTGCTGCATCTGTCGTAACCTGTGGTGTTGCTGTAGGTATATTTATCACTACCTGCGTCTCTTCTGGTGTTTTTTCAACTTTCTTTTTTCCGCAGGCTACACTTACAACGCAAAGCGTCAAAAGCATTACTGCACTAAAAATACGTTTCTTCATTGTTTTCTCCTCCTACTATCTTTTCTACGAAGAACAATGTGGACAGGTCCACATCAGTTCCCTAATACATCCCGCGGAACGTATTTCTCTATAGGTACCTTTTCTCCTATAGAGGAAATAACAGAAAGGAGCAGATTACTCTGCTCACTTTCTGACTACTCTTATTTTATTTTAAGTAAGTTGTATCCTTTCCAATTTTTCCAGGAGCTGGTGTTTTGTCTGTATCCAAAACATAGACACGCATATTTCCTTTTCCTGGTGCATCAATAGAAAGTGTTCCATTGGTTACTTTTGTTTCTGTTCCAGTAATAGCATCCACATAAGTTCCGTTTGGAATATTGTTAAAAGTTGCCTTTCCTGTAATTGTTACGCATACAAAACTGTCAGTATTGTCATCTGTATATCTTCTCTTAAATGCAATATCCGAGTAATCAATATCTCCAAGAGAGTATTGTCCCTTTTGTAATGCAGGTATTTTACGGCGAATTGCATTCAAACGAATCAACTGCTGTGACAATGGAGCTGCTAATGTTTCCTCTACCTTACTTCCTGCCTCTGCTGTATAAACACCAAAATCAGATGCAGTAACATCACCCTCCAGATAATCACCAAAATAAGCACGACCAGTTTCAGAAAGTGGTACATTTGGTCCATCATCAATGACCTTACCAGCCTGGAATTCTACTTCAGATCCATAATAAATACATGGAATACCACGGAATGAGAATAGTAAACATAAGTTTTCTGCCCAAGCTTCTTCTCCTTCATTGTAACGTTTTGTAAAACCAGATTGTGTTCCATCCGGTGCATAATCGTGGGAATCTACATAGGTTACATTCCAAGTAGAATCGTTATAGGTATAATCTCCACCTGCTGTATCTTTCTTATTTTTCACAGTATTTGTCTTATAGTCATAATTTCCTGTTGTACTTTCAAATGCCTTTTTCGCAGTTGCAAAGTTCCAATGCATCGTAAAGTCTATTACATTTAAGCCTGATGCTTGCTCTGTATCTGGTTTATGATACTCATTTCCATTTAAAAATGCGTTATCACTGACTGGCTGGGCAGCCTGTGCTGTTCCACCGTCTTTTACATTTTTTCCACCAACATCATTGGCATTATCATTATAATTTTCTTCTGTAGATGCCATATTGGTTCCATGCGGTAAGGAAGCTTCTGATTCCAATCTCCAGTTATCATAAGCCAACTCATTGCTAAAGTCAGAATAAACCTTTTCAGGAGGAGTTGCCGCATACGCATCATATGCAGCCTCTGTATTTTCATCATAATAAGACCATTTATAATCTTTGTTTTCTTTCCATGTATAGAATGGACCTGATAACGGAGGTGTCTCACCTCGATACCATATCTGACTGGATTTTGTACAAACCTCTCCAAACATATAGAAGTCTTTTCCTCCTGCTGCTCGTAAAGCAGGAAGAATGGCATTGTTAAATGTCAGTCTTGAAATATGTTTTACGGTATCGATACGGAACGCATCGATTCCCATATTGATGTACTTTGTATAACTATCCGTAATATATTTCGATACAATTGGATTTTCTGTATTCAAATCTACACAGTCTCCTGCCATCTGTCCAAGCTGAACGGTATAGAAATCCCAACTAAAGCTGTTGTCATAACGATGGTAAAATGTCTTTGGATCGTTACGAACTCCTTCATGAATCGGATCTTTTGTATCTTTCATCAATGCCAGTCTGGTCTGATACTGCCACGTACCAAACTCATTGCTATTTTTAAATTTGCTAGAATCATAATAGTTATCCGGCAAAATAGAATTTTCGCATTTCTTCATACAATTTACGGTTCCTAATCCACCTTCTACAGAACTATCTTTTTCAAACATTGGAGCAAGATTTTTCTCTCCAAAATTTCCAGTATGATTAAATACGACGTCCTGCACAATCTTCATACCACGTTTATGTACTTCGTTGATCAATGTCTGATAACTTACACCATCAGACAGATAACGTTCATCTACTTTCTGAAAATTCATAGCATGATATCCATGATAATCCAATCCACTGGCATTTTCTACAACTGGTGTAATCCATACTGCAGAAAAACCTAACGCTTTAATATAATCTAACTTTTCAATCAACCCTTTAAAATCACCACGCCATGCAGGATCATTTGGATCTGTTTTTGCATTTTCATCCCAACAATGTACATTATTGCTCTTATCCCCGTCATAAAAACGTGTAGTCATAAGGAAATAAATACTTTCCTCACGAAAATCACTTTTTTCTGATGGTTCAACAGTTTCAGAACCTCCGTTATTATCAGAGCCACCATTGTTACCTGGTTTTTTACTATATAATTTTCCGTCTTTATACCACCATTCTCCCTTTTTACAAGTCAAATCTTTTGATTGATTCATTCCCACTGTAAAAAGGAAATTGATTTTGTTGGTATCTTTGAAAGTATATTGAGACCAATTCTCATCTTCATAGGTCATAGGCTGTCCCGGCCATACGGTTTCCTGATCCACTGGAAGTCCATTCCAATAATAAATATTTGGCACTTCACTTCCACCTGTATAATAATGGATGATAATACTTGCATCTTCCGCTGCACTTAAATCCTGTGCTACTACATAAGTATCTACATATTCTTCTGCAGATGTAATATTGCTAAGTCCCACTTTTACAGAACCATCTTCTGCTATGGTTGTAACATCTTTTTTCTGAAAAGTGCCTTCTCCGTTATTTACAGTTTTATTTGGGTATAATGTATCTGCATTTACCTTTTTTGCTGTACTTTTTTTGGATGCTGTCGCATATTTTGTAGTTTGCTCTTTTTCGTCTGTCGGATTACATGCATACCAGGTATCCTGATCAAACCACCATTCACCAGCTGTTCTAGCTAAAGTAGCTGTTTCATAAGTATTTCCAATTGAGAAAATGACATCTGCACTTTTTGCATTTTTAATGGTATAGGTATACCACCCATCTTTTGTATTTTTCATTGGAATACCTGGATAAGAAATTGCTTTTTCTCCTGATCCATTCACATTTTCATAATACACATGTGGTGTATCTTTTCCATCCCAACGATAATGAAGCACAATATCCTTTGTAGTACTTTGTTTTGCAACAGTCTGCTGCGTAGCCTGTTCTGCATTTGGCTTTCCAATATCGTTTGGCAATGCCAGTGCTGTCGCTACCAGCCCCGCTGTCGCAACAGCAAATGCCGTATGTTTTACATATTTTTTCAAAAAACCTCTTCCTTTCTTTGTAATAATGTTTTTGCCATTCCTTCTTACTACTTGATAACTATTCATTACATCTTTTTTACGTTTGTGTTAACATTTTAATTATATCCAATTTTTTCATATTTTACAATAGTAATTTCTATAAATAGAATAAAAAAACGTAACAGTTCAGCCGGGCTGAACTGTTACAAAAAAACTCCTCTCTGAATATCAACTTGCTATTCTGTCAACATTCAAAGAGGAGCCATTTATCTTCGCTAACTATTATATTTCTTTTTTAATCTCGCCAAGTACTTCTCTCACTTTTGAAGTAATCTGACTCTGTTCTTCAATGGCCTTGGAAAGTTGTTCCATACTGGCAACCATCTCATTTGTAAAACCTTGTACTGACTGAATGGTTTCTTTAATTTCCTTTGATGATGTAGCAGACTGTGCAGCAAGTTCTCCTACCTGCTTTGCAACAACCGCAAATCCTCTACCATGTTCCCCTGCTCTTGCAGCCTCAATAGAAGCGTTTAATGCCAACATATTTGTCTTATTTGCAATTCCTGCAATCACACCGGCAAATCCTTCAATCATATTTGTCAATTTTTCCATTTGTTCTACATTTGCAGATGTTTTCTGCATTAACTCATTTAAACTGTCATTTTTCTTTGCCAGTTTTTCTGTGCCATCCAACCCTTCTTTTACTAATTCTCTTGTTTCCTTTACTCCTGTTTCTTCTGTCATAACATTTTCCCCCTAATCCTCTTTTAAATGTACTCTAATAGTTCTCTTATATTACTAATTCCAATCAATTTCATACCTTGAATTGAAATTACTTTCTTGTTTACCTGTGGCAAAATACATGCCTGAAATCCCATCTTTTTTGCTTCTGAGACTCTCTGCTCTGCCATACTAACTGCCCTTACTTCACCAGTAAGTCCTACTTCACCAAAAATAAGCATTTGTTCCGGTAAGGCACGATTTCGGTAGCTGGATAAAATAACGGCTACAATAGCTAAATCCAATGCTGGTTCATTAATACGCATTCCACCTGCCACGTTTACATACGCATCACAATCACTCATACGCATTCCTAAACGCTTTTCAATCACTGCCATCAAAAGATTGACACGATTGTAATCGGTACCTGCTGCGGTCCGTCTCGGCAAATTAAAATTAGTCTGACATACTAATGCCTGTGCTTCTACCATAATAGGTCTGGTACCTTCCATCGAACAGGTAACTACAGAACCCGGTTCATCTTCTGGCATACCCTCTAACATATATTCGGATGGATTGTGTACTTCCTTTAGACCAGTATCTTTCATTTCAAACACACCAATCTCATTTGTGGAACCAAATCTGTTTTTAACAGCACGTAGTATACGGTATACGGCATTTCGTTCTCCTTCAAAATACAACACTGTATCTACCATATGTTCCAACACTCTTGGTCCAGCCACCATACCTTCTTTTGTTACATGTCCGATAATAAAAATCGATATTCCCATGCCCTTTGCAATTCCCATAAGTGTATTGGTCGTCTCTCTTACCTGTCCCACACTCCCCGGTGCAGAACCAACTTCTTCCTTGAACATGGTCTGTATAGAATCAATCACAACTATCTGTGGTTGCACACTGCGTATCGTCTGTTCCACTGTATCCAGATTTGTCTCACTCAAAAGCAATAATTCCCCTTGGAATTGTCCTAAGCGCTCTGCTCGCATCTTTATCTGGCGCATAGATTCCTCGCCAGAAATATACAAGACTTTTTTTTCGATTTCAACCAGATGTTTACACATCTGTAAAAGCAGCGTAGATTTTCCAATCCCCGGATCGCCACCTACCAGCACAAGTGAACCTTCTACAATGCCACCTCCAAGTACACGATCAAACTCAGCTATACCAATTTTTGTTCTTGCACTCTCCGTTGTAGATACTTCCGATAAACGCGCCGGCTCTACTTTCTTTCCCCGTAGAGGTGTACCAGTCACAGACTTTTTCACTACTGGTTCCTCTACAAATGTATTCCACTCCTTACAGCCGGGACATTGTCCCAGCCATTTGGAAGATTCTAGTCCACATTCTTTACAAAAAAATATGGTTTTTGCTTTTGCCATTCTATAACCTCAATTATTTTGCTGTAATACTAATTGCTACGGGTTCTCCAACATTTAATTCTACACTGATGTTTAATTTACCACCTAAATTTGTTTTCATAACCCCACTATCTTTTCCACTGATACATACATCATATTCTTTTTCTGGTTCTAATTCTAATGTAACCTGTGCATCTTCATTTCCTTCTACTGAAAACGTAATGCTCTTTTCCTGGCAACTCATGTTCGTAACAGTAGTTCCAGGTACGGATTCGTATACAAACATTCCGTTTTTCTCAAGTTTTGTAATCTTCTTGTATGTCTTAATCTTATACAAGTCTCCTTCATACTCAAAATCAGATTTTTTTGATTTTGTATCTAATTCATAATTACCAAAACTTAAAGTTCCATCTTTTTCTTTACGAATTAATTGTTCCACTACTGCCATTGTCCTAATCCTCCTGTATTTTCTATTGCAAAATAAGGTCTCTTTCACAAGATCCCTATTGCAAATGCTCTCTGCTGTTTTATAGCTACATTATACAACACAATCCTATAAAATACTAGTCATTTTGTGCAAACAGTTCAGCCAAGCAGAAATGTTTTTTCAAATGTTCGTGACTGCTTGCAGACTAAGAACAGTTGAAAAACATTTCTATTTGGCTAACTCCAAACATGAATAAAGTGCCTTCTATTTT
>CADABQ010000010.1:0-61231 GCA_902786205.1 uncultured Lachnospiraceae bacterium | reverse complement strand
TTTTTCGTTTGCCTTTTTCCTTTTCTGGCACTTTATGAATGTGCTTGGCTGAACTGTTTGCATCTTTATGTTTTTTCAAATGTTCGTGACTGCTTGCAGGCTAAGAACAATTGAAAAACATTTCTATTTGGCTAACGCCAAACATGTTCGTGACTGCCACTACACCGCAAATACTATCTTTTTGTCCTGCATACTTAACTTTACCTGATCTCCCATATGCACCCTTCCATCCAACACAGCATCTGCTAACGAATCCTCCACCTTTGTTTGTATCGTTCTGCGGATTGGTCTTGCACCATATGTTACATCAAAACTTTCCTCTGTTATATATTCGATTACATCCTGAGTAGGCTGCAAAGTAATACGCATCTGTTCTTCCAAACGTTTTGATAAATTTTGCATCATTAATACAACAATTTCTTTGATTTGTTCCTTTTCCAATGCATGGAATACTATCGTTTCATCAATTCGATTTAAAAATTCCGGTTTAAATAGATGTTTTACTTCTTCCATAACATTTTCTTTCATCTTTTTGTAATCTGCCTTTGTGTCCTGCTTTGTAGCAAATCCTAAATTTTTAGGCGATACAATACGGCTGGCTCCCGCATTTGATGTCATAATGATAATGGTATTTTTAAAGCTGATCTTTCTTCCCTGTGAATCAGTAATGTGTCCATCATCCAATACTTGCAATAAAATATTGAATACATCTGCATGCGCTTTTTCTATTTCATCAAATAAAACAACAGAATATGGATTTCGTCTTACTTTTTCACTTAATTGTCCACCATCCTCAAATCCCACATATCCCGGTGGTGAACCAATTAATTTTGACACACTATGCTTTTCCATATATTCCGACATATCAACACGAATCATTGCCTTTTCGGTGCCAAATACAGCATCTGCCAATGCTTTTGATAATTCTGTTTTTCCAACTCCAGTAGGTCCCAGGAATAGGAAAGAACCAATTGGTCGATTCGGGTCTTTTAATCCGACACGTCCACGTCTTACCGCTTTTGCTACGGCAGTTACGGCTTCTTCCTGACCGATAACCCGTTCATGTAATACATGCTCTAATTCCTTTAAACGTGTGGCTTCTTCTACTTCCAATTTTTCAACTGGAATCTTTGTCCACATGGCGATCACTGCTGCTATATCTTTCTCATTAACCGTTACTTTTTCTTTTTTCTTTCTTTTTTCTTCTTCCTTTATGAGTAGCTCTATCTTTTCACGATTCACCTGCTGCGCCTGTTTTATCTTCATGGCTTCATCATAGTCTTCCCGAATAATAGCCTCTTCCTTTTCCGTTTCCAATACCGTCTGCTTCTTTTCTAAGGCAATTCTTTCCGGGCTCTTTACACAACTTCCCAATCTTGCTCTTGATGCGGCTTCATCCATAACATCAATTGCTTTATCCGGTAAAAAGCGATCCGTAATATAACGGCTTGAAAGTTTCACTGCTGCCTGCAAGCCTTCTGTAGTCAAAATAACATTATGATGTTCTTCATATTTTTCTTTTAATCCATTTAAAATAGAAAAGGTTTCTGCCTCCGTAGGTTCTTCTACTGTAATCGGTTGAAAACGGCGCTCTAAAGCTGCATCTTTTTCTATGTATTTTCGATATTCTCCAATGGTCGTAGCACCCATAATCTGGATTTCCCCACGGGCCAATGCAGGTTTCAAAATATTAGCCGCATCCATGGCACCTTCCGCACCACCAGCTCCGATCAATGTATGGATCTCATCAATAAATACTAAGACATTTCCCTCCTGCTGCACTTCACGCAATACTCTTTTGATACGTTCCTCAAATTCTCCACGATACTTAGAACCTGCTACCATTGCTGATAAATCTAATATTACTACCTTTTTGTCTATTATCGTCTCTGGAACGCTTCCCTCAGCGATTTTTTGTGCAAGACCTTCGATAATGGCAGTTTTTCCAACTCCCGGTTCTCCAACCAAACAAGGATTGTTCTTAGTTCTTCGACTGATGATCTGAATGAGTCGCTCAATTTCCTTTTCTCTTCCTACCACAGGATCTAGTTTTCCCTCTTTTGCCAATAATGACAAATCTCGGCTAAACTGATCCAACATAGGTGTAGCTGATTTTCCTTTATGTTTTCCTTTAAATGCCATATAATCATTTTTTGCCGCAGCAGGGTCCATTCCTGTAGAAAGCAACACATCCACATACAATTTCTGCATATTAACGCCCATTGTATTCAATAAACGAATGGCAACACAATCCTTTTCTCGAATCAACGCCAGCAAAATATGTTCCGTACCTACCTGCTTTGCTCCTAATCGTTCTGCCTGTAAAAGACAATTTTCTTCAATTTTCTTCGCACGTAAGGATAATTTTTTTTCTTTAAGCTGTACATTGGAATCGATCTGAAGTAACTGTTCCATCAATTCTTCCACCTTGTCACAAGTTACATGATTTGCAGAAAGTACACTTGCCGCCACACCTTTTCCCTTTAGAAGTCCCAATAATATATGTTCACTTCCCACATAACTGCAGCCAGCCTGCTTTGCTGCCTTTTCAGCCAACACCAACGCTTCTTTGGCATCAACTGTGTATTTTTCTTTCATAAACTACCTCCGTATTATCTTCCCTGATATATATCATAAATCTCATTGACCATATCCAGTGCTGCCTCCCTTGGCACACCTTTTGATATTGCCTTTGCTAAAGACAATTTTAATTCTTCTGCAAGCTCCATCTGTGCTTTTGTGTTATCTACTTCAATAGCAATAATTGCACCATGGCGGCGATCCACTTTTAAATATCCTTCTTGGCGAAGAATCGAATATGCTTTATTTACTGTATGCATATTGATACCGATTTCGTCTGCCAGGTCTCTTACAGACGGAAGATTGTCCCCCTCTTTTATCTCTTCGTTGGCGATGCCAATAATAATCTGCTTGCATAATTGCATATACAAAGCCTCCGAACTGTTAAAGTCTACTCGGATTATCATACATACCACCTCCTAGTATACTTATTCTACTATAACTATAACAATTCTTATTAAAAAATGCAACCTTTGTTACCATTCACGAACCAATGTCATTTACTTAAACGCAAAATCTTGTTTCATAAGTTGCAATACCAATCTAGCTGCCAAAAACTGTACGAAAGCTTAGGCACATAACTACAATTCCATAACTGTGAGCCATAACTAATCTTTCAGATATATCGAAAATGCGGTTGGAATCGCATAGGTATCCTGCAATTCCTGTTTACTAACCCAAATATAATTTTTTTCTTCTATTGGAGTTTCCAATATGATATGATACCCCAGCATGGACCATTCAATATGCGAAAAAATATGCTTTCCCGGTCCTAATTCATAAACGTCTGCCCGTTTATTTTCTTCTTTTAAAATAGAGAGCATTTCCTGTTTACTGTATTTTCCCTCCAAATTTGGTAGTTCCCAAAGACCTGCCAATAATCCTTTTTCCCTTCTTTTCTGAATCGCATACTTTCCTTGATATTCCAATAAAAGTATGGTTTTTTCTTCAATTTTTCTAGCTTTTTTCTTTTCTTTTACCGGCAACTCCATCTGAATCCCCTTTTCTTTTGCAATGCAATATTTTGCAAGAGGACATTTTTCACAAAGAGGCATTCCATTTGGAATACAAACCATAGCTCCTAAATCCATGACTGCCTGATTAAAGGCCCCAGCACGAACTGGTACTACTTCCGCTAAAATTTCTTCCATCTGCCTTTTTACACTTGCCTTTGTAATGACATCATAACTTCCTGCCAATCTTTTCATAACCCGAAGCACATTTCCATCTACAGCAGGCACCTGAATTCCGTATGCAATCGATGCAATCGCTCCCGCTGTATAAGAGCCAATCCCTTTTAATTTAAGCAATTCTTTGTAATCCGCAGGCAACAAACCTTGATAGTCCTCCATTACTTGAATTGCAGCTTTTTGTAAATTACGTACTCTATTATAATACCCAAGACCTTCCCACAATTTTAGAAGTTGTTCCTCCGGTGCAGTTGCCAGTGCCTCAATATCCGGCAAAGCTTCAATAAATCGATTAAAATAGCCTTTTACAGCCTCTACTCTAGTCTGTTGCAACATAATTTCTGAGACCCAGACATAGTATGGTTTTGGATTTTCTCGCCATGGCAAACTTCTGGCATGCCTATCGTACCATTTCAATAAGTCATCCACAATTTTTTTATAATTATACATGTTATCCACCTTTTGTTCTAATCCAAATCTTTTCACCCAAAATCCTGTCCTCGCTACTGCGTTAGAACTTTTTCACCAAATTATTCATCAATAAAATCTACTTTTCTATCTTATAATGTTACCTATTAAAATTCCCAATAAAACACAAATTCCAACAGCAATCCCTCCCCACTCAATATGTCCAAAGAACAACAGTGCAATCATCACAATCGCACCACATATCATTCCTATAATCATTCCTTTTATGACATTACTCATAGCAACACCCTCCTACTTTTTTACAATTATACTATTATATTTTTATTTGTGTCTAGTAATCATTGGCACTTTTTGTAACAATATAACAAAAGAACCGTATTCTCCCATACAAACTATAGATTAACAAAGTAGTAATCTTTTTTTGCTTAGGCAAATACGATTCTTTTTTCTTCCATTTTCTTTTTTTAACTTTTCCTTCGCCAATAGATTACCCTATTTTTTTGCACTTTTTATGAACTTTTTTTTATTTTCTAGAATCTTTGTATTTTTTATTTACTTTAACCAAAAAAATGGAATTTTTCACCATTTTTTCTCCTCTATATTATTACATTTTTTTTACAGAATTATTGTCCATTCTTGTAAAAAATGTTATAATTATGAAACAAAAAGATAATGAACGAAACTATATCTAAGTCTTAAAGGAGCGTTATTTTATGATTATAAATTTCACCAAACATAAGTCAGGAAGGACATTTGCTTTATTTCTTATTTTTTGTATCACTCTTTCCTTTTGTTCTTCCAATATATTGGTAAAAGCAGATTCTGATACGACTACAAAAAGTACATTTACTTATGATAACAACGAATGGACTTTTTCCGTAGCCAATACTTCCAAGGCCAGTCCTGTACTATCTTTATCTAAAGTAGGAACCAATGATAAAAAAGTACATTTTCCAAATTTTAAAGAATTTAAGAGTTGTTCTTCTCTTGCAAATACGGATTTGGATCAAACGCTAACACTGGCTCAGGATAATAAAAACGCTTTTTCCTCTGTAAAACGAATTGATATTGGAAATGATTATAAAGAGATTCCGGAAGATTACTTGTCTGGAAATCAATCTATTGAAGAAATTTATATCGATACAGACAATGAAATCGTTTTATCTAAAAATTGTTTTTCTTCTATGTCCGCTTTAAGAAATGTTACAATTCATGCAAAATCCATTACATTAGAAGGTAGCGTATTTAAAAACTGTTACAACTTAGAAACGATCACGTTTGACGGACCTACTACTTTTTCCGGCAACAGCGGTAGCGGATACAATTTTGACCAGTGCCAGAAATTAAATGTAGTCAAATTTAATAAGGCTGTTTCCTTTGAAGATTCCTGTAACTTCACCGACACAACGTTTCAAAATGCAGATTCTAAATCGGTAACTGTCACTTTTAATGGAACAGTCACAAATAGAGATACTGTATTTAAACAGTGCAATATTTATGATTTGAACTTGAATGGATCGAATAATCAGTTATCCAACAACTTTTTAACAAATACCTCCGTTACAAACTTAAATGTAAACGGTGTCACCACATTTGGTCAAAAAGCCATTTGCTTTTCCTCTGATGCAAATGCTGTCATTTCTAATTTTAATGTAAACAGCAGCACCAGTGGTACTTCGTCAACTACTTTTGAGAAAAAGGCTTTTTATTCCCTTAATATAGATAGTCGTACTATGATTACAAACTTTACATTAAATGGTCAATGTGTATTCAGTGACGCTGCCCTTTTTCATATTGTAATACAAAATTTATATTTTAACCTAGACAATCGTGGGGATTGTAAAAATATCAGTTACCAAAACGATGGCGACCACTTAGGTTACGAAAGTAGAGTACACAACCTTTACTTTGCTTATAAGAAAAACACGAATACTGGTGGAGAAATGATGGAGTTAAACCATTTTCCACTTGGAGATGATACAAAAACTTCTCTAAATTGCGATGCCATCTACTTTTTAGATCCTGATTTTAAATACATCGGAGGTTCTGATTATAACCGCTGCGATGGAGAAAAAACAATCGTATATGGATATGGTGGCGCAGTTGCCTATGATGATGATGGTAACTTGCTTTCCTCTTATGAAATGTATCAAAGCTGGATAAAAAATAAATCCTGCAATTTTCATAACTATGTTTCCAACGCAGATACTTTAGATTATGAAATCAAAAATAACATTGTTTATTTAGGTGAAAATGAAGATACCGTTTCCTATGATTTTGCATCAGAAACAAATCTTTCTGTTTCTGCAACTTATGATAAGGATGCAATAAACGCTCCTGTTTCTGATGGTAGCAAAGTGAAACTTTCCATTGTAAATGGAAGCTTGGTATCTACCAATTACAATTATCGTATTTTAGAAAAGAACTCATCCGTAAGTTCTTCTTCCAAAAAGGTTTATGCTTACAACTACAATGGTGCTTGGTATACCCCATGTACAACTTCAAAAGTATCTCTTACAGAAGGTACGCATGACTTTTTATTAGAGGTTGCTGGAATAAAACATCCATTTAAAATTCGTGTACAAAAAAATGCAGTACAAGAAATCACCTCAATCAAATCAAAAACAGGAGATAAGCTAAATCTTACTGTTGGTGAGGAAGTTACCAAAGATATGTTGGTCGTTACTGCAAAATTTGACAATGGAAAAACAGGAATTTTAACCGATGAACAATATGAAATTGACAATTCCAAAGTAACGGATGCCGAAACACTTATTCAGATTTCATCAAAAGTTTCTGCAACCAAAACCGTTACAAAATCATTTACTGTTTACGGTTATCCAAAACAAATTGTATCTTTTGCTGCAACCGCAGCAAAAGAGAATATGCCTAAAGACAGTGTTTTGCATACATCCGATGTTGTATTATCTGCGATTACTTATGCTAATCCAGATACTCCGGTTATTGACAAAGTAACGGATGGTTTCTCTTTTGTCGTAAATGGAGAAGAGGTCCAGGAAGTTCCGATTAAGCTTGGTGAAAATAAAATTTCCATTTCCTATAACGGTTGTGTTATGAAAGATATTATTACAATCAATGGTACCGAAAACACAATTGTAAAGGTAGAGGCAACCTATACCGGAAATGGTGTTTTTGAAAACTGTACGGTAGATCCTGCAAATATTAAAATTGTAGTTTATAAAGAAAGCGCAGAAACGGAAGGTATTGTTTTAGATGATCCTGAAAATATTACATTTGGCAATTATCAAATTGTAGCAGATCAAAATAATTCCGTTCCAGTATTTTATAAAGGTATTGCAGCAGAAAACCCAATTTTGGTTCCTGGTCTGAAGGATGCAGTGGCAGAATTAACAACGGTGCAATACAAAGGTGATACTACAATTGGAACTATATTTAATGCCAGTGACTTTTACGTTGAAGTATCACTTCTTTCCGATAAAGTATTAAATTCCATTGATAATCCGGAATTATTAAATGCCCTAACTTTTTCCAAGAGTACTTTAACGGATACCTTAAATACGGTTAACGTTACTTTTAACTCGACTTATGTAAAAACAATTACAATATTTGCTACCGGAAAGAAATCTGAACCACCGGTTTCCAATCCACCAAGCACAACGCCAACTACAAACACGACACCATCAGCATCCACTACACCGGGAAGCTCCGATGGACCGATTAAAACACAACCTCCACATACATCAAATCCGCCAACTAAAACACCAACTACGACAGCAGCAGCTACAACAACGCCTACTACAACTACTCCAACTACACAAACACCGATACCAACAAGCACACCAAAGCCTTCTACGAAAACAATCAAGAAGGGAAAAACTTATCTTGTTAATAGTATTATATATAAGGTTGTAAGTATAAAAGGCAAAACAGCTCAGGTTTCCATTACCGGCTATAAACATACGAATAAAAAAATAACCATTTATTCAAAAGTTAAAATTTATGGTTATACTTGCACGGTTGTCTCTATTCAAAAAAATGCTTTTAAAAATTGTAAATCTTTAAAAGGTGCGATTTCCCTACCTGGAGAAATCCGTTCCATCGGAGACAATGCTTTTGCAAATTGTAGCAATATTACATCGATTACATTAGGAAAGAAATTAATCAGTATTGGTTCGAAAAGCTTTTATAATTGCAAACGGTTACGTTTAGTTAATCTAAAAAGTGCCAAAAAATTAAAACGAGTAGGAAGCAAGGCATTTAAATTAAATGCCTCAAAACGACAATTTAAAATTCCAAACGGAACGAAAAAGTATTATGCCAACTTACTAAAAGGTAAATATTAAATCTTTTAGGACAAAGTGGAACACATCAGGTTAAATGCATCCTATACAGGAACACATCAGCTCAAATGTTTTCTGTATAGGATGCATTTTGCTATAGAAAAAAAGATCCAATAGAGACATTCTTAAATCGTCTCTATATGGATCCTTTTTTTAATTCTTTATAAAAGGACAAGAGTCCCCACTGCCTTTAGGCAGTGGGGACTCTTGCACGAGGTGTGGGGTTCAAGCCCCATACCTCGTAAGGCACGCAGTGCCGCTTTTATATGAGCAAGTAGCGAAGCGGATTGCGAATATCCTTGACCTTACTTTTAATATACGAATACATCATCCGACTTCTTACCATCTTCCACAAACACATCATCCGGTTTTTTCGTCTGCTTTGGTGTTACTTGTCTTGGCGCCTTCGTAGGTTTTGGTGCTGCTGTTACCGGCTGTTTTGTAATTACCGGTCTTGCTGTTGGTCTCGGTGTTGGCTTCTTCGTTGGCTTTGGTGTTGGTTTCTTTGTCGGTCTTGGCGTTGGCTTCTTCGTTGGCTTTGGTGTTGGTTTCTTTGTCGGTCTTGGCGTTGGCTTCTTCGTTGGCTTCGGTGTAACAACAATCGTCGCTGTCGGTGTAGATTCCATCGGCTTGTGTGTTCCTTGTACCCCTGTCGCCTGCGTATCTCTTTTTCTATTTCCATCCGAAACTACTAAAAAGATACTCGCACAGACAATGGAAACCAAACACACAACAGAAAAGATTGCTGCAGTTATTTTTACTGTTTTTTCCCGCTTTTCCATTGATTCAATGATTACAAAATTGTCATCTAGCGGAACAGAACTTTTTTCCTTATCAAACGGAATACATACTACTTCTTTTCCTTGATATTCATCATCTAATACCGTACTTAATTCTGCTTTTGCATCCTGAGCTTCCTGTTTATCCTTTCCACTCATCGTTTACTCCTTCCTCCGAATATCCCTGAATACCAACAGACTTCATACTGGTAACGACATAAAACTGAAAATATTTATTCACTCTGTTTGTTCGCTTATTTCCCAGTTTAATTGTCTCGGTACCTGCATCGTAAGTCTTATAATGAATATTTCCTTTCATTTTATCTAATTCCTGTGTACTACTTATCCTAGCAGCTTCAATTGGTTCGCGCTTGGATTTCATAATTTCTTTATCCTCTTTTCCAAGAAACCAACACCATACTCGCTTCATGTCCATAAATATAATGTCACAAAATAGTAACAGTGAAAAAATAGCATCTAAAATGAAGAACCACCCGATACTTTCCCCCATAGAAAGTCGTGCTACGGTCATGCTTATAAATGCAATCACCAAAATTCCAATAACACCAGTAAATGCAAGCTTCATAAACTTTTTCTTGTCTTCTGTTTTGTAATTGTCTATTGCATCGATCAAATCAAAGGCAGTCTGATAACGATACTGCGGATCGGTCATAACACATTTTTGTACAATCTGCTGAACCCCTCTGGAAAAAGATTTGTCCCATTTTCGAATTGGATAAAATTCATATGGTGGTTGATCTGGATGTTTTCCAGTAAGCAAATGATACATTGTAGCTCCTACTCCGTAAATATCTGTTCTAGCATCTGATTGTCCGGATTTTGAACATTGCTCCGGTGCTGCATATCCTCTAGAACCTAAATATTCTGTATCGCTATTACTGGAGGATTTATAAGTACGTGCAATACCAAAATCAATAAGCTTAACATCACCTTCTGGAGTAAGCATGATATTAGATGGCTTTATATCTCGATAAATGATTGCGTCCTTTCGTGTATGCAGATAATTTAATACATCGCACACTGCACGCATCCATCTTAGAACATCCTCCTGCTTTTGCTTACCTTCTCGTTCCAGCTTCTCGCTAAGCGTAATCCCCTCAATATAATCCATAACAATATACATCTTTTCATCTTCTAAGAAGTAATCAACGATACGTGGTAATGCAGGATGATTTAGTTTTTTAAGCAAAGAGATTTCTTTTTCTGTAGCTATTCTATAAATCTGTGCATGTCCGCTTTTATTTGACACGTCCATAACTTTAATTGCCCAATCCATATTCAGTTTTATGTCACGGGCCAAATAAACCTTTGACATACCGCCTCTACCGATCTCGTATTGCAATATATATCTATTGTTTATACTATTATTTGACAGCATATCTCTTTCCTCCTAACCACAGTATTTTTCACTTCAGCTGGGCAGAAACTTTTTCTGCTACAAAAATGTTTTTCCTACCATTCTTCATTGGTAATTGCAACTACCGTAATATTGTCCTCCTCACCGTCAATCTTTAACTGCTCTATGATGTCTTTTAGAAAGTCCTCTAACCCTTCCTGACCATTTTCCCTATATATGCTAATTTTCTGTAAATCTTTGCTGTCTACGGTTCTCCAAAATCCATCGGTACATAATACATAGATAGCTTCCGAATCAAAATAATCAATTATCACATCCGGCTGTATATTTCTAGAACCTCCAACACATTGCAACAATACATTTTGCATGCCTTGTTCTATTGCTTTTTTTCTTGTTACACTTCCACGCTCTACTTCACGCTCTGCCAAAGTCTGGTCTACAGTCAACTGTTCCACTGTATCTGTGATTTTGTAGACTCTACTGTCACCAACATGCATTATCATACAGCAAAATTCATCAAACAATAATACTCCAGTAAAAGTACTTCCAATAGAAATCTTTCTACCTTCCCCATATTGCCGGATGCTTTTGTGTACCTCCTGTAACTTTTTCTTCCAGGAATCTTTTACAGCTTGAATGACCTCTTTCCACAAACGCTCTTCCTTTTCCACAATATGTTCTTCTAACAGAGCAGGAAGTTCCTGTTCAAACCACATACCAAACTCATCCACAATCGCAGTACTCGCTACTTCTCCCTGCTCCATTCCATTGACTCCATCACAAACAATTCCCATTGTGATCATACCAATGGATGTCTTTGCCCGTTTGATGCATGCAGCATCCTGATTATTTATCTCTTTTGTTCCAATATCTGAACATATAATATTGATACTCTTCATTTTACTCTTCCAATCTATTTCTGTCCATTCATCTTTCTACTTACCTGAAAAGCAGTGTTCCGTTACCATTTAACTACAATCCACATAATCCAAATAGCCATCTTTGATCCATGATATTCGCAATCCGCGCTGCTACTTGCTCATAAATATGTTGGCAACGGGTCTTCTAACTGTATCATATCTGCCTAGCAGACCTGTCTGCTTTGTAGAAAAATCCTCATATATCATAGCATAGAAATGCGGTTTATTCAATGGTTATAAGACAAACTTTTCCATAAGAATTGTCATAGCAAAACGCTTTAATTATAATACACTTTATAGGACGCATTTTCCTATAAAGTAAAGAAAAATGGAATGTACTTATCCATCATAAATACATTCCATTTCATGTGCCTTTCCCTTTCATACTTACAAAAGGAGACCTTTATTTTGTTTTAATCTTCTACTTAGTATCCGACTCTTTTTCCACTCTTTGTCATATAACCACTGATTAATCCTGCCTTATAATCCTTTTTCTTTCTAGAATCTGGTACAGCTGGATCGGTAGGATCATAATGGATAGAAGATGCAATTTTTATTGTTTTATTCTTTCCAAATGGTCCTGGATGAGAAGTATTTCCCTTTACAATCTTTACAATTGTACCTGTAGATGCATAATCATAAATCCATTTTGCATCTGCTACTGTCATTCGAATACAGCCAGCAGAAGCAGCAGTTCCTAAACGATTGTAACTATTTGGATTTAATGCATAATGGGATTGTGCTCCAACCGCTACCGCATGGAAGTATACATTTCCTACAATATGAGAAGTCCATCTTGCATAACAGGTGCTTCCGTCTGGTTCATACATTGATTTTAATGTATATTTTACACTAGTACCATTCGAACAAATAGAATAGGTACCTAGTGGTGTGTAAGAAGAATTAATATGTAATCCACCTGCACCTGCTGTAGTAGCAGTATCTCTTCCGACAGAGACCGTAAATGTCTTTACCGGAATAATGTACTTTTTCTTTTTGGAATCGTATGCATATACAGTGGCACAGCATGCTGCACGGTTTAATTCAATATAAAACTTGTTTATATTTGTACCTGAACTTTTCTTTAAGCCCAAAATTTTAGTTAAATCCTTTTGTTTTACACCATTGATATAATAAAATTTATAGGTTTTTCCGTTATATTTTTCATAATACCAGCCATTTTTTCCAGCTTCTGATTTTGCAACTTTAACAGTCTGTGTTTTTAAAAGGACTTCACTTCCCCACTTTGCAACACCATATGCTCGGATTTTATATTGTCCTGCATATTCGTTTTTGACTGTAGCCTTATAAATATCTGTTTTTGCGGTGTAAGTTGCAGAAACTTTATTTATTAATTTGAACTTACCGCCTTTTTTGTAATAAACATAGAATTTAACTTTTTTAATGTTTCCAGGAATATAAGCTCCCTTTAATTGAAATGTACTAGATGCTGTCTTCTTGCTTTTCTGTATTGTTAATTTTTTTGCAGATGCAGTTTCATTTACGGTTGCAATCTTTTCTAAGAAAAATACTTTCCCATTTGTATCCGTAATCTGTGCTTTAACAGTATATTTATCTAACTTATAAGACAATGCCTTTAAACTAATCTCTGCATAATAGTTTTTAGCTGTTTGGCTTTTGGCAGCTTGTTTATAAATAAATTCACCCTTGCTATTGTATACATAAAAAGTTACAGCTTTTACACCTGTTGGATTTGTCAATCCTTTCAATGTAGCAGAAAAGGCAGCCTTTTTCTCTAATGCATTCGTTTTTCCCGTAACAAAGGAAGTAACGGTAGGATTTACACTAAATGTAACATTTGCCAATGTAGTAGTTGTTTTTCCATGCGCCAATACAGCCTTTGCATAAAATGTACCACTCTTCTTACATACAGAAGCAACATCTACATTCCATGATACATTTTTTCCTGTAACAGCCTTTGCATCTTCTACTTTTACAGCCTTTTTTTCACTGCTTCCTTTTTCCCATACATATAAGGTTACTGTATTATTCTTTCCAGGTAATACAGATGCAGCGGCATCTGGAACAGACAAGGTAGCTTTTCTTACAGTAGCTGCTTTTTTTGTATCCATAGACAATTTATACTGACTTGCATACAAACTAAAGTCGCAATCCTCTTTTGCTTCAACTGTTACATTTCCAATCGTACAACTTACTTTATATTTTTCGTAAGCAAATGTTTGGAAATCATCCATTGAAAAACTACCAGATAACACATTATTAGAAACATTTTCATTTGTAAGTGCAATGCTCTTTGAATATCCTACTACTGTTTTTCCTGCTGACTGATAATAAGCTTTTATCTCAACAGTATCTATGTCACCAAGGGTGATACCTGTCAATTTGTAATTACAGATACCTTCGGCACGATCTGTTGCAACACTAAATTGATAATCTTCCTGTGACTTAACCTTTGCTTTTGCATGTACTTGAACTACATTTGTGCCAGCTATAACAAGCATAGCAAACACGGATATCCAAGTTACAAGTCTCATTAATTTTTTAACCATTTTTTTATCCTTTCTCCTTTTATTTTGGATTTTGCAAAACTCTCTCCTTTTATCTATTTAAGAGTTTTACAGGTTCCAATTCACTTTTATAGCAATCTTTCCTACTCCTTTGCAAGAAAGAGGAACTATTCTTTTTCATCATGCAATTTGCCTTTAATAATGAATAAATACCGCATCCCCTAATTTTACTAAATTATAAATGCTTCTCGCATCTTCTAATTGTAAATTGATACATCCATGGGATCCTCTTGTTTTATAAATTTCAGGTGACCAGCTTGACCAATCACTTCTTTGTAGAAAATGATATCCGGTTCCCGTCCACATAATTCTAACCCAATATTTTGTAGGTGTCTCATAATCTGCACCAACTAAAACATATTCTTCTTTTTTATCTTTTATGTAATAACATCCGGTTCTGGTTGCTCTTTCCGGATCTGAAGGAAGTCCGGTCACACATTTTGCAGTATAAGCTAACTTTCCATCTTTATATACATACACCATCTGTGCTGTTAAATCTACTTCACTATAATTTTTTGTATCCCAATCTACACCAGATGCATCTGCCTTTTGAAAAGCTTTATTACTATACATAGGTTCCAGATTGGTCGTAAGTGTTTTTTCATTTTCCTGGGATGGATCATTCATATAATTTTCTACATTTTGTTGTTTCTGCTTTCCTGTTTTCATGATAAGTTCTCTCACTTGTTTCATGATCCCATCATAATCCAAACGCCAGCCATAATCTCCGCCCTCTACTTTAACTTTTTTTCCATTGTGCGCAGTTAACGTTCTTGTTTTTCCTTCTGTCTTATACTTTAAGCAAAATGGTTCAATCCATTTACTCATAGCAGAATCATCCAATGCTACCTTTCCTTTGGCTGTAATATATAACCAGTCTTTGATTTCCTTTGGTGTAACTGTTTCTGTCACACCATCCCCCATATCCCAGTTGATCCAATTCAATAAGCAGGTATTGTATGTAATATACTGTTTTTGTATCTTTTTATCTTTTGATGTAATCTTTGGACTTTTATACACCTCATCATAAGTATCTTTACTTAAGTCCAATTTTGTTTCCATGTTTTTCACTGCATCATGAACAACCGGCAACATTTTTTTAATCAAAAGTTTATTTCCCTTTTCTTCTTTTACAATTTCGCCACGACCACTTTTCTCATCATACTGTACATAAGCACTCTTTGGTTTTACAATTTTATATTGGTCATCCCCTGTTACAATTGTGGCTGTTTTAATAATATTGTCTAATTTTTCCTGTTCGTAGACCGCTACAATTTCCTGTTCGAAATCCTCCTGTTTAAAATTAGGTAAAAAAGATGCTTTCTTCTGCTCCTGATACATTTGCTTTAGTTTATCCTTGTAATCCACTGATAAACCTATCTCTTTCCCATTAATAACCAGTTTTCCATCGTTTCTTCCTTTGATTTCCAATTGATAGGAATCAACATAATCTTGCATCATCTTTTCAGATGTTTTAAATGTTTTTCCAGAAACGTCTAAACTATTAATCGTAGTATTTGGATACCAGCGATTTGAATAATATAACTTGAAGCCAATAACCAAACAAATCATACATACGCATACAATTCCGGCAACCAAACCGACAACTCTTGCAATCCGTCCTGCATTTTTTCTCTCAACCATTTTTCTTCCCTCTTCCATTTCCTTTATCTTTTTCTATGTGAAACCTTAGAAAATACTGAAAAAAATACCTTTTAAATCACTTTAATCTAACACATATTTTTTTTTATGTCAATGGATTTCAAACACATGCCTGCATTTCTCCAAATTGACCCCAATACGCAGTTTATTTCACTTATTTTTGTGCAAAAATTGTAACTGTTCAGAGGGTGCGCCCGTATATATAAAATCAGTTCTGTTGCGCTTGCGGATAAAGGACTGATTTTATATATACGGGCATAGCCGGTCACGGCGTCATGAAAAAAATGACCACCCTTTCTCTACCTCTTTCAGCCAATTTGTTTCTTGGGCATTTTTTGAATGGCACACTCTGAACAAAACACACCTCACATAATATAATCAGTTCTGTAAAAGAAAGAGGACATTCCACATGTTAACATGGTATGTCCTCTTCTTTATGCAAAGTTCAATCTGTTATGCTTATACAATAAAATATAAGTCATTGAATTTTCTTAGTTGTTAATCAATTTATCTTCGCCATTCCAGCTGTAAAGCTTACGGATTTCTTCACCAACTACTTCTGAAGGATGCTCAGCAGCAAGCTTTCTCATAGCCTTAAAGTGTACCTGTTTTCCACCTTCTGACATATCTAATAAGAATTCTTTTGCGAATGTACCATCCTGAATATCAGCCAATACTTTCTTCATAGCTTTCTTTGTATCTTCTGTAACAATCTTAGGTCCTGTGATATAATCACCATATTCTGCTGTATTAGAGATAGAATATCTCATTCCTGCAAATCCTGACTGATAAATTAAGTCAACGATTAACTTCATCTCATGAATACACTCAAAATAAGCATTTCTTGGATCGTATCCAGCTTCTACTAATGTTTCGAAACCAGCCTGCATTAATGCGCATACACCACCGCAAAGTACTGCCTGCTCACCAAATAAGTCTGTCTCTGTCTCTGTTCTGAATGTAGTTTCAAGAACACCAGCTCTTGCTCCACCAATTGCTAATGCATATGCTAAAGCGATTTCCTGAGCCTTTCCTGTAGCATCCTGCTCAACAGCGATCAAGCAAGGTACACCCTTACCAGCCTGATATTCGCTACGTACTGTATGTCCAGGTCCCTTAGGTGCAATCATTGTTACATCAACATCTGCAGGAGGTACGATACATCCAAAGTGAATATTGAAACCGTGTGCAAACATTAACATGTTTCCAGCTTCCAAGTTTGGCTCAATGTCTTTCTTGTATAAATCAGCCTGCTTCTCATCATTGATAAGAATCATGATGATGTCTGCCTTCTTAGCAGCTTCTGCTGCTGTATATACTTTAAATCCCTGTGCCTCTGCCTTTGCCCAAGACTTGCTACCTTCGTATAAACCGATGATAACGTTGCATCCAGATTCTTTTGCATTTAAAGCATGTGCATGTCCCTGGCTACCATAACCGATAATTGCGATTGTCTTTCCGTCTAACATAGATAAGTTACAATCTTCCTGATAAAAAATCTTTGCCATTTTTTATTCCTCCTAAAAATGTTTATTTTAAATGCCCTAGTCGCCTGCCTTATGTAAAAATGTAAAGTATGAAATGGCTAGCCGCATTTGTTAACTTTCTTTTATCTTAAACTGTCTGTGTCACTATCCAGACCACGAATAAGCCCCGTCACTCCGGTTCGAACTAATTTTACAATCTTAAATCCATCTAATAAACGTATAAATGCATCTACTTTTGCTTGATTTCCTGTAAGCTCAATCATCAATGTTTCTGGTGCAACATCAACAATATTGGCACGGAATATGTTTGCTACCGCAATCACTTCCTGTCTTTGCTTTGCATCTGAATGAACCATCACAAGTACAAGCTCTCTGCATACAGAATTGCTATCCGTAAGTTCGGTAATTTCCTTAACATCTTCTAATTTCCGTAACTGTTTTTCAATCTGTTCTAAAGTTGCATCTTCACCTGTAACTGCTACTGTCATTCTGGAAAACAAAGGGTTCTCTGTCTCAGCAACAGACACACTGTCAATATTGTAACCTCTTCGACTGAACAATCCCGAAACTCGGCTTAAAACACCCGACGTGTTGTCCACCAATATAGATAAAACCATTCTTTTCATATTGCTTCATCCTTCCTGCCCGTCTCCTGAAAAACCGACATCTTTCTAGCATCTTTTTCTGCCTTCCATTATTCTACCAACTTCAAAAAATTTTGTCAATGTGTATTACTATTTGTTTTTTACTGGGAACAAAGTAAAGGATTACTGTTTTCCGACCTATGTAAGTGCCCCTAATCTGCTTTTTTTTGCGAATTTGTACTACTTTCTTCTGGATATTCAAATAAAAACTCCTGCAATTCCTGTTTATTTGTTGTTAAATCCGGTACAAGAACCAACTGTGTCCCCATACGTTCTTCTTTAAAACTATTATCAACCGGAATTCTTTTCTGTTCTAATGTTGTGGTTCCCATCATAACAACACTTTTCACATAGGAGTAAATCTCATCATTACTTAAATCTGTAGTCACATATTTCATAAGATTTCCGGTCAGATCCATAATTTCCGTAATGGATTTTGTTTTAACTTCTGTCAAAATTGCCTGCATAACATTTCTTTGACGCTGCGTTCGTCCAAAATCTGCTGCCGCATCCTGTCGAATACGAACATAGGCTAATACCTGTCTGGCATTCATTTTATGTAATCCTGGTTTCACCTTTGCTTCCGGTCCCTTTTTATAAGCTTTTATCAAATAATTTGCCTCTGCATCTGTCAGATTCACCTTTACACCGCCAAGTTTTCGCACTACTTCTTTAAAAGCTGCAAAGTCAACGATTATATAGCCATCCAAATGTAAATCAAAATTATATGCAATGGTCTGATATAAAAGACTGATGCCTCCATAGGAATAAGCTGCATTAAACTTATCTTTTCCGTGGTTTGGAATATCGATATACATATCTCGCATAAGGGAAGTTAATTTTAAACATTTATGCTTTTTATCTATGGTTGCAATCATCGTACAATCGGATCTTCCGGCTTCAGTCCAACTTTCTCTTTTATCTGCACCTACTAATAGTATATTTATAATATTAGAATCCTGATTAAGCGTACTTTCATCTACTTTTACTTCTTGTAGATCCACGCCGCCCTTTTTTCTTTGATTTAGAACCTGATCCAGTTGTGCATTCCATCTTCCTGCGATATTTCCAATAATGATTGCGCAGATACATGCCACCGCTAAGATAATTTTACTGGTTGTTTTTTTTCTATCTTTTCGCCTGCTTTTTGTTATTTTCTTTTGAGGCTGTTTTTCTGTTGTTTTTATATTTTTCCTATTTCTGCTTTTTGCTGATGAGGCATTACTTTTTCTGCTTTTTTGTTTATTTTGAGAAACGGTATCCCGTGTTGTATCTTTTTTCCTTTCTTCTCTGTCCCATTCCGTTCCCCTCAGATAATCTCTCTGATATGGACGTTTGGAATATTGATACTCCCGTTCTGTCTCGTTTCTAAGATCTGGAATAACAAGATCTCTGGGTTTGCGTACCTTATTGTTATGTTGCTCTGAATTATCTCCCATTTTTCTTTCCTTTCTGGTTTCCACTTGCATTTATAATGATGCCAAAGTCAAAATGCCTAAATCCGTCATGCTAGAAGCTCTTATCTTCTTGCGTGTACAAACTGTTCTTTGACACAATAATCATTATATGGTTAACAATACACCAATATTTCTAATTTTTCCAGACTTCCAAAAACCATAACAAAATAATTTTTGTACACGTCTAAACCAGTTTATGTTACGTATATTGGCAAAATTTTGCACAATTTCCTGTTCTTTATCTGAAAGTTCTTTTATATATATTTCGTAAAATTCCCGTGCCTGACGTTCATTGGCTATCAGTGCTTTCTTTTGGGCTTTTAAGTCCTTCATACGATCCCATACATATTCCCAGAAACCTTTCGCACCCTCTACATTATTGCCATGTTGTCGATATAGTATTGTAATTTCATCCAGGTAACATACTTTTCCAAAAGCAGCACCAATCAACGCAATCCACCAGTCATGGTAACGTGCATGTAACGGAAAGCGCACCAATTTCTGTTGCAATGCCCGATTAAACATTGTAGTACATCCAATCACTTTATTTTCCATCAATAAATGTGCCAAATCTGTTTTTTGTGTGTGCAATCCATTATAAGAAAAAAAAGTCGCATCCATAGATTGCAAGGTCGCATCCACCAACTGCGCATCTGTAAACACAACAATTGGGGTGTCTTTTCCAAACTCTTTTTCCTTAGCCTGCATACCGGCAAGCGTTGTTTCAATTTTATTTTCCATCCATACATCATCCTGGTCACAAAACATAATATATTCCCCTTTGGCTCGTTTTGCACCCTCTAAAAAGTTTACCGTAACACCACGGTTTACCTCATTTTTGTATAATTGGAATTTTCCCGGATATTGTTTTTGATAAGATGCAACGATTTCCAATGTACCATCCGTAGACCCATCATCACATATTTCTACTGTCCAGTCTTTGTATGTATTTTTTAGAATCGAATCTAATTGTTCTTCTAAATAGGCAGCTCCATTGTAAGTCGCTAAAACAATACTAACATGCCCCATGAAACCTGACACCTTCCTTTTCTTTTCTTAACCGTTCCATCCATTTACTAGTTTTTCATCCATTTGCTATTTCTTCCATTTTATAGAGTATCTTAACGGAATGATTATTCTTTATGTGTTCCAATAAGATTTTTGACTGCTGCAACATTTTACAAACCACATAGGAAGTTTATCATATTTTTTTCCAAAACGGTATCCTAAAAACTTGCATCCACTCTGCCACACTAGAGAAATAATCTGAAACGGCTGTTTCTGTTTCCATAAATAACGGGCTGTTTGTTTTACCATTTTTATCCCTTCCGATTCTGATTTTACCTGATCAAATATTTCAGAAAATTCTCTATGGGATACTCCGAGGTCAAAGTTTCTTTGAAATTGCTGTAACCCTGTATATTTGTGTGCATGATATACTTTAGCCTTTGCAGCATAAACAATTGCATAACCTGCCTGAATCATTTTAGATGCCATGATCATATCTTCATTAAAAATCGTCTTTGTTACAAATCCACCCATTTTTTCATACACAGATTTACGATACATAGCGCATACATCCGAGCAAAAAAACGTTTTTATGCCTAAACGTTTCAAATCTTCTTTTGTCTTTTTCTGTTCTTGCTCCGGATAGTTAAACGTTCTTGTATATTGTTCAATTACACCAACTTCCTTTGTGGCTAATTGTCTTGCATAAGTAGCGGCTACCTGTTCCTCTGCAAAAGGACGTACCAGTTCTTCTAGCAAATGAGTGTCTGCTGGTACAGCATCCTGTGTCATCATTAGGACAAACTCTGCATCAGACATACTTACTCCCTTATTTCTGGTTCCTCCATGATTAAACTCTTCTTTTCTTATATTGATAATGGATAGGTTATTCATCCCTGCATAGCGGGAATTTTCCTTTTTTTCCTCTTTTCCTTCTGCCATTGTATGGATAATATAAATATGATTGGGCATAAGGCTCTGTTTTTTCAATGCCTGCAATAAACGGTCATATTTTTTATCCGGTTTATAGATTGGAATAATCACATCTATTTTTGGATTCCATTCCTGCATCTCTTGCTCCCTTCTTTTCTACCTATCACACAGATTTTGTTTACTCTGTTACCAGTTTTCTAATAAATGTTTTACTAAAACAACTGCTTCTTGTGCATCTTTAGAATACCCATCCGCTCCGATTTCATCCGCAAAACTTTGTGTAATAACAGCCCCGCCAATAATTACTTTTATATCCAATTTTTTTTCTCTTACCATATTTACAACGGTTTCCATCTGCATCATGGTTGTTGTCATAAGTGCAGATAAACCAATAATTTTGGCATTTTCTTTTATAGCGGTATCTACGATTACATCCGCTGGTACATCTTTCCCCAAGTCAATGACACGATAGCCATAATTTTTCAGCATGAGAACAACCAGATTTTTTCCAATGTCATGAATATCTCCCTCTACGGTTGCCATAACAATTGCAACGGTTTCCTCTCCGCTATCTTTTCGCTCTAATAGGGGTTCTAAGTAATCAATTGCCGTTTTCATTGCTTCCGCACTACTGATCAACTGTGGTAGAAAATAAATTCCTTTGTCAAACAGCACACCAACTTCATTGATAGCAGGAATAAGCATCGTATCAATAATACTATTTGGTGTACTTCCTTTTTCGATTGTTTCTTTTACAATTTCTATAATTCCTTTTCGGTTTCCCTTGATTACCGCCTCATATACCGGATTTTCGTTTTCTTTGTTCCCCGCATCTTGTGCAGAATTCTGCTCTGTCGTCATAACCATTTTTCGGCTCGTAACACGGTTAATATATCTTACATCCGCCTCTTCTCGATCTAATAGCAGATCACATGCTGCTGCCACATTCATCAATAAATCTTGAGATGGATTTGCAATGGCCATAGTAAGTCCTTCTTTAATTGCAAATGCCAGAAACGTACTGTTTACAAAAATTCGCTCTGGTAAACCAAAAGAAATATTGGAAAGTCCACAAATCGTTGCCACACCTAAATCTTGTTTGCAATAACGAATGGTTTCCATTGTTTCAATGGAGGCACGTTTATTTGCTCCAATGGTATTTACCAGACCATCTACAACAACATCTTCTTTTGTAAGTCCAAAGGAATAAGCTCGTTCTAATATTTTCCCAATAATTTCCTTTTTCTCGTTGATGTCCTTTGGTAGCCCCGCATCCGATAATGGAAGTAAGATAAACATTGCGCCATATTTTTTTGCGATTGGAATTAATTTTTCAAATTTTTCACTTTCCAAAGAAATAGAATTGATCAAGGCACGTCCCGGATAAATACGAAGCGCTGCTTCTAATACATCAATTTTACTCGAATCAATACACAATGGAATATTAGAAATCATTGTTACATGATTGATTACCTGTAACATCATCTCTTTCTCATCAATTCCATTCATTCCCACATTAATATCCAGAATGTCTGCACCAAGTTCCACCTGTTCTTCTACAAATGTTGTAACAATGTCCAGTTTTCCTTCCCTAAGTTCTGCTTGTAATGCTTTCTTTCCTGTTGGATTGATTCGCTCTCCAACTACCATAAAATTACCATTATCCATATTGATTTCTATGGTTCTTCGCTCAGTTGTAAGCGCGCGCACTTTTTTTTGTGAAATAACCGGTGGTGTCTTTTCTTTTACCTGTTCTGCCAATCGATTGATATGCTCCGGTGTCGTTCCACAACATCCTCCAACAATAGAAACACCCTGCTCTAGCAAAATTTCCATCTCTCTGGCAAAATCCTCTGGTTCCATATTAAATACCGTTTCTCCATCGACAAGTACAGGAAGTCCTGCATTGGGCTTTACAATAATTGGTACATTCGCCACTCTTCGCATATTGGCTACCATTCCATGCATTTTATCCGGACCTGTGGAGCAATTTAAACCAACCGCATCCGCTCCCAAATTTTGTAAAACAATCATTGCCGTTTTTGCATCAGTACCATAAAGTGTTCTTTCATCCTCATTAAAGGTAAGCGTAACCATAATTGGAAGGTCACAGGTTTCTTTGATAGCAAGAACAGCCGCACGACACTCTTGCAGACTCATCATGGTTTCTACTACAAATAAGTCTACGCCAACATCTGCCAGCACACGAACTTGTTCTTTATACACTTCCACCAATTCTTCAAATTGCATAGTCCCGATTGGATAAAGTTGCTCTCCAGTCATTGTAAGATTTCCTGCAATATAAACCGGTCTTTTCGCTGCTGCCTCTTCTACCGCTTCCTTAGTCAGTTTTACAAGCTCTGTATTCATCTCCACTAGCTTGTCTGAAAGTTCATATTCACCCAACTTGATGCGATTTCCGCCGAACGTAGGCGCATACAAAATATCTGTTCCCGCTTCTATATATTCTTTTTGTAATCCTTTCATTATTTCACGATTTTCTATGATCCACTGTTCCGGACAAATTCCAACTGGCATTCCCCTTTTCTGCAAGTTGGAACCGGTAGCTCCATCCAAAACTACTATTTTTTCTTCTACCAATTTTCTAAATTCTTGTTTTGTCACTGTCTTTTCTCCAATCTAAGATTATCCTTTGTCACTCTAACATCACTTTTTGCTAATTGATTACATCTTTGGAAACTTTTAAGGAATTACCCACACACATTTAAGCAAGCTTATATGAGGGTAGTTCCTTAACTTTATTATTTAATGTAACTAATAAAGGAATTGCCGGCTGCACGGAACATATCTTCCGCAGCAGAAATACTTTTTTTCTCTTCCTTTCCATTTGCCGGATTCACAAAAGTTACACTTGTCTCTGTATATGCCGTTAACAATACCATGCTATTTTCACCAGTCATTGCTATCACTGGTCTATTTCCGCTGACAAAATAAAGTACTTCATCTAAAGTACATCCTTTTAGATTTACCACATGTGTTTGTTTGTCCAGTTTTTCGGTTAATAAACGATATGCTGACTTTGGACTATCCGATAACTTTTTGGCATCGGCTGAAATATGGTTGAATTTCAAAAGCATGGCAAGGCAGGCACCTTTGCTGTTTACACCATTTCCGGTAGAAACCTTTTCCACATTTCCAATCTGATTATTGGTATATTTTCCTGCACGCTCATACACAAGCTGGTTTTCTTCATTTACAACTACACCCATAGCATTTTCTGCCACGTTAATTGCCTTTGCCGGACTTGTATACGCACCAATAATAACACCTTCTGCATATACATAATAACGAGAAATGTTTGTTTCATTTCCGTCCAGACGGACGATTTTATTTTCACCAATCATCGTATTTTTTACATCTGAAACACCCGGCTTTCCTGTCATAGTAAATCCTGGTTTTAAATAAACATAGTATTCTTTCAGATTTTTTTCCGTAACACGACTTGTAATTCCCATGTCTTCTGTCTGATTTGCTTCTTGATTTTGTATACTATCCGCTTTGATATTTTTATAACTATTTCCAACCTTCTTTACGCGCTTTAAACGTACCACATTATCTTCCACTGTAGCAGATTTTACATAAATTCCTTTTTCCTTATACGTCTTTAGTTCCCTTCCGTCTTTATTTACAATGCATATTTTATACATTGGTGTAAATTTAGAACCATCTTCCTGTTCCAAAACAGAATCTGCCTTTGCAAGACCATAAACAATATTTTCATCTATACTTCCGATTAAAATAATGCGTTCGTTTTTACCAGCTTTTAATTTTGTAGTCTGTTTTGTATCTAAGTTCATAGAAACGATTTCTGTAGAATTGTTATCATCTGAATTACTTTGCCATGCCAGTAATCCTACAGATTCTACATAACAATAATCTCCCTCTTCCACATCTTTTGCGATTACTTTTAATTGTTTGGATACCACATCATAGGAATAAATCACATTCTGTATCGAAAAGTAAAATATATTTCCATCGCTAACGTAGGAAAAAGAATCCAGATTTTCTTTCATGATCTGGTAGGTAGTCTCCATAGGAATAAACACCTGTTCTTCTATCCGTTTATCCGCAGAATAGTACTTATACCATACAATTCCCACACAGCCTTCATAATCCCCGGAGTTCATATAACCATATACCATAAAATCCATATTTCCATCGTTATCTATTTTGATGACTTTTATATTATGTTGATCATAAGCTGCGCGCAAATAATCTTTCGAATCTCCTGAAAAAGAAAATGCTCTAGCTAATTGATTTTCGTTTAGATAATAGCTCCATAATTCACCTGCACTTACAAATGCCATATGACTTTTATCTTCTGAGTAAACGACCTGCACACTTTGAGGCTTTGTAATACCCAATTTAAACTGGCTGCTGGAAAGGCTTGTATTATCTACAGAAAACATTGTCAGCATATCTCTATCATACTTTAACAAATATATTCTTCCGCCGGAATAACGAACACGGAAAAATTCTTTTACTTTACATAACTCCTGTCCATCCCCTGACTTGATTTTAACAAAGTAATTTAAGCAGATTGCCCCAGTCTCAATATTAAATTCTTTGACAGTCGGAACAATATCCGATACAACCGTAGGCTCTAACTGCCCCCATGTAACCATATCTTCTGAGGAATGAATATCTACATTGGCAAAATTATCATTATTTTGTGAATTGGATATTTCTAAATAAGAAGCAAGCTCAGACGCTTTATTTTTTTGTAATGTCTTATTATGAAAATCAAGCACAAAATCTATCTTTTCTTTTAAAAAGCTATCACTTCCATAATATTTTAAATGTGTAAAATAATGGATCTTTTTTCCTTCTTTAGTGATTGCTGTTATTTTTAAAGCATATTCTTTTCCCTGTTCCACAGAAGAATCTAAAGACATAGTTGCAATTTTTCCTGCATCTGTTTTTTCTAATGCAGCAATTTCTCCCGAATCCAGTAATGCATTGTCATTCACTTTTCGAAGTTCATATCGCAGTTTACGCACAACCATTTCATTTTCTTGAATAACCAATTGAAATTTTTTGTCTATCCCTACGGGTGTGATTGACTCACGATTGATCGATGCTTTTAAATTGCTATTATATCCATGTAATACATTGATATCATAATTCTGTGTACGCACAACCATAGTTGGAAAAGTTGGTTTTGCCTGTTCCACGCATTTTACTTTTGCTGTACTTACTCCCTGTGTCACTTTTTTATTACCAGTGGCAATCACTGCTGTTCCCAAAAAAACAACTAAAATTATTAGTATTCGATATACATGTTTCATGCTATTATCCCTCTTTTTTTATTCCATTGTCGTAGTTGCATCTTTTAATAATCGTCCTAATGTGAGATTACATCCAAGCATCTGTTCTATCCGTTCATATTCCTGCATTTTCTTTCCAGATGGCTGTATATTTTTCTGTTTTACTGCTCGTATCAGTAAGTTTTTAGGGGTATGTTCCATATCAATAAATTCTAATATTTGCGCCTTGTAACCCTGGCTTTCTAACAGATCAGCCCGCAGTGCATCAGTAAAAAGTGCAGCACTCCTTTCTTTTATAATTCCGTATTTAAAAATAGCTTCCCATCCATTTGGATGTAATTGTCCATTTAATTCATGCTGACAACATGGAACCGATAAAATTACTTCTGCTCCCCACTTAACCGCTTTATATAGCGCATAATCCGTTGCTGTATCGCAAGCATGCAGTGTTACCACCATATCCACAGAATCTACACCCTCGTAATCTGCAATATCACCCTCTAAAAACAACAGTTTTTCATAACCAAAATTTTCACTTAACCGATTGCAATTTTGGATTACCTCTTTTTTTAGGTCTAATCCTATAATACGAATATTTTGCTTTTTTAATTCATGTAAATAATAATACATGGCAAAGGTTAGATAGGATTTACCACAACCAAAATCCAAAATGGTAATTTCACGATCCTTTGGTAGATATGGTAATACATCTTCGATAAACTCCAGAAAACGATTAATCTGTTTAAACTTATCATAACGACTACGTATAACTTTCCCGTCTTTTGTCATAACGCCAAGTTCTACCAGAAATGGAACTACAATACCTTCCTGCAATATATAACGCTTTGCCCTGTTATGGGATAAATCCATTGCAAATTCTTGTAATGGCTTTTCCGTTTTTTTCTGTTTTACTGTTACTTTTCCCTTTTTACTAATCAATGCCGTAACCTTTTTATCTTTTGTCTGAAATTCTGCCTGTTTAAATTGCAACGCTTCTTCCGAAAACCACACCCTACAACAAGCAATCAGTTGTTCCTTGTCCATATTTTCATGGAATACTTGTTTTCCTCTATATTTGATAACTTGAAACTTAAATTTTTCTTTTAAAAGAACAGGTCTAATCTTGATTTTTGTTATATCGGTAGCCTTAGTAGCATTACTTATAATACCTTCTACAAAATCAGAATTAAAAATCCCTTCTAAAACTTTTTCAAACTTTTTATCCATCTAAAACCTCTTTCATTTCAACATTGGTTATTGTTCAGAGTGTACGCCCATATAGCTGGCATTTTTCAAATAATACGCTCTGAACTATAGCCAACTGTACTATTCTTTTTACAACAACCGTTCCGAGAAGATCATTCCGTCGCCAAGCTGTTGCCATTAGGTCAATTTTAACACCAGTTTCCATCACATGGCAATAGGCAAAGCACATTTCCATGCAATTTGCATAGAATAAAGAAAAAAAGGAAAGAAGTTTTGTCATGTCTGATTTTATGCAGCCCAACTGGGAACAGTTTCCCTTTACCGAAGGCATGTCAATGATTCCTCTCTATGGTTTTGATCACATAGACGATTCCAAAAAGGATTATGACTATTTTTCTAAGCTACAACCAAATGCAGTTAAACGCATTTTAGCCGAGGTACGAGAGGAATGTGATAAACTGGAATATGAAGGAAGCTGTATGTATGATACCTATCCAGACAAAAGCCGAATGGATCTGATTTCTGCTTCGATTTACGATCGCGTGTCCGATTCCATTCCTCAAGCACAACCTCTTGAAATCAACTCCTTATCCCATTCCTGTAAAGGAAGACACTGCCCTCCCCCTCCAAGACCTCCTCATTGTTTCGGTGGTCACTGTCCTCCTCCAGGTCCCTCTGCTCCTTGTGGAGGTCCTCACTGTCCCCCACCAAGACCGGATTTTAAACCAAACGGACAGCCGGATTGGTTTAAAATTTTAATTGATAACCTACTTTATCAGGAATTTGGCAATCGACGTAGACGATACAGAAGTCGCCATCCTTATCGTTAAAACATACCTTCTTTCTCTTTTCTCTCTGAAGCTTCGGTTATCCAAACACATTAATCTGGATAAAAATGGATTGTTACGTGCTTTATAATCCAACGATCCTATAAACCAAAAGAAGGCATTGCATCCTTTTCACAAATGCATCTGCCTTCTTTTTTTACATCATATCCTGCATACTCAATATCATCTCTGCCACTTCTACCAAAGCAGTTCCCGCATCCATGCTGGTCTTTTGTAAATAATAATGCGCCTCTTCCTCCGACATATGGTTACGATCCATAAGCACTGCTTTTGCACGATCTATCTTCACTTTGTCTTCTTCTTTTCTCTTTTTCTTTTTGCGCTTTTTCTCCTGCCGTTCGTAGCGATAAGACATCATGCTTAAAGTTTCAACAAGTTCTCGCATTCGGACAGGCATCTCAAGACAGACAATGTTATTGTTATAACAATTATCTAACTTTGTTTTTGAAGCCATCAACAAAAGTTCAAATCCCTTTGGCAAATATTCATACAAATCTGCATAATACATGTCTGTGAGCTTATAACCTGATACCACAATGCCACCATCCAGTTCATTCGCTTTACTGATTGCCTGTGCACCGGTCGAACATGCCAAAACGACCTCATATCCCTGCCTTGCAATAACATTCATAATATTCTTTGCATCTTGCAATTTAGGAAATGCTACAATAATCTGCATACCGGAAAGCTCACCTCCACTTTTGTTTTTTTCACCGTCAAGCGGATATTCGCAATCCGCTCTGCTACTTGATCGCATTAAATACGATTTAAATATTCATCTACTTCCCATTTTGTTACTTCTTCACAATAGCGATTCCATTCTTCCTTTTTGGCCTCTAAATAATTCTCCACAATATGTGGACCTAACACATCCTGTAAAAATTTATCCTTTTCAAATGCTTTAATTGCATCCTCCAAAGTCTTAGGCATCACTTTATCACTATAGGTTGTTTGTTCGTCCAATCTTGGTGCCTTAAGCCCACGTTTCATTCCGTCCAATCCTGCTGCCAAACACACTGCTAATACGAGGTAAGGATTGGATGCCGAATCCGGATTTCTAAATTCCAGTTTCACACCATCTTTTTTCTTACAATTCATTCGTATCATAGCCTCTCGGTCATTTAAAGAACAACTAATCTTCAACGGTGCATTATAACCTGGTACAAATCGTTTATAAGAATTTACGATTGGATTGTTGATCAGTGCCATTCCTTCGCAATGTTCCATAATGCCCGCCATAAATTGGTATGCAATGGAACTGATGCCATTTTCATCTGTTTCATCCACAAAGCAATTTTTTCCATCCTTTATCAAGGCAAAGGCAAGTTTCATAGCAGAACCTTGCAAATCTCTTCTTGGTTTTGGCATAAAGGTTGCATGCATTCCATGACGTTTTGCTACCGTTCTTACCACCATTTTGAAAGTTACAATATTATCTGCGGTATTCATAGCACGATCTGCTGCAAATCCGATTCCATGCTGTGCAATCTCAGATGCATGATAGGATGTCTCCACTTCAAAATCCATATCCTCTAAAAACAATACTGCTTCACGTCTTGCATTTTGTCCCTGATCGATAGGTCCAATATCAAAGTAATCGCCCTTCTCTTTTGTCGTTACGGTTGGCTCTCCGTCTTCGTCCGTATCGAATAAAAAGAATTCACTATGTGGTTGCACCTGAAATGTATATCCCATTTCCTTTGCCTTATCTAAGACATTTTGTAATATATAACGTGAATCTCCCTCAAATGGAGTTCCATCTTCATAAACTACATCACATAAGAAACGTGCAACCTTCCCTTGCTGCGGGCGCCATGGAAAAATAGCAAATGTATCCAATTGTGGTTTCAGAAATAATTCGCTCATATTATTTCCCTTAAATCCGTCTATGGCAGCACCATCAAACATACACTCATTATTTAATACTTTATCTAACTGGCTTGTTGTTACTGCCAGATTTTTAAGTGTTCCAAATACATCTACAAATTGTAATCGAATAAATTCTACATCTTCCTCTTCCACCAGTTCCATAATATCTTGTTTTGTATATTTATTCATGTACCTGTTCCTCCATTCCTAAAAGTCCCAACTGATCTAATGCGTACCAGACGCCTTCTTCCTCCACACTTTTTGTTACAAAATCTACTTTATCCTTTACCTGTAAAGCACTATTTCCCATCGCTACACCTACACCGGCATAAGTGAGCATAGAAAGATCATTTGCACTATCTCCCAATGCTACTGTATTCTTCTTTGGTACCTGTAACTTATCTGCCAAATATGCTATACCCGATGCTTTGCTATACCCTTTTGGAATCACCTCATAAAAATCATCACTTCTCTTAATAAAGTCAAATTTTTCTTTTAACGCATTTTCAAAACATGTAAAGTCACTCTGTTCATCAAGCCACACACTGAGCTTCTGAAATTTTGGTGCTTTCTCTTCCCAAAAGCAACATCTTTTATTCACTTCTTCTCCAAAATACTTTTTTACAAGAAGCAATTTTTTATTCTCGGTATCCTTAGAAACATAAAAATGTTTTTCGCCTTCTAACAGTGCAGATAATTTACATTTTTTTATTAATTCCAAAATTTTTTCTGCTTCTTCTCCTTGGATTTCTTCTTTCAAAATAATCTTTCCATCATAATAAATATAAGTTCCACAGCCACAAACAACTCCATCAAATCCGACTTTGACCACATCCGAATCCAGTTCCGAAAAACTTCTTCCGGTATTTAAAAAGCATAAATGCCCCTGTTTTCTTGCTCGTCTAATGGATTTTTGCGTTTTTTTTGAAATAAGCCCTGTTGTTTCATCTCGCAAAGTACCATCTATATCAAAAAAAAGAAGATGTGATTCCATCCTTCTCATCCTTTCTTACAATCATTAATATCTTCGTAACTGTATATAACCACACATTGCATTGTAAATGCGAACATTCGCAATCCGCTTCGGTCAATAGAAACTTTACCCTTTGACACAAGCATCCTTTTTTCCTATCTATATCTCCAAAACTTAACGAGTATAGAATGCTTACAAATGCGACATCTTTTTTATTTTACCATAAAATATTCTGCTTGCAAATATGGAAGTTAAAAAAAGAGTTCTATAAAAGAGCAAGAAAACACAGTGCCGCTTTTATATGAGCAAGTAGCAGCGCAAATTGCAAATATCATTGACAGGCAAAACACTTGTGCGTTCGTGGTAATTAAGATGCATCTTTCTATAGCGAAAAAATAACGGCTAGTTCCTGCATCTGTTACAAAAACTCGCCGTTATATTTCTTTCCCTTTTTCTATTCTATTTTAAAAACAAAAAATATGCCAATACGATGATTCCAAGTACAATTCGATACCATCCAAAAACTTTGAAATCATGTTTTTTAATATACCCCATTAACCATTTAATCACTACAACAGAAACAGCAAACGCTGTTACCATTCCAATTAATAAAATACTTAACTCTGGCTTTGTAAATGCAAGTCCGTGTTTCAATAGTTTTAGGAAACTTGCACCAAACATAACAGGGATTCCAAGGAAAAATGTAAATTCCGCTGCCATCTCTCTGGAAACACCCAAAAGAATACCACCAATAATAGTGGAACCTGAACGGGAAGTTCCAGGTACTAAAGATAACACCTGAAACAATCCAATACCAAACGCAGTCTTAAAATCAATTTCTTTTAGCGAATTAACCTTTGGCGTCCTTGTTTTATTGTAATTTTCAATCACAATAAATAATATACCGTATAAGATCAGCATACATGCTACAACAAAGCCATTCATCAGATGTTTTTCCATCCAGTCATCAAATAAAAGTCCCATGATAATGGCAGGGATGCAAGCGCATACAATTTTAATCCACATAACAATTTTATCCATATAGCAGTAATTGTTACAAAATGTCTGGAACGATTTTAAGAAACCTTCCTTCGCTTCATTTACAAACCAACTCTTTTTAGGCGCGTTTTTCTTTCGATGAAATGGCCAAAGTTTACTCCAATAAAGCACTACAACTGCAAGAATGGCACCAAGTTGAATCACAACATTGAATACATTCATAAATTCATCGCTCTGTTTCATTTTCAGAAACTCATCCACTAAGATCAAATGCCCGGTACTACTAATTGGCAACCACTCGGTAATTCCCTCCACAATACCTAAAAATAATGTTTTTAGGATTTCAATCAAATTCAACACTAGTAACATATCTTCCTCTCTTTCTGCTCTTTGGCATGTTTATTGAATAACTGTTCCAACAGTTTCTTTCTTTATCTATTATTTATGCATTCTTTACAAAAGTTATTCAGTGCTTTTCTCTTTTTCCTCATTATCGTAATCTATACCTATCAAAAACAGTCCCATTGCCGGCGCACATGCTCCCGCAGCGGTCCGATTCTTTTTTTTCAACATTTCTTTTATCTCTTCTGGTGCATAATAACCTGTACCAACCTGCAATAGTGTTCCCGTTATGATACGGACCATATTATATAAAAATCCACTTCCGGTAATCCGTAAAATAACTTCGTCACCCTCCCTTTTTATCTGTAACTCATAAATCGTTCTTACCGTATCTGTTACCTGTGTTTTTGCAGAACAAAAACTTTTGAAATCGTGTGTTCCAATCAAATATTCTGCCCCCTTTTGCATGGCTTCTATATCCAAATCCCAATGAAAATGATAACTATAAAGACGTTTGCTAGGTATTGCGATTTTTCGGTTTAATATATGATACTCATATGTTTTTTTGCTATCACAATGTCGCGGATGAAAGTCCGATGCTACTTCCTTTGAAGATTGCACACGAATATCCCATGGTAAGTGTGCATTTAATGCATATGCAAATTTTTCCGGTGGAATGGGACTATTTGTATCAAAAACAGCAACATTTCCATACGCATGCACACCTGCATCCGTTCGACTGGCTCCAATTACTGCGATTTCTTCCTTACACAGCTCAGACAATACTGTATTTATTTTACCTTCCACAGTCACTGCATTCGGCTGAATCTGCCAACCATGGTAATTCGTACCATCATACGCAATTTCCAATTTAATTCGCTTCATTCCATTTTTTCCTTCCTGTCTTTTATGCCACCTTTCCTTTTGCATAACAGACTTTTTTCCTCTTTTATATCATCCCAATCATAGGTACCCATTTTACCGTTCCAATTAAAATAACCAGATAGAAGAATAGCACCGCAAAAGCAATTCCATCTCTCTTTTTGTATTTTAAGGGTTTCATCTTGGTTCGTCCATCCCCACCATGATAGCAACGAGCCTCCATTGCCATAGCAAGTTCGTTTGCTCTTCGAAATGCAGATACAAACAATGGCACCAAAATCGGCACTAAACTCTTTGCTCTTTTTATGAAGTTTCCTGTTTCAAAATCGGCGCCTCTTGCCATCTGTGCCTTCATGATCTTATTCATTTCTTCAATTAAAATAGGTATAAATCGAAGCGCAATTGACATCATCATAGCAATTTCATGTACCGGAATATGCAGTTTATTCAACGGACGAAACAATGTTTCAATTCCATCTGTTAACTGATTTGGTGTTGTAGTAAACGTCATCATGGATGCACCAAACACTAATAAACAAAGTCGCATTCCCATAAAAATCGCCCGTTTTATTCCTTCTGCTGTTATCGTAAAAATTCCCCATTTTACAATAGGTGTTCCTGTTGAAAAAAACACCTGTATACACATTGTAAAAATCAATATCATTGCAATTGGCTTCAAACCTTTAATAATATGTGAAAATGGAATTTTTGAAATAACTATCACTAGTACCAAAAAAAGAGTACATGGAATAAAACCTAAAAATCTCTGAAAACAAAACATCGATATCATATAGACAAAGGTAGCAATAAACTTTGTCCTTGGATCCAATCTATGAATAGGAGATTCTTTTGCATAATACTGTCCAATTGTTATATCTCGTATCATTTCGTTTTATCCTTTCTTCATAGCCTTCCAAATTGCTTTCTTTGCCTCTTCTACCGTAATAGGATTTCCTTCAATGGGAATCCCTTTTTCTCTTAACTGGTCTACAACATAAGTAATCTGTGGAACAGCCAGACCAAGCATTTCTAATTCTTCCCTATGTTTAAATATCTCCCTTGGGGTACCATCCAACATAATTTGCCCCTGATGCATTACCAGTAATCGTTCTGCATAATCAGCCACATCTTCCATAGAATGGGAAACCATGATAACCGTACAGTTTCGTTTTTCATGCATTTCTTTTATCAGAGACAAGATTTCATCTCTACCATAAGGATCTAGTCCAGCAGTAGGCTCATCCAAAATAAGCACTTCCGGCTCCATTGCCAACACCCCTGCCAATGCCACCCGTCTTTTCTGTCCTCCAGAAAGTGCCAACGGAGATACATCCAGATAATCTTCCGATAATCCTACATCCTTTAAAGCCTGATAACTTCTGCAATCTACTTCTAATGGGGATAATCCTAAATTTTTAGGGCCAAATTTTACATCTTCGATTACAGTACTTTCAAACAATTGATATTCCGGATATTGAAATACAAGTCCTACTTTCCCCCTTAGCTGGGTTTTATTAAAATCAGCAGCATCAATATCCTCTCCATTATAATAAATCGTACCACTAGTAGCCTTTTCCAAGCCATTTAGGTGTTGTACTAATGTAGATTTTCCTGATCCTGTATGACCAATGATACAAATAAATTCTCCATCGTTTATTTTGAGATTAATATCTTTTAAAGCATATTCTCCCTTTTGAATGGCATCTTGATATTGATAAGATACATGATCCAATATAATAGACACAAATCCACCTCCTTTATCCTAATTCGTCTTACCTATCTGCATGCTTTATAGTCCAACAGTGCCTGTACTAATTCATCCACGGTCAAAATACTTTCTGGCAAGTCCATTCCCTCTTTTCTAAGTTCATAAGCAAGTTTTGTTACTTGTGGTACATCCAAGCGATACTCCTTCAACTGCTCTACTTGGGAAAATAATGCACGAGGTGTTCCTTCCATCTGCACCTGTCCCTGATACATAACGTACACTCGATCTGCATTTACTACTTCATCCATGTGATGCGTGATCAAAATGACCGTAATGCCTTCCTCCTTATTGAGACGCATTACTGTTTCCATCACTTCTTTTCTACCAGAAGGGTCTAGCATAGCTGTAGATTCATCTAATACTATGCATTTTGTTTTCATAGCCATCACCCCCGCAATGGCAACCCTCTGCTTTTGCCCACCAGACAGCGCATTGGGAGAATGCTTCCGAAATTTTGACATTCCAACTGCATCCAGACTTGCATTTACTCGTTCCCATATTTCTTCTGTAGGTACTCCTATATTTTCCGGTCCAAAACCTACATCTTCTTCCACGACATTTGCAATAATCTGATTATCTGGATTTTGAAATACCATACCAGTAGTTTGTCTTATTTTCCACAATGCTTCTAAATCATTGGTATTTTTTCCATCGATAATAAGCGTTCCTTCTGAAGGTGTTAATAAGGCATTCAAATGTTTTGCAAAAGTGGATTTTCCAGAACCGTTTGCTCCTAATATTGCGATAAATTCTCCTTTTTTAATATCTAAGGTAACTCCATCTAATGCTCGATTAATTTCTGTAACATTTCCTTCTTCATCTCTACGAAAATATTCATATACAACATCCTTTGCCTCAATCAAACCTTCTCACCTCCGTATTTGTTACTGTTCAGAGAGGACACCTTTCTATATCAACATATACCTTTGTACTAGCAACTCAATGATATTCGCAATCCGCGTTGCTACATGCTCATATAAAAGCTGCACTACATGCCTTACACAAGGTACAGAGTTTGACACTCGCACCTCGCACAAGAGTACCCACCGCCTAAAAGCAGTAGGTTTTCTTGCACTTTTATAATGTACCTATTGCATATCTAGGTGTAGCCGGTAATGACTTCATAAGAAAAATTTCCAGTTAATTACTATGTTTTTATTATCAGCAGAATAATATTCAAATAATCCCATCTGTACTATAACCCGCATTTCACTGTGTTTAATTGTAAACCAATCTTTCTTATTTGTAAACCCAAACTCCGAGAAACATTTTAAACTTTCGTAACAATTCATTCAACCGTGCAGACCACCACATGAATACGCATTGAACACTTGGCGAAATACTTTTGAGCCTAGTGTGAAAGCGCACAGAGTGCACATTGAAACTTGGCGAAGTACTTTTGAGCCTAGTGTGAAAGCGCACAGAGTACACATTGAACACTTGGCGAAGTACTTTTGAGCCTAGTGTGAAAGCGCACAGAGTGCACATTGAACACTTGGCGAAGTATTTTTGAGCCTAGTGTGAAAGCGCACAGAGTGCACATTCATGAGAGATTTACTCTCTATAAGATGCTTTTCCTATAGCGCAAAAAACTGCCACATCCGTACGAATGTGACAGTTCTCTTTTATACTATAAATTATACTAATTCGATTAATACTTCCATAGCAGCATCACCTTTACGCTGACCAATCTTTACGATTCTTGTGTAACCACCGTTACGGTCTGCATACTTAGGTGCGATTTCATTAAATACCTTATCTGCAACATCAACAGTCTTAGTATTACGCTTTTTACCAGCGCCCTTAGTTGTTTCTGTTACATTGTAAAGCATCTTATTCATCTGTCTTCTTGCATGAATACGGCTAGGGTTTTCTTTCTTGATTTCCTTATCGATTGTCTCACGAACAACAACCTGATATTTCTTACCATTCTTGCTTGTCTTTTCTTCTGTAACCTTTACACCGTTCTCATCTTTCTTTGCAACTGTAGACTTTACAGTTACAGTTTCATAATTATCTTTTTCTCTCACGCCTAAAGCAATGATGCTTTCAGCGATACGACGGATTTCTTTTGCCTTAGCTTCCGTAGTAACGATCTTACCATTGTAAAGTAAATTTGTTACCTGGTTTCTAAGCAAAGCTTTTCTCTGACTTGAAGTTCTTCCAAGTTTTCTATAGCCTGCCATTTGCCTACCTCCTAAATTTATAACAATGTTTCTAATATGCTACGATTATTCATCCCCGACATTTAAGGATAATCCTAATTCTTTCAACTTTGCAAGTACTTCTTCTAACGACTTACGTCCTAAGTTACGAACCTTCATCATATCATCAGAAGTCTTGTTTGTTAATTCTTCAACAGTATTGATACCAGCTCTCTTTAAGCAGTTATAAGAACGAACAGAAAGTTCTAATTCGTCAATGCTCATATCAAGAACTTTTCCCTTGTCATCCTCTGGCTTCTCAACCATGATTTCTGCTGTCTTAGCATTTTCAGACAAATCAATAAAGGATTTCAAGTGCTCACTTAGAACCTTTGCAGCTAAACTAACTGCTTCATCTGGTTCTAATGTACCATTTGTAAATACATCTAAAGTCAATTTATCAAAATCTGTAATTTGACCAACACGAGTATTTTCAACTGCCAAATTTACTCTTTCAACTGGTGTATAGATTGAGTCAATTGCAATTGTACCAATCGAAGGATTTTCATCTCTTTCTTTGTTCTTATCAGAACTTACATAACCTCTTCCACATGTAATTGTAAGAGATCCTGATAATTTGCAATCTTTACCACCACTAAGTGTAGCAATTACTAACTCAGGGTTTAAAATCTCCAAACCATCACCTAACTGAAGATCTCCAGCAGTTACAACACATTCACCTTCAAAATCCAAATATACAGTCTTTGGTTCTGTAGAATCACTTGTATTCTTAATTGCCAGTTTCTTGATGTTCATAATAATTTCTGTCACATCTTCTTTTACTCCAGGAATAGAGCTGAATTCGTGAACAACACCATCAAGCTTAACCTGACTAACTGCTGTACCTGGTAATGACGATAGCATAATTCTTCTTAAAGAATTACCCAAAGTTGTACCATAGCCTCTTTCAAGGGGTTCTACTACAAAACGTCCATATCTCTTATCTTCAGAAATTTCTGCAATCTCAATTTTTGGTTTTTCAAAATCAAACACTACTGGACCCTCCTTTTGGGTTATATGCTGCTATTACTGTTAAGCACAATACCAAAATAATCAATTGGCATCTGCCATTCCCAATGGGAATAACAGAAGCACAATTTATAATTACTTAGAATATAACTCGACAATAAGCACGTCGTTTACAGGAACATCAATCTGATCTCTTGTAGGAAGTTCTTTAACAACACCTGATAAAGCTTCATGATTAGCTTCCAACCATGCTGGAACTAATCTTCCGTCTGTAACTTCTAAGATATCTTTGTATCTCTGCATAGTTTTATATTTTTCAGCAATTTCAATTGTATCTCCAGCTTTTACCTGATAAGAAGGAATGTTTACAACCTTACCATTAACAAGTACATGCTTATGATCAACGATCTGTCTTGCTTCTTTTCTTGTTCTACCATATCCCATTCTGAAAAGAACGTTATCAAGTCTTAACTCAAGAAGAATCATTAAGTTATCACCAGTAGTACCGGTTCTAATCTTCTGAGCCTTTGCAAACATATTTCTAAAAGGCTTTTCTAATACACCATAAATGAACTTAGCCTTCTGCTTTTCTCTTAACTGTAAGCCATACTCACTTACTTTTCTACCAGTTCTAACACTTCTGTTAGACTTCTTATCGATTCCTAAAACCTGAGGATCGATTCCTAAAGATCTACATCTTTTAAGCACTGGGGTTCTATCTACTGCCATTCTTTTTACCTCCTAATCATTATACTAGACACGTCTACGCTTTGGTGGTCTACAACCGTTATGTGGTACTGGAGTTACATCCTTGATACTTGTAACTTCGATTCCGCAAGCCTGAAGAGCACGAATTGCTGCTTCTCTTCCTGAACCTGGACCCTTAACCATAACTTCTACAGACTTTAAGCCGTGTGGGATAGCTGCCTTTGCTGCTGTCTCTGCTGCCATCTGTGCTGCATAAGGAGTAGATTTTCTTGAACCTCTGAAGCCTAATCCACCTGCACTTGCCCAAGAAAGTGCATTTCCTTCTGCATCTGTCAGTGTAACAATTGTATTATTAAAAGATGACTGAATATGTGCTTGTCCACGATCAACGTTTTTCTTAACACGCTTTTTTGTCACTTTTTTTGCTATTTTCTTAGCCATTGACAAACCCTCCTATGGATTTAAAATTCTTTTCTTTCTATTTATGATTATTTCTTCTTGTTAGCTACTGTACGCTTAGGACCTTTTCTTGTTCTAGCGTTTGTCTTAGTCTTCTGTCCACGAACTGGAAGACCCTTTCTATGACGGATTCCTCTATAGCATCCGATTTCCTGTAATCTCTTGATGTTCATTGCGATTTCTCTACGTAAATCACCTTCAACTGTCTGAGAAGCGTCAATTACGTCACGAATTCTTGCAACTTCTTCATCTGTTAAGTCCTTAACACGAGTGTCAGGATTAACCTTTGCTTCTGCAAGGATACGGTTAGAACTTACTCTACCGATACCATACACATAGGTAAGACCTATTTCTACACGTTTTTCTCTTGGTAAATCTACACCACTGATACGAGCCATGTGCAATAACCTCCATAAATAATTTTATTTAATAGTTTCCCGGTTACTTTTGTAACCTTATTGATTCGTACAATTCAACACTCCCGCGTGTATCATTGTTCAGCCGCTTTAAACCATGCATCAGGAATAGACCTTATTTAGAAATTCCTAATGGCGCCTTGGTGAAAATGACACCATACGCTACAGCGAATCAAACTGTCCACAGTATCACAATTTTCGTACATTACTGTACTGCCATGAGTGGCATTGTAACACAAAAAGCAAAAACAATATATATTATCGTGAAATCACGAAACCTTCTGTCGCAATGCTTCAAAAGGAAACTGATTTCTCTAAAATATTAGCCTTGTCTTTGTTTGTGTCTAGGATTTTCGCAGATTACTCTTACTCTTCCTTTTCTTTTGATGATCTTGCATTTTTCGCAAATCGGTTTTACTGATGATCTTACTTTCATCGTAATCTCTCCTTTCACAAAAGTCCATTTGCTATTTTAGCATAAGACTCGACAGATTGCAAGTATTAATCCAGAATTTTTCTCAAACAGTTCAGCCGAGCAGAAATGCCGTTCTACTATGCGTGCCAGCTCGCTGGCTAAGCATAGTAGAACGGCATTTCTATTTGGCTAACGCCAGACATGAATAAAGTGTCCAGCAGATAATTATATTATTAGCCACACTGTATTTTCTGGCACTTTATGAATGTGCTCGGCTGAACGGTTATCCTCCCTGCCGAGCAGAAATAAACAAAGGATCTAAAAACAAAGTGGACAAGTGCACATCCCGCGGAACATTTTACTCTATAGAACGCATTTTCCTATAGAGTAAAAAAAGAGATTGCTGCATTTCCAACAATCCCTTTCACATGGAATGATTACTTATCTCTCCAGATAATTCTACCTTTAGACAAGTCATATGGAGATAATTCCAATGTTACTTTATCCCCTGGCAAAATACGGATAAAGTTCATTCTTAATTTTCCGCTAATATGTGCCAATACAATATGACCATTTTCCAATTCTACCTTAAACATAGCATTTGGTAACTTTTCAACAACTGTTCCTTCAATTTCTACTACATCTGCTTTTGACATATCGATTCCTCCTATATTTGATTCTTTTTATATAATTTTAATATTCTTTTATATTCCAAGTCGTTCGCCTGGTCACCCATCCTTTTATCAGGTCTGGTTACAAACAAAATATGCTTTTTCTTCTTTTTTTTAGGTTTCTTTATCTTTTTATACACTCCATCTACTAAATAGACATATTCCTTTTCCTGTTTCATTATTATATAGTAGGAACCTGAATCATGTCCTGCACAGGAGCATACAATATCACCAACTTGATACTCTTGCATCTTTTCACCTACTGTCTCAGAGATAATATAACAGGTTCGTTCTCTGTTATAAGAATAGTATTTTCATAATGAGCTGATAAAGAGCCATCCTGCGTAACCACTGTCCAGTCATCTTCCAGCCACCATACATCATATGCACCGGCATTTACCATCGGTTCAATAGCCAATGTCATTCCTGGTACAAGTTTTGGTCCACGCCCTATGGTTTTATAATTTGGTACCTCTGGCTCTTCATGCAAATTTTTTCCAATCCCATGTCCAACCAGATCCCTTACAACAGAAAAACCATTTTCCTCTACATATTGTTGAATCGCTTTAGAAATATCATGTAAATGATTCCCAGCTTTTGCATATTTTATTCCTTCAAAAAAACTTTCTTTTGTAACATCCATCAGTCTCTGCGCCTCCTGACTCACTTCTCCAACTGCATGGGTCCGCGCCGCATCCGAATGATACCCCTCATAAATCACACCTGCATCTAGGCTTACAATATTTCCTTCTCGCAAAATGTGTTTTTTATTTGGAATACCATGTACAATTTCATCATCAACAGATACACAGATAGATGCAGGATATCCATTATAATTCAAAAAGGATGGTTCGCAACCAAAACTTTTAATCAAATCATATCCCTTTTTATCAATATCCCAAGTGGAAATTCCCGGCTGAATAAATTTTTCTAATTCTTCATGCACAATTGCAAGAATTCGACCGGCTTCCTTCATCTTTTCAATTTCCTTGGCAGACTTAATCGAAATACCTGACATAATTACACCTCAAGAATATCTACGATGCATTGGAATACCTCTGCCATATCCTGTGTACCATCCACTGATTTTAAAATTCCTTTTTTAGAATAATACTCAATTAATGGCTGTGTTTGCTCATGATATACTTTTAAACGATTTTTTACCGTTTCAGGCTGATCATCATCTCTTAAAATTAACTTTCCACCACATGCATCACAGATACCTTCTGTTTTTGTTGGATTATATACAATATGGTAAGTTCCGCCACATGCTACACAGGCTCTTCTTCCAGACATACGATTAATAATGTTTTCATCTGGAACGTCCACATCAATTGCATAGTCAACTTTATCATTAATTTTTGACAATGCTGCATCTAATGCTTCTGCCTGTGGAATTGTTCTTGGAAAACCATCTAAAACAAATCCGTTTTTAGCATCATCCTGTGCCACACGGTCTACAACTAAATCAACTACTAACTCATCTGGAACAAGTGCTCCCTGATCCATATATGTCTTAGCTTTCTTTCCAAGTTCTGTACCATTTTTAATGTTTGCTCTAAAAATATCACCAGTTGAAATGTGTGGAATATTATATTTCTCAGCAATCTTCTTTGCCTGTGTTCCTTTTCCTGCACCAGGTGCACCTAACATAATAATCTTCATATTGCTCACCTTATTCTTCCGTTTTAGAAAGACCTTTCTTTAAAACATTGCACTATATTATACTTTTTATAACTCTATTCTTTATTCTATGATATACACTTTAGGGAAATGAATGCAGTATTCATTCAAAACAAACCTTAATCGGATTAACCTTACCTGTATTCAAACAATGAAAAACAAATTTAGCTGTAGTTGCACGCAACTACAGCTAAAGAAAATCGAAACTTATTCTCCTAAGAATCCTCTATAATGACGAACAAGCATCTGTGAATCAATCTGTTTGATTGTTTCAAGTACAACACCAACAATAATGATTAATGATGTACCACCAAATGAAACATTCGCACCAAAAGCTCCAGAGAATATAATTGGTAAAATCGCAACAATTGTTAATCCTACCGCTCCGATGAAAATTACATAATTTAATACTTTAGTTAAATAGTCTGTAGTTGGTTTACCAGGACGAATACCTGGAATAAATCCACCCTGCTTTTTCATATTATTTGCAACTTCAATTGGATTAAATGTAACTGAAGTGTAAAAATATGCAAAGAATACAATTAACAGGATATACACTAACATTCCTAAAGTATATTTAAATTCATAAATATTACTTACATTAAACCAATCACTCTGGTTGCAAACCTTTAAAAATTTCTGGAATAAAGTTGCATCATCACCAGACTGTGGTCGAATACCAAAGAAACTAGCAATTACAATTGGGAATGATAACAATGAACCAGCAAAAATAACAGGAATAACACCCGCTGTATTTACTTTCAATGGAATGTGTGAGGATTGTCCTCCCACCATCTTTCTTCCTTGTAATTTTTTTGCATACTGAACAGAAATTCTTCTTTCCGCATCAGATAAAACAACAATAAATAAAACTAATGCAACTAAAATTGCAATAATAAGTACTGCTGCAACTGCTTTTCCACCATAACTTGTTGCGCTCTTTACAAATTTATTATAAAGTGACAACAAATCTTCTGGTATTCTAGAAAGAATATTAATTAATAAAATAATTGAAATACCGTTTCCGACACCTTTCTCAGTAATTCTTTCACCTAACCACATTAAGAATGTAGCACCAGCTGTCAAAGCAACCACACTAATGATAACGGCTTGTAAATCAAATCCATCTTCAAAGTATCCTTGGTTTCCGAAACCAATTGCCATTGCCGCACTTTCCATAATAGAAAGAATAACTGCTACATAACGTGTCCATTCATTAATCTTTTTTCTACCTTCTTCGCCATCTTTTTGTAATTCTTCTAAACGAGGAATTGCAATTGTAAGCAATTGCATAATAATTGAAGATGTAATGTATGGAGTAATACTAAGTGCAAAAACTGACATGGTGGAAAAAGATCCACCAGTCATCGCATCAAAAAAACTTAATGCACTTTGTTGATCAAACCAACTTGAGAAATAATTTCTGTTTACGCCTGGAATAGGAAGTTGACTACCTATTCTTACAATTATAAGAGCAAAAAAGGTGTATATGATTTTATTCCTAATATCTTTAACTTTTAAAGCATCACGGAATTTTTTTAACATATTAAATCACCTCTGCTTTTCCACCAAGAGCCTGAATTTTTTCTACAGCTGATGCACTAAATGCATTAACTTTAACTTCAAGCTTCTTAGTTAATTCTCCATTTCCAAGAATTTTTACTCCATCTTTTGGATTCTTAATTACGCCTGCATCAAGTAATGCTTCTACAGTTACAACTGCACCGTCATCAAAACGATTTAAAACATCAACATTGATAGCAACGATTTCTTTTGTATTTCTACAAGAAAAACCTCTCTTAGGAAGTCTTCTGTATAAAGGCATCTGTCCACCTTCAAAACCTGGTCTTGGTGCTCCTGAACGAGCCTTCTGACCTTTATGTCCCTTACCAGCAGTCTTACCATTTCCTGAACCATGTCCACGGCCTCTTCTAAAAGTATCACTGTGCTTAGAACCTTCTGCTGGTCTTAATTCTGATAAATTCATTACATGCACCTCCCTTTTCTATTTCTATTAGATTTCCTCTACCTTAACTAAATGTCTTACATGCCAAACCATACCTCTAACAGCTTCATTATCAGGTAATTCAACTGTCTTATGCATTTTCTTAAGACCTAAAGCTTCAACTGTAGCTCTCTGCTTAGGAATAGCACCGATTGGTGATTTTACTAATGTAACTTTTAATTTATTTGCCATTTTAAACCTCTTTTCTGCACATCTGATATAGAATATCTTCTACTTTGCATACTACTATCAATCTGTCAGTCCCCTGACTGATTACGCTGCATCAACCAAGCATGTCTTACATGCCTGGCATCCACTGCGTTACCGGTTACTTAATTCTAATTAAACAACTGATCCACTGAAATTCCACGAAGTTTTGCAACTTCTTCTGGAGTCTTTAAGCTTCTCAAACCTTCGATTGTTGCAAGTACAACATTCTGTTTATTATTAGAACCCAATGACTTTGTACGGATATTCTTGAATCCTGCTAATTCCAATACAGAACGAGCTGGACCACCAGCGATAATACCAGTACCTTCTGGGGAACGCTTTAACAATACCTGAGCACTGCCAAACTTTCCTAGGAAGTCATGTGGTACACTACCATTTTCATCCATAGGTAGCTCGATTAAATTCTTAACGGCTGCTTCTTTACCCTTACGAATAGCTTCTGGGATTTCTGTAGCCTTACCTAAACCTGCACCAACGTGTCCGTTCTTGTCTCCAACAACAACCAAAGCAGTAAATCTCATGTTACGTCCACCTTTTACTACTTTTGTTACACGCTTAATAGTTACAACGTTATCTTCTAATTCTAACTGACTAGCATCAACGATTGTACGTTTCATGTATTCTCCTCCTTGCTTAGAATTCTAGACCTGCTTCTCTTGCTGCATCTGCTAAAGCTTTTACCTTACCTTGATAAATAAATCCTCCTCTGTCAAATACAACAGTGTTGATTCCTTTAGCTTTTGCCTTTTCAGCGATTACTTTACCTACATATGCTGCTGCAGCAACGTCATTAGTCTTTTCTAATTCAGCCTTAACATCTTTTTCAAGAGTAGATGCTGAAACTAAGGTATTACCAACTGTATCGTCAATAATTTGAGCATACATATGATTATTACTTCTGAATACAGCTAAACGTGGTCTTTCTGCTGTACCAGCAAAACGATTACGTAATCTTCTATGTTTATTAACGCGAACTTTGCTTCTTGCTTCTTTACTAACCATTCTGTTTTCACTCCTTTAATTATTTCTTACCAGTCTTACCAACTTTACGTCTGATTACTTCATCAGCATACTTAATACCCTTACCCTTATAAGGTTCTGGTGCTCTCTTTTCTCTGATTTCAGCAGCATACTGGCCAACCTTTTCCTTATCGATACCCTTAACGATGATCTTATTCTGACCATCAAGAACAGTTTCGATACCTTCTGGATCTTCCATCTCAACTGGATGAGAATAACCAAGGGATAATGTTAATACCTTACCCTTCTTAGCAGCTCTATATCCAACACCGTTAACTTCAAGAACCTTTTCATAACCATCTGTTACACCAACAATCATGTTAAAGATTAATGTTCTTGTTAATCCGTGTAAGCTTTTCATTTTCTTTAAATCATTAGGTCTAGTAACAACAATTTCAGAACCTTCTAATTTAATTGTCATCTCTGAAGGTAACACTCTCTCAAGTGTTCCCTTAGGACCTTTTACAGTCACTTTATTATTTTCTGCAATATCAACTGTTACACCAGCTGGTACCGCGATAGGCATTTTTCCTATACGTGACATGCCCGCACCTCCTAAAATATTCTAATATTTATTATTTATCTTACCAAACGAATGCTAATACTTCTCCACCAACATTTGCTTTTCTAGCTTCCTTATCCGTTAAAACACCCTTATTTGTAGAAATGATTGCAACTCCAAGACCACCAAGTACTCTAGGAAGTTCTTCAACATTTGCATACACACGAAGACCTGGCTTAGAAATTCTCTTTAAACCAGTAATAATCTTTTCGTTCTTATCCTTACCATATTTTAATGTTATATGAATAGATTTGAAGCCACCAACCTCTTCAATATCAAACTTCTTGATGTAACCCTCTTTTAAAAGGATTTCAGCAATAGCTATCTTCATTTTTGAAGCAGGTACATCTACTGTATCATGTTTAGCAGTATTTGCATTACGAATTCTTGTAAGCATATCTGCGATTGGATCGCTCATTGTCATGTGATTTTGCCTCCTTATAAAAACTAGAAAACTTTCGCGTTTTCCCAACGGCTCATTGAACCGGCATAACTTTCGTTATGCTGGTCTCTGAGACTCTGTATATTCTACCAACTTGCTTTCTTAACACCAGGGATCTGTCCTTTGTATGCTAACTCACGGAAGCAAATTCTGCAAATTCCGTATTTTCTCAAATATGCATGTGGACGACCACAAATTCTACAACGGCTATATTCTCTTGTAGAGAACTTAGCAGGACGTTGCTGCTTAACCTTCATTGATGTCTTAGCCATGAATTTCCCTCCTAACTATTTTTTGAATGGCATACCGAACTGTGCTAATAATTCACGAGCCTCTTCGTCTGTTTTTGCAGTTGTAACAAAGATTACATCCATACCTCTTACCTTATCAACCTTATCAAATTCGATTTCAGGGAAGATTAACTGTTCTTTGATACCAAGTGCATAGTTTCCTCTACCATCAAATGCGTTAGGGTTTACACCTCTAAAGTCACGTACTCGAGGTAATGCTAAGTTAATAAGACGATCAGCGAACTCATACATCTTATCTCCTCTTAAAGTAACTTTACAACCAATTGGCATACCTTCTCTGATTTTGAAGTTAGCAACAGATTTCTTTGCTCTTGTTAATACAGCCTTCTGACCTGAAATAGTTTCAAGATCACGAACTGCTGTTTCAAGAACCTTTGCATTATCCTTTGCTTCTCCAACACCCATGTTAATAACGATTTTATCTAATTTTGGTACTTCCATAATGTTCTTATAACCGAACTTCTTTACCATACCATCAACGATCTCATTTTTATATGTTTCTTTTAATCTACTAGCCAACGTATTGGACCTCCTTTCCTAAATTAGTCAATCACTTCGTTTGTAGCTTTTGCAACACGAACCTTTTTACCATCTTTGATTTCAAAACCAATTCTTGAAGGTTTTCCTTTGCTCAAGTACATTACATTCGAAATATCAATTGGTGCTTCCATCTTTACGATACCACCATTAGGATTAGCCTGACTTGGTTTAGCATGCTTTGTAACATTATTAACGCCTTCAACTAAGACCTTACCATTCTTTACGCTCTTAACTTTTCCCTGACTACCTTTATTCTTTCCAGCAATAACGATAACCTGGTCACCTTTTTTAATCTTACTAGTTGCCACTCTCGACACCTCCTTACAATACTTCTGGTGCTAATGAAACGATTTTCATGAACTGTTTTTCTCTTAACTCTCTAGCAACAGGTCCAAAAATACGAGTTCCTCTAGGGTTCTTATCATCTTTAATAATTACAGCTGCGTTTTCATCAAACTTAATATAAGAACCGTCTTTACGACGTGCGCCCTTAACAGTACGAACAACAACTGCTTTAACAACGTCACCTTTTTTTACAACTCCACCAGGTGTTGCATCTTTGACCGTAGCAACAATTACGTCACCAATATTCGCATATCTTCTAGTTGAACCGCCTAATACACGGATGCAAAGTAATTCTTTTGCACCAGTATTGTCAGCAACTTTAAGTCTTGATTCTTGTTGGATCATGTCAATACTCCTTTCGAATAATTAATTCAAATGTGCAAAATTATTTTGCCTTTTCAATAATTTCTACAAGTCTCCATCTCTTGTCTTTAGACAATGGTCTTGTTTCCATTACTTTAACTCTATCGCCAATGTTACACTCGTTGTTTTCATCATGAGCCTTTAATTTGTAAGTTCTCTTAACGATCTTGTTGTAAAGAGGATGCTTTACATTATCAACGACAGCAACAACAATTGTTTTGTCCATTTTATTACTAAGTACTTTTCCAGTACGAGTCTTTCTCAAATTTCTTTCCACAACAATATCTCCTTTCTAAAATTCCTACTATTATATTAGCAGGTCATTATTTAGCAACCTTAGCCTGTGCAGTAATTACAGTCTGAATTCTTGCGATATTCTTTCTAACTTCTTTAATTCTGCTTGTATTGTCTAATTGATTTGTTGCGTTCTGGAATCTCAAGTTGAAAAGTTCCTTTTTTGCAGCTACTAATTCGTCATTCAACTCAGCTACTGACTTGTTCTGTAAATCTTCTACAAATTTCTTACTCTTCACTGCCAGCACCTCCTTCTAAGTCTGCACGAGAAACAACCTTACATTTAACTGGTAACTTATGTGTTGCAAGTCTCAATGCTTCTCTAGCTACTTCCTCAGGTACACCAGCTACCTCAAATAATACACGTCCAGGTTTAACTACTGCTACCCAACATTCCAAGTTACCCTTACCTTTACCCATACGAACCTCAAGAGGCTTATGTGTAACAGGTTTGTTAGGGAAAATCTTAATCCATACCTTACCACCACGCTTCATATAACGAGTCATCGCAATACGGGCAGCTTCAATCTGATTTGATTTAATCCATGCCGGCTCTAAAGCTACAATACCGTACTCACCATTGGAAATCTTATTTCCTCTAGTAGCCTTACCACGCATAGTACCACGGAACTCCTTACGATGCTTTACTCTCTTAGGCATTAACATTATTTATCGCTCCCTTCCTTTTTTCCTTCTTTTGTTGGAAGTACTTCACCCTGGTAAATCCAAACTTTTACGCCCATCTTACCATAAGTTGTATCAGCTTCTGCAAATCCATAATCGATATCTGCACGTAATGTCTGCAAAGGAATTGTTCCTTCACTATAGAACTCTGTACGAGCCATATCAGCACCACCAAGACGACCAGAAACAGCTGTCTTAATACCCTTTGCTCCTGCTTTTCTTGCTCTACCCATTGTAGACTTCATTGCACGTCTGAAAGGAATACGATTTTCTAACTGTGTTGCAATGTTTTCAGCAACAAGCTGTGCATTCATATCTGGTTTCTTAACTTCCTTGATATCAACCATAAGCTTCTTGTCTGTGAACTTAACTAACTCAGTCTTAAGCTTTTCGATTTCAGAACCACCCTTACCGATTACTACACCAGGCTTAGCTGTGTAAACGATAATCTTAACGCGGTCAGCAGATCTTTCAATCTCAATCTTAGAAATACCTGCACTATATAATCTCTTTTTCAAGAATTTTCTAATGTTATAATCTTCTACTAAACAATCTGCAAAATCATCTTCTGCATACCATCTTGAGTCCCAGTCTTTAATAACTCCGACTCTTAACCCATGAGGATTGACTTTCTGTCCCATGATTTACCTCCTTATCTTTCATCAAGAATAACAGTAATATGACTCATTCTCTTTTCAATTCTGTAAGCTCTACCCTGTGCTCTTGGCTTAACTCTCTTCATTGTTGGTCCTTTATTTGCATAACACTCTGCAATGTAAAGGTTTTCTGGGTTCATTCCATTATTATTCTCAGCATTTGCAATTGCTGACTCTAATAACTTCTTAATTAAACTTGATGCATATCTAGGATTATATGCTAAAATACCAAGTGCTGTTTTTACATCCTTGCCTCTGATAGCGTCTAAAACGAAACAAGCTTTCTGTACAGAAACTCTAGCGTAAGATAACTTAGCTGATGGTCTTGTATCCTTATTCTGTTCGTTTCTTTCTCTTTTAATCTGGGATCTATGTCCTCTAGCCATGGATGAAGCCTCCTTTCAATTTCCTCAAATATATTTCCGTTTAAATTATTTTCTTCCTTTTCTTTCGTCCTTATCATGACCCTTATATGTTCTTGTAGCAACAAACTCACCAAGTTTGTGTCCAACCATATCTTCTGTCACATATACAGGTACATGTCTTCTTCCATCATGAACAGCAAATGTGTGTCCAACGAATGATGGGAAAATTGTAGAACGACGTGACCAAGTTTTAATAACCTGTTTATCGTTTGCCGCATTTAAAGCATCTACTTTCTTAAGTAAGCTCTTGTCAGCAAAAGGTCCCTTCTTTAATGAACGTGCCATAGGTTTTAACCTCCTTCAATCTATGTGTCAAACTTCTATTATTTAGCTAACGCTTTACCATCTCTTCTTCTTACAATCATCTTATTAGACTGCTTGTTTTTCTTTCTTGTCTTCAAACCAAGAGCTGGTTTACCCCAAGGAGTAACAGGGCCTGGACGACCGATTCCTGTCTTTCCTTCACCACCACCGTGTGGATGGTCATTAGGGTTCATAACAGAACCACGAACTGTAGGTCTGATACCCATGTGACGCTTACGTCCAGCTTTACCAATATTAATCAAGCCGTGATCTGCGTTACCAACCTGTCCAACAGTTGCTCTACAAATGATTGGTACCATTCTCATTTCACCAGAAGGTAACCTAAGTGTTGCATACTTACCTTCTTTCGCCATAAGCTGAGCGCTGTTTCCTGCAGAACGAACTAACTGTCCACCCTTACCAGGATACATTTCAATATTGTGAACTTCTGTACCAACTGGAATATCAGCTAATGGTAAGCAGTTACCAACACTGATTTCAGCAGTTGAACCATTCATAATAGTCTGTCCAACCTTTAATCCAACTGGAGCAAGGATATAAGCCTTTTCTCCATCTGCATAACAAATCAAAGCGATATTTGCTGTTCTGTTTGGATCATATTCGATTGTCTTAACAACAGCTGGAATACCGTCTTTCTTTCTCTTGAAATCAATAATTCTATATTTTCTTCTAGATCCACCACCGTGGTGTCTTACTGTAATTTTTCCCTGATTATTACGACCTGCATTCTTCTTTAATGAAGTTGTTAATGATTTCTCTGGCTTATCTGTTGTAATCTCAGCGAAATCAGACATGGTCATATTTCTTCTGGAAGGTGTATATGGGTTAAACTTTTTAATTCCCATTTTTCGCACTCCTTTCGATTTGTCCACGCACGCACGCGTGTCAATTTAATTTTTATTCTTATCGGTTATAAAAAACCTTAGTATTCTTTGCTTTGTATCTATAATTTTACAGACCTTCAAAGATTTCAATATCAGCACTTTCTGCTGTTAATTTAACGATTGCTTTCTTCTTCTTAGCTGTCTTACCAACAACCATTCCACGTCTCTTTTTCTTACCATCCATGTTCATGGTATTAACGCTAGCAACCTTTGTTCCTTCAAATAACTTTTCTACAGCTTCTTTAATCTGAGCCTTTGTAGCTTCTGTATGAACTAAGAAAGTGTACTTCTTTTCGCCCATAGCGCTCATACTCTTCTCAGTAATAACTGGTTTAAGGATCACGTCATAGTATTTCAAATCTGCCATTATGCGTATACCTCCTCAATCTTTGCTACAGCGTCTTTTGTTACAACTACTGTATCATATTTCAACAAATCGTAAACATTGATTGTGTTTGTCATTGCTGTTCTTACAGTTGGGATGTTTCTTGCAGATAATAATACATTCTCATCCTTCTCTGCTGTCACAATCAAAGCTTTCTCTACGTTTAAATTCTTAAGAACTGCAACAACTTCTTTTGTCTTAATTCCTTCTAATGTTAAGTTATCTAACACGATAAACTTAGAATCATTTACCTTAGAAGTCAATACAGACTTAATAGCTGCATTCTTTTCTTTCTTATTCATCTTGAAAGAATAATCTCTTGGCTTTGGAGCAAATACAACTCCACCACCTGTCCACTGTGGAGCTCTTGTAGAACCTTGTCTAGCATGACCAGTTCCCTTCTGTCTCCATGGTTTCTTTCCGCCACCGCTTACTTCAGAACGTGTTTTTGCACTCTGAGTTCCCTGACGTTTATTAGCAAGTTGTTGAACAACTGCCATGTGAACTAAATGTTCATTTATTGGAGCAGCAAATACAGCATCATTTAATTCTAACTTATCTACTTCTTTGCCTTCCATATTAAAAACAGATACGTTTGCCATCTGTGTTAGCCTCCTTCCTTAAAGCTTAGTTTGCCTTTACAGCTTCTCTTAATACTACCATTGATTTCTTAGGTCCTGGAACAGCACCCTTAACCAAAATCACATTGTTTTCAGCATCAACTCTAACAATTTCCAAATTCTGAATTGTTACCTGTACGTTACCCATCTGTCCTGGCATCTGTTTACCTTTGAATACCTTTGAAGGATCAGAACAAGCACCGTTTGAACCTGCATGTCTGTGGAATTTAGAACCATGTCCCATAGGTCCTCTGGACTGTCCATGTCTCTTAATAGCACCCTGGAAACCTTTACCCTTTGAAGTAGCTGTTGCATCAATCTTGTCACCAGCTTCAAAGATATCAACCTTGATTTCCTGTCCTACCTGATATTCCTCAGCGTTGTCAAACTTAAACTCTTTAAGAAATCTCTTGTTTTCAACACCTGCTTTTGCAAAGTGTCCCTTTTGTGGTTTGTTCACTAATTTTTCTCTAATGTCACCAAAACCAACCTGTACTGCACTGTATCCATCATTTTCTACAGTTTTTACCTGTGTTACTGCACATGGACCAGCCTGTAATACTGTTACTGGAGTTAAAACTCCATCTTCGTTGAAGATCTGTGTCATTCCGACTTTTGTAGCCAAAATTGCTTTCTTCATTTTTGCACCTCCTATTAAATCTACAGCGGAGCGTATCTAAGACGCTCATCCTAGACGGCTTACACCTGAGTGCTTGGTCTCCATAAACGCGAAATTTATTCGTTGCTTGGACTCTATATATAAACCCTAAGGATTACTAACTTAAAAATTATTTGTTTTTCATCTTGATATCGATGTAAACACCAGCTGGCATTTCTAATCTTGATAATGCATCAACTGTCTTCTGGCTAGGTGTCATGATATCAATCAATCTCTTATGTGTTCTCTGTTCGAACTGTTCTCTGGAATCTTTATACTTATGAACCGCTCTAAGAATTGTTACAACTTCCTTCTTTGTTGGAAGAGGTACAGGACCACTCACCTTAGCTCCTGTCTTCTTTACAGTTTCGATAATTTTTCCAGCTGACTGATCGATTAACTGATGATCATACGCCTTCAATGTAATTCTCATTACTTGACTTGCTGCCATAAAAAAAGCCGCCTCCTTTTCGCACTTAATTTCAGTACGACAAGTGGTGACTGTACACTTACCCACGCGTTTCCTATACACATAGGTCTAAAACTTATTTGCTTACGCATTTGTTCTATTGTACAGTGACTTGTCGCCAGTTTCTTAACTTGACATTCGCTCCACGGAAAACCTTTATCTACTTGGATAAAGCAACCTCACGCTTCACAGCTATCAATGTCACAACAAATAAGAGTATACCTTATTTTTCAAACTTTAGCAAGCTTTTTTCAAAATATATAGCAAATAAAATTGACGATTTTTTTTTCGTCAATTCTATTTTTCTATACATTATGCACAATTGTTATCTTTTTTGCCATCTTCCAGATGCCCCACAAGGAAGAACCAGACCATTTTCTTTTACTGGCAATCCAATTTCATCCGAAGCAACCGAACCGCCAAATCTTGATACAATTTCTGTATTCATCATATAAGCAATTACCGCTGGCTGTAAACCAGTTGTATAAGAATTAACCAGATAAAATAATGGATCCTTAGTCATCACCTGTGTACATAGTTTGATAAAATCATGTATTTTCTCTTCAATTTTCCATATCTCACCTTTCGGACCTCTTCCATAAGATGGTGGATCCATAATAATACCATCATAGGTCTTTCCTCGGCGAATTTCACGTTCAACAAATTTCACACAATCATCTACGATCCAACGAATCGGTGCATCTTTAAGTCCTGAAGATATCGCATTTTCTTTTGCCCAGGTTACCATTCCTTTTGAAGCATCTACATGAGTAACCGAAGCTCCTGCTTTTGCCGCTGCCACAGTAGCACCACCTGTATAAGCAAACAAATTCAGTACCTTAATTTCTCTATCAGGATTCTGTTTCTTCTTATTATATATAAGTTCACTAAACCAATCCCAATTTGTTGCTTGCTCTGGAAACAACCCTGTATGTTTAAAACTAAATGGCTGCAAATTAAATGTTAATTCCTTATAATGTATCTGCCATTGTCTTGGCAAATCAAAAAACTCCCATTCACCGCCACCTTTTTTACTTCTATGATAATGGGCATTTCTATTTTTCCATCCTTTGTTCTTCTTTTCCGTATGCCAAATTACCTGTGGATCTGGGCGAACAAGTGTATATTTTCCCCATCTTTCTAATTTTTCACCGCTCGAACAATCTAATACTTCATAATCTTTCCACTGGTCTGCAACCCACATATCTAAACCAACCTTTCTTTCTGCTTTTCTCTGAAAATACTTTCTGGCTTTCCATTTTCTATCTACACATGCCTTTTTAATTAACACATTTCTACTTATTATAAATGGATTTTAGAATCTATGCAACCAATTATTTGTTTGATGTTAATTATCTGCAATCTTTCCTCCCCCTCACAACCTAAGCTAATTCATTTCAATTAACTAGATAGCAAATTTTCCCCTCAACTACATCTTTTTTTCTAAAAATAGTTACTATCCGACACATTTCTTTTTTAATCTCTTTTTAATCCTAATTTACTTGACCTTTTTAGCAAAAACAAATAAACTAATAGTAGAAAAAGGAAAGCAAATACACATTATGTAATTTTTTTCTTTTTACTTTTGCAAATAGCAATAGTAAATTTGTATTCCTATAATATTAGCGGTTTAATATGACAATCCGAGATGTTACAAAGTTAATTTCTCGCAGTTCATATTTTACTATCTATTTTAATACTATATAGGATATACAAACAGTTATTATTTATTTAGGAGGATTTAAATTTATGGGAATATTATCAAGATTTAAGGACATTATGTCAGCAAACATCAATTCACTTTTAGACAAAGCAGAAAACCCTGAAAAAATGATTGATCAGTGTTTACGAAACTTAAACAGCGACTTAGGAAAAGTAAAATCCGAAACCGCGACAGTTATGGCTGAAGAACAACGTTCCAAGCGTGCTCTTGACGAAGTAAATGCAGAAATCGACAAAATGCAGCAATTTGCAGTTAAGGCATTGGAAGCTGGCAATGAAAATGATGCCAGAAAATTTCTTGAAAAGAAAAGTTCACTTTCTGCAAAACAGCAAGAATTACAACAGTCCTATGATTTAGCACACACAAACGCAGAAAACATGCGTGCTATGCATGACAAATTGGTAAAAGATATCAATGAACTAGAGTCAAGAAGAGATATGATAAAAGGGAAAATGGCAGTTGCAAAGACACAGGAACGCATGAATAAAATGGTATCTGGTCTTAATGGTAACTCTTCTATTGCTGCTTTTGATCGTATGGAAGCAAAAGCAAACGCAGCTTTAGACAAGGCAAATGCCATGGCAGAATTAAATGCAGGTCCAGTTGATGAAATTGCTGATTTGACCGCTAAGTATTCTGGTAACACCGCACAGGTTGATGACGAACTGGCTGCCTTAAAGGCAAGTCTTGACCAGCAGGATACAACTGCTGTTGATGATGAATTAGCGGCTCTAAAAGCGGATCTAAATAAATAACATATACATTAGGAACTGTTCCTTTCTTTTCGTAGTACCTCTTTACTGTACCCTTGCAGTCATTTCTTTATAACATACGATTGAAATACTTTTACTCAACTTGCATGTTATAACAAAGGTACAGTAGATTGGTCTACAATCACAATTCAAAAAGAAACAGTTCCTTTTTATTCTATACAAATTTATGAAGGGAGTTTTTAATATGGTAATTCAGCACAAATGCCCATCCTGCGGTGCTGACATGAAATTTGATACTGCCTCTGGTCTACTTCACTGCGAAAGCTGTGGATATGAGGAAAATATCAAACAAATGGAAAACCAGGCAGAAGCATCTGAAAATGCTTCCGCTGGTTCTTATGACGAATTTCTTGCAAAAACAAGTCGGAATACCTATTCTGACAACAGTGCCATTCAATATCAATGTAAAAACTGTGGTGCTGTCCTTATCACCGATGAACTGACAACTGCTACAACTTGTAGCTTTTGTGATGCACCTATGATTTTAGGGGATCGACTACGCGGAGAGCTTGCTCCCTCTAAAGTAATTCCATTTAAAATTTCAAAAGAAGAAGCAGAAAAAGCATTTAAAAAATGGTGTGGGAAAAGTATTCTGCTTCCTCGCGATTTTAAAAAAGCAAACCGTTTAAAAAGTATCACTGGTATCTATGTTCCGTTCTGGCTTTTTACTATGCACACACGAGGAGAAGTCAATGCAGAATGTACAAAAGTCCGTCATTATTCGAAAGGCGACTATGATATAACAGAAACCAAATACTTTGATGTATATCGTGACGTGGATTTACATTTTGACAAAATTCCAGTAGATGCATCCATTAAAATGGATGACAAAATGATGGATAAACTGGAACCGTTTAATTATAACGAATTATATGATTTTAATACTCCTTACCTTGCTGGATACTTAGCAGAAAAATATGATTATACAGATAAGGACTTATACCCTCGAATCGAAAAGCGTACAGAAAATTATACGCTTGATTTTGTACGTCAAACTATGATTGGTTATGATGGAAAAATAATATTAAATCAAAATATCCAAATGAAACCAGAAGATGCCATTTATGCACTTTTACCAATCTGGATGTTTTGTTATGATTACCAACATGCAGAACATAACTTTGTAATGAACGGACAGACAGGTAAAATAATTGGCAAACCACCAATTAGCAAAAAAAATTGTGCAGCTATATTCGTTGCGATTGCTATTATCAGTTTCTTCCTGATTAAGTTAATTGCTTATATGATTGGAGGTGTCTGGGTATGGTAAAAATTACTCGCAACTATAAGAGTTACATAAGAATACTCCTTCTGCTTTCCATTATTGTTGCAAGTATGTTTTCTTTATTTGTACCTGTGAAAGCGTCTGAAAAGGTGGACCGAGTATATGATTATACCAATACACTTTCTGATAAACAGGAGCAAGAGCTGGAAGATTTGGCAGAAAAATATTATAATAAATCAAATTACAACTTTCTGATTGTTATCACAGATACTCTTTCGGAATACAGCTATGATTCCAGTGGGAATTCAGATACGGATTGTGAACTTTATTCTGTTGCATTTCAGGAAAGTTTTCAGGAAACATATGAACAAAAGTATCCAAATTGTGCAATCCTTGCTATTGATATTAAAAACAGATACGCCTATGTTTCTGGGTATGGAGAGTTAAAAACAAAACTTGATGATAATCGTTATGATTTAGTTTATAAAAAAATTAAACCTCAATTAAAGGAGAATAATTGGTTTTCGGTATGTAAAAATTATATTTACCAAGCATATAACTATTCACAGTTTAACAACGGAATTGATCCAGGCAGTTTATTTTATAATATATTTTTACAAATTGGAATTGCCCTTATTATTGCTGGCGTAATTATTACTGTCTTAATTATTAATTCTGGTGGAAAGATGACAGTTTCCGCTATGACATATATAAACGAAAACAATTCCAGAATCGTTGCACAACATGATCACTATGTCAGAACAAGTATACACAAAACAAGACGAACAAGTAATAATGATAGTGACAGTAGCGGAAGCGGTGGAAGTAGCCACAGTGGAGGCGGTGGACATTTCTAATATAATAACAAAATTATAGGAAACATGCTTATGGGAAATTTCATGTTATCATGATAATATAAAATTTCCCATACAAACATGGTACCTTCCTTCTCCAATCAAATAAATCAATATGATTACTAATCTTGTAAAGGATTAACAACGATATGTAAATCAATAAGTAATATTATTATTAAAAGAAAGGTGAGATTTTATGGGTTTTTTTAGTGGACAATTTGCAAATGTTGTAGAATGGGAAGAATTTCGTGACGATATGATTTTCTGGAAATGGAACAATCGTGAAATTAAAAAAGGAAGTAAACTAATTATACGTCCTGGTCAAGATGCAATATTCTTGCACAACGGACGTATAGAAGGTATTTTTCAAGATGATGGGGAATACGATATTGAATCACAAATTATTCCATTTTTATCTACATTGAAAGGATTTAAATTTGGATTTAACAGTGGCATGCGTGCAGAAGTTCTTTTTGTAAATACAAAGGAATTTCAAGTGAAATGGGGAACAAAAAATGCAATTAATATTCCTGCATCAAGTATGCCAGGAGGACTTCCTATTCGTGCAAATGGAACCTTTACATTTAAAGTAAATGACTACATGACATTGATTGACAAGATCGCCGGTGTAAAAGAATCTTATTATGTAGAAGATGTAAAACAACGTATTACTTCTATTTTAGATCAGCTTTTAATGAAATGGATTATGAAAGAGGGAAAAGATATGTTTAATCTGATGGCAAATTCTTTTGACATCAGTAATGGTATTAAAAGTGATTTGGATATGCAGATTTATGATATTGGTATCACTATCACTGCCTTCAATATAATGAGCTTTAATTATCCAGAAAATGTGCAATCTATGATTAACAAAAATGCTGAACAATCTATGATCGGTGATATGAATCGTTACCAACAAGTATCTATGGTAGACGGTATTGCCTCTGGAAAGGTTCAAGGAGGTGGTGTGGCATCTGATATGACAGGTATGATGATGGGCATGACAATGGCCAATCAAATGATGCAAAATGTAAATGCTGCAATGCAACAAAATCAAGCTTCTACGCCTACTCAGCAAACTTCTGTACCAAACCAAACTGCTGGTACCAAACCAAATTTTTGTCCTAACTGTGGACAAAAAACTGGAGAAGCAAACTTCTGTCCTAACTGCGGACAAAAACTATTATAAAAAACTTTTACTTTTACAGTCAAGTGGATATTTGCAATCCGCTTCGCTACTTGCTTATAACCGAATAACTGTTTCGCAGTATATCAGGAAGGGCTTGCACTCCCCCTGATACAAGCAAATTTCCACCCACTACTTATTGCTTTTCGCAATTGAAACAAGGGACTTACTTGATTCGGTTAAAGAATGCGAAGAAAAAATCAAGAAAATATAAAAAATTATTCACTGCTATATTACCTCATAGAGAAGCGCATAAACCGCTCTCTATGAGGTCCTTTTTTGCTTTATTCTCATAATGCTTTTTCGATCTTAATAGATATGCCTCTATACTAATCCAATTACTAAATTCAAAGCAACCTTGCTAAACATATAATATATGCTTCGTACTAGGTTTATCAATACTTTCCCATATTACACTTGTAATCATTTTTAATTGCAATTCATGCAAATATTTTATTGCTAATACAACAATTCTATGTAAATAAAAAGTACATGACTACAAACTTTTCTTACAAAATAAGGAAATTAGAATATAACCTCTGTCCCTATACAAAATTATGCAGTAAACAATACCATCTACAAATAATAAACATACTTACTATATTTATTTTCATAGAAAAAAAGTTACCATGCTTTTTCACTCCCATGCATGATAACTTTCGAATCCTTATACAAATATAATTTGTACAAAATATTATACTCCAAATCTCATGATTTTACTCTCTTTGTAAACATCTAGAATAAAGGAAAAAACAGAAATTAAAATAACTTAAGAATAACTAGACTAAAAGAAATGTTTCTTACTAAAATGTAAGTACAACACAGAGAGTATAACAATTTAAAACTATTACAAAGGCGACAACCAGATTTGAACTGGTGATCAGGGTGTTGCAGACCCATGCCTTACCACTTGGCTATGTCGCCATAATGACTCCTACGGGAATCGAACCCGTGTTACCGCCGTGAAAGGGCGATGTCTTAACCGCTTGACCAAGGAGCCTTGCTATTAGCACTTATAGACCGTATTATGGTCTATTACGTGCGATGCATGCAAACTACTTAGTGAGGTTCTTTCGAACTTAGTAGTTTGTATTATTACAATACTTGACACGCACTAACTCCCCGAGTTGGGCTCGAACCAACAACCCCACGATTAACAGTCGTGTGCTCTACCATTGAGCTATCGAGGATTATCTGAAGGATATACCTTCAAA